>DATLLQ010000185.1:0-61927 GCA_035537775.1 Vicinamibacterales bacterium | reverse complement strand
GCCGGGAGAAGAACATCAACCCGGAAGTGATCATCGCGGCCATCGAGGACGCCATCCTGACCGCCTCGAAGAAGTACTACAAGAGCAGCGAAGACCTGCGCAGCCGCTTCAACGGCGACACCGGCGAGATCGAGGTGTTCGCGGTGAAGCAGATCGTCGAAAGCGTGGAGACCGACGAGACGCAGATCTCCCTCGACGAGGCGCGCACGCTGATCCCCGAGGCCGAGGTGGGACAGGAGATCGAGTTCCCGAAGGACACCACGATCCTGGGCCGCATCGCCGCGCAGACCGCGAAGCAGGTGATCTTCCAGAAGGTCCGTGAGGCGGAGCGCGAGAACATCTTCGCGGAGTACAACGACCGCGTCGGCGAGGTCATCAACAGCACGGTCAAGCGGTTCGAGAACGGCGACCTGATCGTCGAAATCGGCCGGGTCGAGGCCGTCCTGCCGCGCAAGGAGCAGTCGCGCGCCGAGAGCTATACGCCGGGCGAGCGCATCCGCGCCGTTATCAAGGGTGTGAACCGCAGCGCCAAGGGCCCGCAGATCCTGCTCTCGCGAACGGATCCGGCGCTCTTGATCAAGCTGTTCGAGCAGGAAGTGCCGGAAATCTACGACGGCACCGTCATGATTCGCGGCGCCGTCCGCGAGGCGGGCGATCGCGCCAAGGTGGCCGTCTACTCACGCGAGCGCGACGTGGATCCGGTCGGCGCCTGCGTCGGCATGAAAGGTACGCGCGTCCAGGCCATCATCCGCGAGCTGCGCGGCGAGAAGATCGACATCGTCGAATGGTCGGACGACCCGGTGCTCTTCGTGACGAACGCGCTCAGCCCGGCGAAGGTGCAGCGCGTCACGATCGTCGACGACGGCGAGCGCGTCATGGAAGTGGTCGTCGAGGACAAGCAGCTGTCGCTCGCGATCGGCAAGAAGGGACAGAACGTCCGGCTGGCCGCGAAGCTGACCGGGTGGCGCATCGACATCAAGAGCGAGGAAGAGAAGCGCCGCGAGGTCGAGGAACAGTTCGGCGCCCTTGGTGGAGACACAGGTGCCGACGAAGCGCCGGCGGAAGAAGCCAGTGCCACGGCGGAAGAAGCCAGTGCCACGGCCGAAGAAGCCAGCGCAGCGGCGGACTCCGGCGATCTGCCGCCGCTCCAGGGCGCAGAAGAGGAAGAGCCCGGCAGTGCTGAAGAGACACCGGCTGAAGAAGTAGAAACGGAAAAGAGCTAAGACAAAGGGAACAATTTGGCAACGGTCCGGATTTACAAGGTCGCGGAACTGCTCGGCACGACGAGCCAGGAAGTGCTGTCGCTGCTGAAGCGCGATCACGGCATCGAGCTGAAGAGCGCGTCGAGCACGATCGAGGAGGTCGTGGCGCGGTCGTTCGTCGAGCGTGTCGCGCGCCAGCGCAATATCTCGCTGCCAGGCGGCGACATGTTCGCCGAGCATCCGGCTCCGCCCAAGGGAGGAGCCAAGAAGGCGCCGGTCGCCAAGAAGGCGGAGCCTCCCAAGCCGGCCGCACCCGTGCTCGGTCCGCCGCGGCTCGTCAAGGTGGTCAAACCGGCCGCTGCGCCGACGACCACGGCTGAAGGCGAGCCCACCGTGCACCACGAGCCGGCCCCGGAACCGGTGATTGTCGAGGCGCGACCCGAGCCGGTCCCTGTTCAACACGTCCCGGAACCGGTGGCTCAGATCCCGACGCCACCGCCCGTGGTCGTTGAAGAACCGCCGCAGGTTGTCGCTCCTGCTCCGGTCGAAGAGCCCGCTCCGACGCCAGAACCCGAAGCGCAGATCCCCGAGCCGGTTGCTGCTGCTCCCGCCGCGCCGACGTCACCGGCAGGGCGATTCGTGCCGCCGACAATCCGCCTGCGGATCGAGGAGCCCGGCAGGGTTCCACAGCCTGCTCGCCCGCTGACGCCGGCGAAGCGGCCCCAGGTCTCGCAGCCGCGCATCGTGCAGCCGCCTGCGCCGGGCCAACCGCCGCCGGCAGGAGCGCGGTCCTCAACGCCGGGTGCGCAGACCCGGCCTGGAGCCCCGCGCCCGGGAACCGGCGGCGCTCGTCCCGGTGGATACGCACCTCCGCCTCGTCCAACGACACCGGGCATGCTCGGCGGTCCTCGCCCGCTTCCGTCGCAGCCTGTCCGGACGCAGCAGCCTGGTCAGCAGGCGCGCCCTGGAATGCCGGGGCAGCCTGGCGTCCGGCCACCCTTCGGACAGCGGCCACCGATGGGCCCGCCGCCGCGCCCCGGACAGCGGCCGGTTCAAACGAGGCGGGAACGGCCCTCCGCGCCTGCGATGCAGGCGACGCCAGCGGCTCCGCCTCCGATCACGCGCACGATCACGCTCGCCGAAGGCATGACGGTGAAGGACCTGGCCGACAAGCTCGACGTGCGCGTGAAGGATGTCATTCAGAAGCTGTTCATGAAGCGCCAGATGGTGACCATCAACAGCACGCTCGACATCGAGACCGCCAAGGATGTCGCGCGCGAGTTCGGCGCCCAGATCGAGATGCGCAGCTTCGAAGAGGAGCTCGTTACAGCCCAGGGCGAGGAGTCCAAGGCCGAGGATATGAAGGCGCGCGCGCCGGTCGTCACCGTGATGGGCCACGTGGACCACGGCAAGACGTCGCTGCTCGACGCGATCCGGGAAACGAAGGTCGCCGAGCGCGAAGCCGGCGGCATCACCCAGCACATCGGCGCCTACCACGTGGAAGTCGGCGACGGCCGCAGCGTGGTGTTCCTCGACACGCCGGGCCACGAGGCGTTCACGCTGATGCGCGCCCGCGGCGCCAAGGTCACCGACGTCGTCGTGCTCGTGGTTGCCGCAGACGACGGGGTGATGCCGCAGACGCGTGAGGCCATCGATCACGCCAAGGCGGCCAACGTGCCGATCGTCGTGGCCATCAACAAGATCGACAAGCCGGGGTCGAACGCGGAGAACGTCAAGCGCGAGCTGGCGGAGCTCAACCTAGTGCCTGAAGACTGGGGCGGCCAGACGGTGATGGTGCCGGTCTCGGCCAAGAAGAAGCAGAACCTCGACCAGCTGCTCGAAATGATCCTGCTCTCGACGGACATCCTCGAGCTGAAGGCCAACCCGAAGCGCAGCGCCTCGGGCGCCGTGCTGGAAGCGAAGCTGGATCGCGGGCGCGGCCCGGTGGCGACGGTGCTCGTTCAGGACGGCACGCTGAGCGTCGGCGACAACTTCATCGCCGGCCCAGTCGTCGGCAGGGTGAAGGCGCTCATCGACGATCGCGGCCGGCACGTCCGGTCCGCCGGACCGGCCTCGCCGGTCGAAGTCATGGGACTGACGAGTCTGCCGCAGCCCGGCGACTCCTTCCAGGTCGTGGCCGATCCCGCCAAGGCCCGCCAGATCGCGATGTTCCGCGAGGGTCAGGCCAAGGAGCGCGCGCTCAGCGCCAAGGGCGGCCGGCTCACGCTCGAATCGCTCAAGGATCAGATCGCCGAAGGCGGCGTGAAGGAACTTCCGCTCATCGTGAAGGCCGACGTGCAGGGCTCGGCGGAAGTACTGGCCGACACGCTGACGAAGCTGTCGGACGAGAAGGTCAAGATCCGCATCATCCGCGCCGGTGTCGGCGCGATCAACGAATCGGACGTGCTGCTGGCGTCCGCGTCGAACGCGATCATCATCGGCTTCAACGTTCGGCCGGACCGCAACGCCGCCGACATGGCCGAGCGCGAGCAGGTGGACGTCCGTTTCCACTCGGTCATCTACAACGTGACCGATGAGATCAAGAAGGGCATGTCCGGCCTGCTCGAGCCGACCTTCAAGGAAGTCCGTCTCGGCAGCGCCGAGGTGCGCGAGGTGTTCCGCGTCCCGAAGATCGGCTCCATCGCCGGGTGCATGGTCACCGACGGCCGCATCACGCGCTCCGGCGAATCTCAGGCACGGCTGCTGCGCGACAACGTGGTCGTCCACGAGGGCAAGATTTCATCGCTGCGCCGGTTCAAGGACGACGTGAGCGAGGTCAAGTCGGGCTTCGAGTGCGGCATCGGCCTGGCGAACTACAACGACGTCAAGGTCGGCGACGTGATCGAAGTCTTCTCGATGGAGCGAGTGGCTGTCACCGCATAAACCGGGGTTCGGGCTGTGGGATTTCGACCAGATCGCGTCGCAGACCAGATCCGGCAGGAGCTGAGCGAACTGCTCACACGCGGTGCCGTGCACGACCCGGGCATCGGGTTCATCACCCTCACGCGAGTGAAGGTCTCGGCAGACCTGCAGATCGCCCGCGTCTACTACACGACCCTCGGCGACGAAGCGGCCAGGCGCCAGACGGCAAAGGCGCTCCAGCGCGCAACCGGTTTCTTCCGCCGGCACGTTGGCGATCGGCTGCAGCTGCGCCGCGTGCCCGAGATCGAGTTTCACTTCGACGAGTCGGTGGGACACCAGGATCGCGTCGAGCAGATCCTCCGTGAACTGCACGAGGAAGAAGAACAGCGCAAGGCCGCCACCCTGTCGGAATCGTCCGAAGCAAACACTCATCGTGACCACGACCCCGACTGATCCGAACCTTCAGCAGATCGTCACCGGGATTCACAGACGTCAGCGCTTCGTGGTGACCTCGCATGCGAGGCCCGACGGCGACGCCATCGGTTCGTCGCTGGCGATGGCCTATGCCCTCCGCCACCTGGGCAAAGACGTCCGCGTCGTCAGCCGCGACGCTGTCCCGCCGCAGTTCGAAACCTGCCCGGGCGTGGAGGACGTCATCGTCACCGACCGGGTCGATGATCCGGGCGATGCCGTCATCGTGATGGAGTGCGGCGATCTCACGCGTCCGGGCATCAGCGGCCTGGAGCGCGGCTACGTAATCAACATCGATCACCACACCGGCAACACGATGTACGGCGCGCTGAACTGGTTCGACGAATCAGCCGCGGCGTGCGGCGAGATGGTGTTCGACCTGGTCCGCGCCCTTGGCGTGCCGATGACGCTGGAAATCGCCACGCACGTCTACGTCGCCGTCCTGACGGACACCGGCGGGTTTCATTACTCGAACATCACGCCGCGCACATTCGAGATCTGCCGTATGTGCACCGAGGCCGGCGTGAGCCCCGCTGCCATTGCGCGCGCCGTGTACGACAGCAACAGGATCGGCCGGTTGAAGCTTTTTCGCGCCGTGCTCAACGGAATGCAGCTCGACGCCGCCGAACGAATCGCGACGCTGTACGTCACGAAGCAGATGGCGGCAGACTGCGGCGCGACCTACGACGACACCGAGGGGCTCGTCAATTTTCCGCTCTCGGCGAAGGAGGTGCTCGCCGTCGTCTTCTTCAAGGAGAACGGAAAGGACGACTGGCGCGTCAGCCTGCGATCCAAGGGCGATCTCGACATCAACGTCATCGCCAGGGAATTCGGCGGCGGCGGCCACAAGAACGCGTCCGGCTGCGGCGTCCGCGGGACGCTCGAGCAGTGGAAGCCGATCTTTGAACAGAAGGTCTCTGCGGCGATCGAGGCGACAGCCGCTCCTCTTTAGCCACGAAGTTCATGAAGAACACGAAGTCCAAACCAGGACATCAATCTTTGTGATCTTCGTGATCTTCGTGGTTCATATCCTCCGGAGGGACGCCGCGAGCTGATGGACGGGGTTCTGGTCATCGACAAGCCCACGGGCCTGACGTCTCACGATGTCGTGGCGGCGGCTCGGCGGGCGCTGCGCGAGCGCCGGATCGGCCACACCGGCACGCTCGATCCGCTGGCCACTGGCGTTCTCCCACTCGCCTGCGGACGCGCCACACGCCTTGTCCGGTTTCTGACCGCGTCGGAGAAGGAGTACGAGGCGGCGATCCGCTTCGGCGTCACCACCGACTCCTATGACGCGACAGGTACCGAGACGAGCCGGTCGGGACTTCGGCCCGACGCCGACGCGGTGACGCGCGGGCTCGCGGCGCTGACCGGCAGCTACCTGCAGATGCCGCCTGCCTTTTCGGCGAAGAAGGTCGCCGGCCGGCGCGCCTACGAGATGGCGCGTGCCGCAAAGCCCGTCGTGCTCACGCCAGCGCCGGTTACAGTCGTCCGATCAGACCTTCTCGAGTTGGCCGGCGAGCTCGCCCGCGTTCGGCTGACCTGCTCGGCAGGGTTCTACGTGAGGTCGTTCGCGCATTCTCTTGGCGAACTCGTGGGTACCGGGGCCTGCCTCCAGGACCTGCGGAGGACCCGAAGCGGCGAATTCACGCTCGATCGGTCCATCGGCCTCGAAACACTCGTTCAGGGCGGCGCGGAGGAGGCCGTGATTCCACTGAACCGGCTGCTCACCGCGTTTCCGGCCGCGATCCTGACGGATCAGGACCGGAAACGGGTCTCGCACGGGCAGGAGATCGACGGAGACTCAGGCTCAGCCGAATGGGTACGTCTCGAGGACCAGGAGGGGCATCTGGTCGCAATCGCCAGGGCCGGGTCGCGTCCAGGTTCTTTGCACCCGGCTGTGGTCCTGATTTAGAATTAACCCTTTGCGGGATTAGAAGTTACCGCGACATACGGCGGGCTGGTTCGCTTGAGGGTGTCCCTCAGCGGTTTCTGGGCCGTTCGTGGAGGAAGGTTCAGTGGCGTCTACCAAGGACCGCAAGAGCGGAATCATCGGCACGTACAAGACTCACGACAGCGATACGGGTTCCCCGGAAGTGCAGGTCGCGCTGCTCAGCGACCGCATCAACTATCTCACCGAGCATTTCAAGATTCACGCGAAGGATCATCACTCGCGCCGCGGCCTGCTCAAGCTGGTCGGCCAGCGCCGGCGTCTGCTCGACTATCTGAAGAGCAAGGACTCCGAGCGCTACGCGGATTTGATCCGCCGCCTCGGTATTCGTAAGTAACACGTAGGGCGCCCCTACACGCGGCGCCGAATAACGAAAGTGCACATGCACAACGTCAATCTGCAGAAGCGCGAGATCCAGATCGGGTCCCGCACGATCTCCATTGAAACCGGCAAGCTCGCCAAGCAGGCCGACGGAGCCGTCGTCGTGCGCTCCGGCGACACGATGGTGCTCGTCACGGCCTGCCATGCCGCCAACCCGCGCGAGGGCATCGACTTCCTCCCGCTGACGGTGGACTACAAGGAATACGCGTACGCCGCGGGCCGCATCCCGGGCGGGTTCTTCAAGCGCGAAGGCAAACCGCCGGAAAAGGAAATCCTCACGAGCCGCCTGATCGACCGTCCGGTTCGTCCGCTCTTCCCGGAGGGCTGGCACTACGAAACGCAGATCATCGCGCTCGTCGTTTCCGCCGACACGGAAAACGACCCCGACGTGCTGGCGATTACCGGCGCGTCGGCAGCGCTGTCGCTCTCGGAGGTGCCGTTCCAGAAGACCATCGCCGGCGTTCGCGTCGGCCTCGTGGACGGCAAGTACGTCATCAACCCGACGCACGACGAGCGGAAGCAGAGCGCGCTTGATCTGATAGTCGCCGGCAGCAACGACGGCATCGTCATGGTCGAAGCCGGCGCGAAGGAAGTGACCGAACCGCAGGTCGTCGGCGCGCTCGAAGCGGCGCACGCGGCCATCAAGCAGATCGTCGCCGCGATCGACGCCTTGAAAGCGGCGTCCGGCAAGAAGAAGCTCGAGGTCTCCGGCCGGGACATCGATCACGCGTTCCACGCCGAGGCTGAATCAAAGATGTTCGGACCGCTCGCCGAGGCGATGCGGATCAAGAACAAGCTGGAAAGCTACGGCACCGTCGATGCGGTCCTCAGCGACTACCTGTCGAGCCTTGCGGACGACGACGTGGCGGCGCAGCGGACGTCGGAAGCGAAGCACATCTTCCACGGGCTGAAGGAGAAGGTGCTGCGCGACGAGGTGCTGAACAAGGGCATTCGTCTCGACGGCCGTAAGTTCGACGAAATCCGTCCGATCTGGACCGAGGCCGGCGTGCTGCCGCGCGTCCACGGCTCGGTGGTCTTCACCCGCGGCGAGACACAGGCGCTCGTCACCTGCACCCTCGGCACCGCGGACGACGAGCAGAAGATCGAGCACGTCACCGGCGAGTACTACAAGCGGTTCATGCTCCACTACAACTTCCCGCCGTTCTCCGTTGGCGAGGTCGGCCGATTCACCGGCCCGGGCCGCCGCGAGATCGGCCACGGCGCGCTGGCCGAGCGGGCGCTCGCTCCGGTCGTGCCCGGCGAGGACAAGTTCGCCTACACCGTGCGCATCGTCTCCGACATCCTCGAGTCGAATGGCTCGTCGTCGATGGCGTCGGTCTGCGGTGGCTCGATGTCGATGATGGACGCCGGCGTGCCTCTCAAGGCGCCCGTCGCCGGCATCGCGATGGGCCTCATCATGGACGAGAAGAGCGGCAAGTGGGCCGTCCTCTCGGACATCGCCGGCGCGGAAGATCACTACGGCGACATGGACTTCAAGGTCGCCGGCACTGCGGACGGCATCACCGCGCTGCAGATGGACATCAAGGTCTCCGGCATCACCTCGGAGATTATGGCCAAGGCGCTCGATCAGGCGAAGGCCGGACGGCTGCACATCCTGGGCGAGATGGCGAAGACGCTCGGCGCCACGCGCACGCAGATGTCCGACTTCGCGCCGCGGATCATCACTATCAAGATTCCGGTGGACAAGATCCGCGACGTCATCGGACCCGGCGGCAAGATGATCCGCAGCATCATCGAGCGGACCGGCGTGAAGATCGACGTCGAGGACAACGGCACGGTCAACGTCGCGTCGGCCGACGGCGAGTCGGCGATGAAGGCGATCGGGATCATCCAGGAACTGACCGCAACGCCGGAACTGAACAAGACCTACATGGGCAAGGTGCAGCGCATCACCGATTTCGGCGCGTTCGTCGAGATCATGCCGGGCACCGACGGTCTGCTGCACGTTTCGGAGATTGCGAACCATCGCGTCAAGGACGTGCGTGACGAGCTCAAGGAAGGACAGCAGGTCCTGGTGAAGGTCATCAATATCGATCCCACCGGCAAGATACGGCTGAGCCGTAAAGCGCTGCTCCAGGACGAGCCGGGCGCCGCCACTGAGCCGGCGGGCGCTGGGAAGAAATAGGAAATACCGCTCAGTTCACCAATCGCAACCGCCAGGCCGCCGCGGACGTCTAAACTAGTCAGATGATGCTGACGCGGCGGACTGTCGGGTTGGTCCTTGTAGGGGCCGGCGCGTGTCTTCTCGCCGACTCCGTCTTACGCGCGCAGGACCAGGCGCCGAACAGGCGCGAATTCTCCATCACCGCGCGCGATTACGCCTTCTCGCCGGAGCGGCTCGAGGTGACGCAGGACGACCTCGTGAAGCTGACGGTGGAGAGCGGTGACGTTGCCTACGGCTTCGCCATCGACCAGTACAAGATCGCGCGGCGTGTGCCGCCGGGCGGCAAGACGGTCATCGAGTTCCGGGCCGATCAGGCCGGAACGTGGCCTTACTACTCCCACATGACCAGTGATGCCCGCCACGCGAAGATGCGCGGCGAGCTGGTCGTGCGGCGGCGCTAGGACCCCTACCCTTTCGGCGCGACGTAATTCTTCCGCGCTCTGGGCTTCATTCCAGCCTGATTGATTTTGATCTGGATGTCGTGGACCTTGCCGTCCTTCTTGGGCGGCTCGAAGCCAAGCAGATACTGGCCGTGCAGTTCCTCGGCAATCTGGGCAAACGCGAGCCCGAGGTTGTCGCCGAGCCTGACTTCGGTGTAGCCGCCGCCTGACTCCTCGGCCACCTTTGCCAGGCCGGGATCGGGCTGACCGGACAGCAGCGCGCCGCGCAATCCATCGATGCCCGTGCCGATCGACCGCTGCGGGCGTGGACGCATCCCAACGCCGTAGACCATCACGTCCTGCCGGCGGGCACGATCGATCACGTCTCCCTGTGTCACGAACTTGCCGGTGAGGGTGATACCGCTGTCGGCGCCGTCGCTCAGCACCAGGACGACGCGGCGGGCGTCGGATTCCTCGGCGCCGAACGCCTCCATCGCCTTTTCCAGCGCGCGCCAGAGCGGCGTCGGCGCGTTCTCGTCAATCTCCGCCGGTAGCGCGGCCAGCAGCTCACGCGCGTCCCGCGTGAACGTCGGGCTGATGACGACGTCCTTGCCGAAGGTGCCGATACGTGCCCGATCGTCGGGACGCAGATATTTGACGAGCTCGAGCATCCCGCCGCGCAGCAGCGGCAGGTTGTTTTCCATGCTCCCCGATACGTCGAGCAGCACGATGAGGCGGATGGCTCGCGGACTGGCGTCGAACAGCGAGATCGGCTGCGGCTTGCCGTCGTCGCGCAGCTCGAAGTCGCCCTGCCGAAGCGTGGTGACGAGACGGCCGTCCTTGTCGGTGACCGTGACGAACGCGCGGACGAGCTCAGTCCCGCCGCGAATCACGGACGGCTGCTGTTCCTGTTCCTGGGCGCCGGTGGCGGCCACCACGCTGACAGCGACGAACAGGCAGATCATCATCCGGGCCATAGCTATTCCTCTGGTCCATCACGCCGAAGCGCAAACGCGGAGGCGGATGGACTACGTCGATCAGGCTGGGGCGCTACCCGGGATCCAGCTTAAATGATCTGGCCGCCGAAATCCGCGCGGATATGGATGGGTGGCTGTGGAAGAGCGCCTCGACCAGAGGGGACGGCTCCTCCTCCGCCAGATTCTGCGCCGCCAGGCGCTTCATGGCCGTGACGAATGCGTCCAGGTTGCGGGTCATCGTCAGCGCATAGCGGTCGGCCCGGCGCTCGTGCGACCGCGACAGGGCGTTTCGCAGTGGCATCAGCAGCAGCGAGAGTCCTCCCATGACCAGCAGCATGAGCGGCAACGTGGCAACGTCACTCTTGCCCGTGGTTCCGAAGGAACCGGACCAGGCCGTGAGCACGGCATCCGCCAGGTAGAAGCCGAAGGCGATGAGCAGCGTCTCGAACACAATCGCGCGCCAGATGTCGTGGTGCACGTGGTGCGCGAGCTCATGCGCAAGGATCACTTCGATCTCGTCGTCCGAATAGTCAGCGAGCAGTGTGTCCGACAACAGGATCCGTCGCGTGCGCCCGAGACCCGCCAGCGCCGCGTTCGCCTTTCGTGTCCGGTCGCTGAGACGCCACTCGAACGTTCCGAGGATTGGAGTGCCCGCACGGCCGGCCAGCGCGGCAAGGCGTGCGGCAAGCGCTTCGCGATTGAGCGGCTTGACGTCGTAGAAGAGCGGGAGGAGCAGCACCGGCGCGAGTTGGGCCAGCGCGACCACTACCAGCGAGAACACCACTGCCGCCCACAACCACCAGGAATCCGGGCTCCAGCGGATCAGCGCAAAGACCGCGATGGCGGCGAGCAGTGCGAAGGCGGTGCCGATGCCCCATCCCTTGAGGTGATCCTTCCACCACCGGGCCGTGCTCTCGGTGGACAGCTCATAGCGGCGCTCGAGGGTGACTCCCTCATAAAACGCCAGCGGCAGTTGAATCAGATCGTGGAGCAGGGACAGCGCCAGGACGTACAGGCAGACGGTACCGAGAAACGATCCGCCGGCAAGATCGGTCGCGGTTGTACGAAGCGCTTCCGACCAGCCAGCGCCGAGAAGGACGAGAAGAAGAAGCGCGCCGAGGCCCGCGCTCAGGAGCGCCGAACGCCGGCGCAAGCGATGGTAGCGAGTGGACTTGTCTTCGTTCGCCACGTGGATGCGAACCGGCTAGGTCGGCGGTTCGCCACCGCCCAGACGCACCCCGCCATTGGTCGTCTGCAGCTCGATGCGCGGTCCCTTGCCAGTGCCCAGACGGCCGGACAGTCGCTGCGGCTCCTTCGTGCTCGTCACCAGGGGCAGCGAGTCGCGCACCGTGATGCCACCGTTGATCGTCGTCGCTTCAACGGTCGCATTAAGATTCGGCGGAAGGCCGAGCACGGCGGCGCCGTTCACCGTGGTAATGCGGATGTCGTCGGTAACCGCCGTCATCTGCATGATCACCTGGCCGTTGATCGTGTGGGCCTGGAGTCCGCCCGAGACCGACTTCCCCGAGAGGCGGCCGTTCGTGACCGAGAGGTCGAACCGGCCCTGGACGTTGTCGAGCTTCACGCTGCCGTATTCGTTCTTCACCACGACCTGCAGGCCGGGCGGCACTTTGACCTGATACTCGATCTGTACGCCGAAGAACTGGGCGCCCTCCGGGCGCGACGGCTCCAGGCGCACGCGGTCTGGAGCGATCTCCTCTTTCATCTGGAACTGCTTCAGCAGGTCCTGCGCGGCTTCATCGCTGCGGCCCCTCGCCTTGCGCGTGGCCACCACATCAATGTCCTTGCCCGCCGCCGGCAGGATCTCGATGCTCGAAAACCTTACGTCGAGCTCAAAGCGGCCTCCCGGTGTCACGGTGTAGCTCCGCGTCCACGTGTCCTCGGCGCGGCCGCCCTCGTTGACGTCAACGGACACCCCTCCTTTGTCGCTGACCCGGATATCGCAGGCGGCTCCAGCGGCGGCTCCGAGGATGACGGCCAGGGCGAAAGGCAGACGGATCTTCATGTTTGCCACTACGAACGGAATGTCGATGCAGTTCAGGCGGGCCGCCCGGTCGAACACACGGGCCGAACCCGCCCTACTCTAGTTCAACTGGACCGAAATCAGCTTCGACACGCCCGGCTCTTCCATCGTCACGCCGTAGAGCCGGTTGGCGATCTCCATCGTCCGCCGGTTGTGCGTGATGAGGATGAACTGGGTGCGATCGAGCATCCCGCGCAGCATGTCCACGAACCGTCCGACGTTCGCGTCGTCGAGCGGCGCGTCGATCTCGTCGAGCAGGCAGAACGGGCTGGGCTTGTACTGGAAGATCGCGAACATCAGCGCGATTGCCGTGAGCGCCTTCTCGCCGCCGGAGAGCAGCTGCACGCTCTGCAGCCGCTTGCCGGGGGGCGACGCGACGATGTCGATGCCGCTTTCGAGCGGATCGTTCTCGTCGAGGAGCGTCAGGCCGGCACGGCCGCCGCCGAAGAGTGTGCTGAACGTCCCCTGGAAGTTGTGCTGGATCGCCGTGAACGCCTCGCGGAAACGTACCTTCGACGTCTCGTCGATCCGCTTGATGGCTTCTGACGTCTGCGCGATCGAATCGATCAGGTCGCGGCGCTGCGTGGTCAGGAACACGTGCCGCTGCTCGAGCTCGTCGAACTGCTCGATGGCCATCATGTTCACCGGGCCAAGGCGGTCGATCTTGGCCTTCAAGCGGGTGATGGCCTCCTCCGCCGTCATTGACGCGGGGGCCGCCACTTCCCCGCCGGTCCGGCTGAAGCCGGACCCTACGTCTGTCGCCTGGATGTCGGCTTCTTCCGATTCGGGATCAGGCTCTTCGGCGCTGATCGCCGCGGCATCCGGAGTCGTCTCGCCGGCGGTCTCCATCTGCTCGACTTCAGCAAGCACCTCGTCGAGCGACGCCTGCACGCCTTCGAGGCAACTCTGCGCGAGGTGCGTCAGATCGCTTTCCGCCGTCGCGCGTGACACTTCGAGGTCGCTGATGCCCGTCCGGACCTCTTCAAGCGCGCGGCGCGCGTCGCGGATTACAGCGTCCTGCGCCTCGACGCGCTCACGCACAGACGCCGCCGCATCGTCGGCGGTGCGCAGATCCTGGCGCATGGCATCCAGCGACTGTATGTCGCTATCCAGCGTGCGCACGCTCTCTTCGATGGCGGCCAGCAGGCCCTCGCGACGTGTGCGCGCCTGTTCGAGCTCGGCAGCACGAAATGCGATCCGCTGCTCGAGCTCGCGCGCGCTTTCCTCGAGGCGTTCGACTTCCGCCGCGATAGCGGATGCCCGCTCGACCAGCGCCGCGTGCGAGGCCCGGACTTCCGCGGCCCGGGCACCCTGCTGCGAAACGGCATCGCGAGCGTCGGCCAGCTGTCGCTGCGCGCCGGTCAGCCGGTCGTCAGCCTCGCGCTGCTCTTCGCCGATACGGCTGATCGACGACTCGGCTTCGGTGCGGCGGCCTTCCAGCATGCGCCGCTCTTCGTCGGCGCGGCTGCGCTCGAGCGCGATGACCTCCGCCTTCCGCGCGAGCCGGGCCACGTCCTCGTCGCTGCGAGAGAGCTGCGACGCATACGCGACGACGTCCTTTTCCTGGCGGTGCTGTTCGGCAACGAGCGCGGCGATCGCGGAGGTCGCCTGGGCGATGGTGATCTCGAGCTGGCCGGCCTCGTTGGTCAGGCGAGCCAGTATGTGACGGTCGGACGCCACCCGTTCGCGCAGCTCCTTGATCTCGCGGCGCGTCGCGAGAATGCCGCGCGACTCCACCTTGGCACCGCCGGAGACGAGATGCGGGCCGCGCAGGACGTCTCCGTCCAGCGTGGCGACCGGCGCCGAGGTCTGCCGTGAAAACGAGACAGCCTGCTCAAAGGTGTCGGCGACGTAGGCCTCCGGAATGACCTTGCTGATCGTCACGACGTGAGGTCCCTGCAGGCGCATCACATCGTTCACGGGCACGATGCCGGGAGCGCGCAGGGCCTCGCGCGGGTGGTATCCGTTTGATCCGGGGTCGATGACGACGAACCCGCAGCGTCCGGCATCCTGCTCACGGACGAGGGAGAGCCCAGCCGCCGCCTGATCGTGTCGCTCGACAATCACGTGCTGGAGCAGCTCACCGAGGCACGCTTCAACGGCGCGCTCGTACCGGCTGTCCACTTCCAGATAATCGGCAACAGCGCCCTGCTGTCCGACATGGCCATTCGCCTGGACGAGTACCATGCGGGCCGCGTCGCCAAAGTCGCCGCGCGTTGACGCCAGCTCGTCGAGGGAGGCCAGGCGCGCTTCAGAGGCTGCCAGCTCCTGCTCGCGCACGCGCACGTCGCGCGTCCGCGCCTCGTGCTCCATCCGCGCGGTTGCCAGCTCCGATTCACGCGCCGCGCGATCGAGCCGGACGGTCTCCAGCAGCGCGTTCGTTCGCGCAAGCGTCTCACTGGCGCCGGCGCGCTCGGCTTCCACCTTCTCGGATTCGCGGCGCAGATCGTCCTGCTCCACGTCCAGCTTGGCGAGCGTCTCGCCGACGCGCCCGTACTGGTCCGAGGCGTGCTGCACGGCGTGCTGGAGTGCGGTGACGGTGTTGAGCGCGGCAAACACTTCCGAGCGCGCCGCTTCGACGTCACCTTCGAGCCCCTCGATCTGACGCTGCGCGCGCGCCAGATCCTCCTGGGCCGCCGCGGCGATGGCGTGCGCCTCGTCGCGGGCACGCTCCGCCTCGATGACGGCCTGGCGGCGCGACTCGAGCGCGATGCGGGCGGGTTCGCGGCGCGCCTCGAGGTCGCGGATCTCCTCGGAAATCTCGGCTCCGCGGACGGCAAGCGCCTCCGTCTGGTGCCGGTCGAACTCCTGCTGCTGCTGCCGGCGATTGATATCCAGCTCGCGGGTGTGGGCGTCTTCGCGGACTTTCGACGCGCGGTTATCCGCTTCGGCCTGTTCGATGCGAAGGCGCGACAGGTCCGCTTCCACCTCGCTGACGCGGGCGAGCGCCGCGGTCTCGCGCTCGCGGGCCTCGGCCAGACGTGCGCGGGTGGTCTCGATCGTCTGCGCCAGCTCCCGGTAGCGGCGGGCGAACAGCACTTTCTCCCAGCGCCGAAGCTCCTCGCGAAGACGCTTGTAGCGGCGGGCCTTCGCCGCCTGACGCTTCAGGGCTCCTCGCTGCTTTTCGACCTCGAAGACAATGTCGTCGATGCGCGTCAGGTTCTGCTGCGCCGCTTCGAGCTTGAGCTCGGCGGCGCGACGGCGCGACTTGTACTTCGTGATGCCGGCGGCCTCTTCGATCAGCTGGCGCCGATCGGCCGGCCGCGAGCTCAGAATCATCCCGATCTTGCCCTGCTCGATGATGGCGTAGGCCTTCGCGCCCAGCCCGGTGTCCATCATCAGCTCGTGCACGTCACGCAGCCGGCAGACCTCGCCGTCGATCAGGTACTCGCTTTCGCCGGAGCGATAGAGCCGCCGCGTCACCTCCACGTCGCGCGTGAAGGCGAGCGCGATCTCCTCGAGCGACGTGTGATCGCCGTGGCCGTTCCCGCTGCCGTTGCCGTTGGAATGACCGTTTCCGTTCCCGGGGTCAGCGGAGTGAAATTCGGTGAGCGACGGCACTTCAGCCGCCGGTGTCTCCGTCACGGGACTGCGGGGCGACGAAAGACCCGACAGCCGAAGCCGGACCTCCGCGGTACCGCCAGGCTTGCGCGCGTCGCTGCCGTTGAAGATGACGTCTTCCATCTTCTCGCCGCGCAGGCTCTTCGCGCTCTGCTCTCCGAGTACCCACGTGATCGCATCGGCGACGTTGCTCTTGCCGCAGCCGTTGGGACCAACGATGGCGGTCACGCCTTCGTCGAAGGCCAGCTCGGATCGATCGGAGAACGATTTGAATCCGGAAATCTCGAGACGTTCGAGGCGCATTGCAGTCCCCATCCTTACGAGGAGATAGACGACGACACACACCGTCCGGCGCCAGACAGGCGCCGTCCGCTTAACCCGATTCCGCTGTATCGATTACCGTTCTGACCTTGCCGGGGGGCCGAGGCACTGCGCTGGGAGAGCAGTTGCCGCGTCGGCCCTTTCAAACGGCGGTCAGTCTAACAAGGCCAAGCCCTAGTGGCAAGGCCAAAGTAACACCACAATATTTTGGGTTGGGGGCCCAAAAAGGTGAGGTGGCGTTACCTCGCGAACCTGCTCCTACCTGGACACCCGGCGGGCCGTCGTCTGACGGCTCATGTCGAGCAGTTGCTGCGCCGCGGCAAACCGCGTCAGCGCAAACTGCAACTGCGGATCGTGCTTCGCCAGGTTCAGGAACGCGGTGGCCTGACCGAACAGATCGACGTCGATCTCGTGGCGAATCATCGCCTTGATGAACTCGAGATCTTTCTGCCACGCCGCCTCGTCCCACTTCACCGGAGATTTCTTCGCCAGTTCCTTGAACTCGGCGACCATCGCGTCGGTCACTTCGTAGTCGGGGCCGACCACCTTCGTATTGGGACCCGGCGGAATCCGCGTGTCGCCCCGTCTGGCGTACTGCTGAGAGTAGCTGGCGAACAGGTTCCGGGCGTAGAGCGCTCGCCCGAAGCGCGTTGGGTTGAAACCCTCGACGGGACCGTCGAATCGTTCATCCGGCTCGACACCGCCGCCGCTGTAGACCTTCCGCCCTCCGTCCGTGTACTTCAGTTCGTCCGGCTTGTGGGCCTTGTTCGGATCCTGCTCGCGATAGCGGTACGTCAGGTACTCGTCGAACGTTCCGTCCCACGGGCGCTGAATCAGGCGCCCGCTCGGCGTGTAGTAGCGCGCCGTGGTGATCGCGGCGCCGGCCTGCTGGCTCACCTTGTAGACCGACTGCACGAGCGCTTTCCCAAACGTCGTCTCGCCGACGATGAGCGAGCGGTCGTGATCCTGCAGCGCGCCCGACACGATCTCAGAGGCGCTCGCGCTGTTGCGATTCACCATCGTAATGACTGGAATGTTCAGGTATTCGGTCGATTCCGTGGCGTGATAGTCCTGCGCCGAATTCGGTGCACGCCCGCGTGTATAGACGATTAATTTGCCCTTGGGCAGGAAGCGGTTGGCCACCTTGATGGCCTGATCGAGCGCGCCGCCGGGATTCTCGCGAAGGTCGAATACCAGGCGTGTCATCCCCTTCTGCGTGAGATCGCGAAGCGCGCGTCCGAGCTCCTGGTCGGTGTTCTCGCCGAAATCCGTGACGCGAATGTAGCCGGTGCCCGAATCGAGCATCACGGCGGCGGGAATCGTCGGCATGCGAACTTCGTCGCGTGGCACTTTCAGATCGATCAGCTTGTCGTAACCGACGCGGCGGACGCCGATGTTGACCGTCGTGCCCTTCTGGCCGCGCAGCTGACCAACGGCCTGCTCGGTCGTCCAGCCCTTCGTATCCTGCTTTTCAATCCGCGCGATGACGTCGCCCCGCCGCAGGCCCGTCGTATAGGCCGGCGAGCCTTCGAAAATCTGGCTGACGGTCAGGTCGCCGTCGACCGAGCCGATCGTGATGCCGAGGCCGTAGTACCGTCCCTCCTGCCGCTCCCGCATCTGGCGATAGCTGTTGGGATCCATGAAGTTCGAGTGCGGATCCAGGGTCTGCAGCATGCCGCCGATGGCGCTGTACACGAGGCGATCCGACTCCGCGTCGCCAACATACGTGTTCTCGATGGCCTGCAGGGCATCGGCGAGGACGCGATACTGCTGATCCAGCTGATCCTGGGCGAGCGCGCTGCTGCCGAACCAGCCCCCGACGAGGGCGCAGAGGATAATGACGAAGGCCGAGGAGGACAGGGATCGGTACTTCCGCATATAGATAAAAATGTACACCCTTGTCTTGACCCCGTCCAGATCGGATTTCTATAATCTAATGAGTAACTTGCGGGCATTTCCACTGGAGCTAGACTGATGTTTCCGTCCCTAGGCTTTCCTGAGCTGCTGATCATCATGGTGATCGCGCTCATCATTTTCGGGCCGCGGAAGCTCCCCGAACTCGGCCGTTCGCTGGGCAAAAGCATCGGCGAGTTCCGCAAGGCATCCAACGAGCTGAAGAGCACGCTGGAAGAGGAAATCCGGATGGAGGAGGTCAAGGAGCAGCGGACGAAACTGGAAACGGAACAGGCGTCCGCCGTGGAAGCCGGTAACCCGACCCCCGCTCCTCAAGAGCTCTACCCCCCGACTGACGTCTCGCCGGACGAGCCGACCATCAGCCGTACAAACAGCACCGGCACCTCGGCGTAATTTTCGATGGCGCTGGTGCCATTCCCCAACAAGTCGAAATCGGCCGCCGAGGAGCTCGAGCCCGACTGGGACGATCACGAGCCGGAGTCGGACACCGGCGGCAAGATGTCGTTCCTGGATCATCTGGACGAGCTGCGCCGGCGCATCATCTATTCGCTGGTCGCGGTGCTCGTCGGATTCGGCATCGCGTTCTTCTGGCTCGACGACATCTTCTGGTTCATCTTCAAACCGATGCAGGCCGTCCTGCCGGACGGACAGAAGATGATCTACACGGAGCCCGGCGAGCAGTTCTTCCTGATGTTCAAGATCGGGCTGATGGCCGGCCTGATGATCGCGGCGCCGGTGGTCTTCTCACAGATCTGGCTGTTCATCGCGCCGGGCCTGTACGCGCACGAAAAGAAACTGGCGATTCCGTTCGTCCTGATGGGAACGGGCATGTTCATCGGCGGTGCGGCGTTCTCGCACTACCAGGTGTTCCCCGTAATCTGGGCGTTCTTCGCAAAGTCCTCCATCGACTTCGTGACCTTCATGCCGCGCGTCGAGCCGGCGTTCTCCTGGTACTTGCGCCTGATGCTCGGCGTCGGCATCACGTTCCAGCTGCCGACGGTCGTGCTGTTTCTCGCGAAGATGGGGCTCATCACGCCGCGCTTCATGATTCGCAACTTCAAGTACGCGGTGATGATCATCGCGCTCGCCGCCGCCGTCCTCTCGCCCGACCCGGGCGGCTTCGGCATGCTGATGATGGGCGGCCCCGTCGTCATCCTCTACATCCTGAGCATCGGCCTGGCGTGGGCGTTCGGGAAGAAGAAAAAGAAGATCGAGGACGAGACCGCGTAGGGGCAATGGACGACGAATTCGCGGTGCAGTGCCCCTACTGCGGTGAGCACGGCACCATCTACATCGAACCCGACGTCCAGGGCACGCTCGTTCAGGATTGCGAAGTCTGCTGCAACCCGTGGCGGGTCGAAGTCTGGTGGGAGGACGGCGAGCGCTACGTCAACGTGACGCGCGGCGACGGTTCCGAGTAACTCACTCCACTTTCACCCGTCTCGTCTCGAACAGCTTCCCATCAACGGTCACGTCGATCGTGTAGTCGCCCACCGGGAACCCGTCGGCTGCCTGAAACTTGAAGTCGGTCGCCGCCTGGTCGTTGTACGCCACCTTCTTCGTGACTTCGTGAAGGGCGCGGCCGTAGAGGCTCCATTTCACCGTGATGGTCCCTTTGCCGCGGCCCTCGGAGAGCACTGACACGTACATCGTGTCTTCCGGGCGGAAGGAGATGGCGTGCTTGCCCACGCTGTGGTCGGTGTTGAGCGTTTTCCCCGTCTGAATGCCGACGATCTTCAGCGGCTCGGTTGGGCCGCAGGCCACAAACCAGAGGGCGGCAACGATAACGGCAGCAGTTCTCATCGAACTCCGGGACTCAATACGACTTGGCGAACCACGCGTTCGCCGTCGCCGGCTTTCCGCACTTCAAGCACACCTTCCCCTCGACAGGCGCACCCGTAAACGGGATGTTCCGGATGGTGGCCTGCGTCTCGTTCTTGATCGCCGTCTCGCAATCCGCCGAACCGCACCACGGGGAGATCACGAACCCTGGCCGGCCCTCCATGATCTGCTTGAACTCGTCGTACGAGCTGGTCTCGCTCGTGTGCTCGGTGCGGAACTGCACGGCGCGTTCGAACAGCGCGCGCTGAATCGTGGCCAGCAGCTGCTCGATGTGAGCGCCCAGGCCGTCCATCGGCGTGAAGGATTTCTCCCGCGTGTCGCGACGGGCGAGCACGACCTGCGATTTCTCGATGTCCTTCGGGCCGATCTCCAGACGGAGCGGCACGCCGCGCATCTCCCACTCGTTGAACTTCCAGCCGGGGGTCTGCGAGTCGCGGTCGTCCAGCATCACGCGCACGCCGCGGGCGACCAGCTCGTCGCGAATGGCCTGCGCCTTCGGCAGCACCGTCTCGCGCCAGTTGCCACGTGGAATCGGCACGATGACCACCTGATACGGCGCGATACGGGGCGGCAGAATCAGGCCGCCCTCGTCGCCGTGAGTCATGATCACGCCGCCGATCATCCGCGTCGACACGCCCCACGACGTCGTCCAGGCGTACTGAAGCGACTTGTCGCGCGCCTGGAAGCGGATCTCGTAGCTCTTCGAAAAGTTCTGCCCGAGATTGTGCGAGGTGCCGGCCTGCAGCGCCCGGCCGTCCCGCATCAGCGCTTCGATCGAATAGGTGCGGTCCGCACCCGCGAACTTCTCGCTGTCGGTCTTCTGGCCGTCGATGACCGGCATGGCCAGCTCGGTCTCGGCGAAATCCTTATAGACGCCTAGCATCTTGCGTGTTTCCTCTTCGGCCTCTTCCGCCGTTTCGTGCGCGGTATGGCCCTCCTGCCAGAGGAACTCCGTCGTGCGCAGGAACAACCGCGTCACCTTTTCCCAGCGGACGACGTTCGCCCACTGGTTGATCAGGATCGGCAGGTCGCGCCACGACTGAATCCACTTCGCGTACATGGTGCCGATGATGGTTTCCGACGTCGGCCGCACCACGAGGCGCTCTTCGAGCACTTCATTGCCGCCCTGCGTGACCCAGGCCACCTGCGGCGCAAACCCTTCGACGTGCTCGGCTTCCTTCATCAACAGGCTTTCCGGGATGAACAGCGGAAAGTACGCGTTCACGTGCCCGGTCGCCTTGAAGCGCTTGTCCAGCGCCTGCTGCATCAGCTCCCAGATCGCGTAGCCGTACGGACGGATGACCATGCACCCCTTGACGGGTGAATAGTCCGCAAGCTCGGCGCGGCGGACCACGTCGATATACCAGCGGCCGAAATCCTGCGACTGGGGGGTAATCGATTCCGGATAGTCCGGAATGTTCTGCTCGTCAGACATGAGGAAACGTGGGAGCTATGACGTGCGACGCACGTCGGCAAAGTGCTTCTTGAAGTGTATATCGTCGCGGTCGGGGAAATCGGCGCGGAAGTGCCCCCCGCGCGTCTCCTCGCGCCGCAGAGCCGCCCGCGCGATCAGAAAACCGACAGTCGCCAGGCTCGCCAGCCGGCGCCGCTCGCGGTCGTCCGGCCCTGACGACAGGCCTCTCCTGCTCGTGGCCCGCCACTCCCGCAACTGCGACACGGCCGTGCGCAGGCCATCGGCCGTACGCACGAGCCCGACATGCCGCCACATGAGCTCGCGAATTGCGGCAGGGGTGGCATCGCCCGGGCCCGCCTGATCGTCGATCGGTTCACCGGGCGTGCCTGTCAGCGCTGGCGCCATGACGGCGGCCTGCATCGCCACGGCAGCGCGTGCCCCGAACACGAGTCCCTCGAGCAGCGAGTTACTTGCAAGACGGTTGGCGCCATGTACGCCGGTGCAAGCGACCTCACCAGCCGCAAACAGGCGGGGAATGGACGTCCGCCCATGCAGATCGGTCTCGACGCCGCCCATCATGTAGTGCGCGGCTGGACTGACGGGCACGCGGTCAGCAGTGAGATCGAAACCGGCAGTCCGACACACCTCCACAATCGTCGGAAACCGCTTCCTGATGTACGCCGCGTCGAGATGCGCCATCGTCAGGTAGACCGGTGCACCGGTGCGCGCCACTTCCTTGACGATGGCCCGGGCCACGAGGTCGCGAGACGCCAGATCCCCAGCCGGTTCGTAGCGTGTCATGAACGCTTCGCCCGCATCGTTGACGAGCCGCGCGCCCTCTCCTCGCAGCGCCTCCGAGAGCAGGAAACGCGGCACGCCCTCGGCACTGAGGACCGTCGGGTGGAACTGCACGAACTCGAGGTCGGCGACGCGCGCGCCAGCCTCGAACGCCATCGCGATACCGTCGCCGGTCGCAATCGGCGGGTTCGTCGTCTCGCGATACACCTGCCCGGCACCGCCGGTGGCGATCAGTGTCCGCTGTGCCTCGACCCGCTGCAGGGTCT
This sequence comes from Vicinamibacterales bacterium, assembly GCA_035537775.1. Taxonomy (GTDB): domain Bacteria; phylum Acidobacteriota; class Vicinamibacteria; order Vicinamibacterales; family UBA2999; genus Gp6-AA40. The sequence goes on along the minus strand of DATLLQ010000185.1, from coordinate 39,358 downwards.
TTCCGTCTCGATCGACGAAGGCCGCTCCGGCGCATTCCCCGTTGGCGGTCGTGACCAGCTCCATCACGAGCGCATCGTCACAAATTGTGACGTTGGGATGAGCCGAGACCTTTTTGCCGAGCACCCGGGCGATCTCACGCCCGGTGGCGTCATGCGCATGGAGCACGCGGCGAACGGTGTGCGCGGCTTCGCGGCCCAACGCGGGCTGGCCGTCGGCTGCGCGATCGAACGCGGCGCCCCAGTTGAGCAGCTCACGAACGTAGCGGGGGCCTTCCTCCGTGAGCGCGCGCACGGCCTCTGGTGCGCACAGCCCATCACCAGCGGCCATCGTGTCGCTCGCGTGAAGCTCGGGCGAATCGTCTGCCCCGACGGCGGCGGCGATTCCGCCCTGCGCGTAACCGGTGTTGCTCTCTCGTGGATCCGCTTTGGTGAGGATGACGACACGGCCGGCTTCGGCGAGCGAGATCGCCGCGCGCAGGCCGGCTATGCCGCTGCCGATCACCAGGAAGTCGCCGCCGATAGGCACGGTGCTATCCTATCAATGCCGTCGCTGAGGAATCTGGTCCGCCTGACGGCGGACACTTCGCGACCAGCGCTCGCCCCGTGACGAATCCCCCCGCCCAGCCCGTTCGGATCGATGTTCAGACCGGCGATCGCACATCCGCCATCTGGATCGGCGAAGGGGTCGTTGACCAGCTGCCAGCGCTGCTCGAAGCGCAGCGTATCGGCGCGCGGCGCTTCATCGTGTCGAACCCGGTGATCTGGCGCTTTCACGGCCCGCAGATTCAGCGGGCGCTGGGCGGTGGCGAAGCCATCCTGATTCCCGACGGCGAGCGCTTCAAGAACCTCCAGTCGGTCTCGCGCATCTACGAGGCCCTCATCAGGGGCGGCGCTGACCGCGGCAGCACGCTGATTGCGGTCGGCGGAGGCGTGATCGGCGACACCGCGGGATTCGCCGCGGCGACCTATCTGCGCGGCATTACCCTCGTCCAGGTGCCCACCACCCTGCTCGCCCAGGTGGACAGCTCGGTCGGCGGCAAAGTCGGCGTCAACCACACGCTCGGCAAGAATCTCATCGGCGCATTCCACCAGCCGGCCGTGGTGGCGATCGATCCGATGCTCCTGCGCACGCTGCCGCGTCGCGAATTCCGATCCGGCCTGTACGAAGTCGTCAAATACGGCATGATCGCCAGCCGCGATCTGTTCGACCGGATCGCGCAGAACAGCAAGGCGATCTTCGCGTGCGATCCAGCCGTGCTCGGCCCGGCCATCGTCGAGTCATGCCGGATCAAGGCCGACGTCGTCTCGCAGGACGAGCGCGAGAGTGGACTGCGCCGAATCCTCAACTACGGGCATACGGTCGGACACGCGCTCGAATCGGTCACGAAATACCGGCGGTTCCTCCACGGCGAGGCGATCGCCTACGGCATGCTGGCGGCCGCGGACCTGGCCGTGGCGCGTGGAGCGCTGGCCGAGCGCGAGCGGCAGGCGCTGGCGCAGCTGATCACGCTGCTCGGCCCGCTGCCGGCGATTGCAGACCTGCCGATCGCCGAGGTGCTCGAAGCCATCCGGCGCGACAAGAAGGTCGTGCATGGGAAGCTGCACTTCGTCATCGCGATTGAAATCGGCGCGACGATGACGATCGATGACGTCACCGAAGAGGAACTGCGCGACGTGCTGACGCGCCTGGGTCTGAAGGGCTGAGGTTACGCATCCTCCGCGATCCCGTACTCCTTCAGCTTCTGCAGCATCGTTTTGTAGCTGATCTGCAGGGCTTCGGCTGCCCGCTGCTTGTTGCCGGCCGCCTCGCGCAGAGCGCGTTCGAGCTTGCGCCGTTCGACCTCGCTGGTCACGCGGCGCAGCGCATCGGTCATCGTGCCGGTGAGGTCGATCTCCTCCCACGGAGAGGCGACGGCAGCAGCCGGCGGTGGCTGCCGGAACGAGAGGTTCAGGTGCCTCGGCTGAATCGTCTCACCGTCGCAGAGGATCACCGCGCGCTCGATGCAGTTCTGGAGCTCGCGGACGTTGCCGGGCCAGTTGTAGCTGTTCAACTCGTCGAGCGCTGACGCCGAGAGCACCAGTAGCTTCTTGTTCAGATCGCGGCAGAAGCGATCGACGAAATGCCGGGCGAGGATAACGACGTCCTGCGTGCGCTCCCGAAGCGGCGGTATCTGAATCGGGAAGACTGACAGCCGGAAGAACAGGTCCTCGCGGAACTGGCGCTCGGCCACGCGCTGCTTCAGGTTCCGGTTCGTTGCCGCGACGACGCGCACGTCCACGACGAGCGACTGTGTGCCGCCCACGCGCTCGAACCGCTTCTCCTCGAGCGCGCGCAGGATCTTGGCCTGTAGCGCCAGCGGCAGATCGCCGATTTCATCGAGAAATAGCGTGCCGCGATGAGCCAGCTCGAAGCGGCCGGCTTTGCGGGCGACGGCTCCTGTAAAGGCCCCCTTTTCGTGCCCGAACAGCTCGGTCTCGAGCAGCGTGTCAGGAATGGCGGCGCAGTTGATCGCCACGAACGGAGCGTCCGCTCGCGGGCTGAGCGCATGCAGGCCGCGGGCGAAAAGCTCCTTGCCGGTGCCGCTCTCACCCTCGAGGAGCACGGTGGCGTCGGTCGCCGCTGCCCGGTGCAGCTGCTGCAGCACGTGCCGCAGCTTTCCATCCTCTCCGATGATCCGCGGCGCGCCGCGGCGTTCGGCCATCTCCTCCTTGAGGAGGATGTACTCGGCCATCATCCGCCGCTGCGCGATCGCGCGTTCGACCATCAGCAGCAGATGATCCGGGTCGACGGGCTTCGCCAGGAAGTCCGTGGCTCCCTCGCGCATCGCGGTGACCGCATCCTGAATGCTTCCGTACGCGGTCATGACCACGACCGGCAGCTCCGGATCGAGCTCCTTGGCAGCGCGAAGTACGCCGAATCCGTCTCCAGCCGGCAGCTTGAGATCGGTGAGGACGACGGCTGGACGCGACTGACGGAGCTGGTGAACGGCTTCCGTCTCGTCTCGTGCTTCGAGGACGATATGGCCCTGCGCCTCGAGCGCATGGCGCAGCATGGCGCGCAGCGAATCCTTGTCTTCGACAAGGAGAACCGGGAACGAGGCTACTGCCGCCACCAGACCTGTGTCATATCCACTGATTGTCTCATCATCTATCGAATCTCCCGCCACGATGTCAGTCGAACGGCGCCGTCTTCGCGACGCGCGACGACCTCGAGCCGCCGTCGGACTCCATAGGCAGCGTATGCAGCGGCTCTGATCAGGACGGTATCGTGTCCCGGGGCGTCGGGATTCGGATCGTCAACGTGAGGATCGGCGTCGGTCTCGAGCGGGTCATCGCCAACCCACGCGATTACATAGACATTGGGCGCGTCTGCCGGCCGCAACGACAGGTCCCGTACCCAGCCGGAGACACAGCGCTGCCAGCGGGGATTGTTTGCGCCCCACGGCCGGTCCGCCGTAACCGCATCGAGCTGGACGCCGGTGCAGACCGTGTCACCGCATCGTTCCAGGTTCGTCGCTGTCATGAGGTCCAGCACTGTACCGTCCGGCAGGACTCTCGGACCGTCGGGACCATCAACGAACGTTGGCGTCGTCGCCCCTCCGAGCACGGCGTTCACGTCTGGTGCGGCTGCAAGATCAGCGGTGGCACGGACGATGGCGGCCTCGGCTCCAGCAAGAGCGACCGCCGACTCCCGAAACGTGGCGGAAATCGTCGACTCGGTGCTCGCGACAGCGACCAGCGCGCCGCCAAGCGCCAGAAAAAGGACCGCGCACAACAGGACGACGACCAGCGCGCTGCCTCGCTCATCGCGCCACATGGACGTTCCTGGGCGCGATCTCAAGGAACACGATTTCATCGCGCACGTACCTCGCGGAATCGCCGGCAGACCCGCTGTTGAGGAACCAGGGCCCCGCCGCGCCGCGGAACGGTGCGGTTGCCTGCAGCCGGATGCGAACCCGGACGCTCCTGACCCGGAGCAGATCGGCGTCGAATCGGAAGGCGTGCGCCGCGTCGGGACACCACGGACCGTCAGTCAGGATGGCGGGCGGAATCGGGACGATACCCGGCGCCCCCAAAGCCTGCAGCCGGGTCACGTGACCACCGCCGTTGTTGGCAAACGTGCAGTTTTCTCCGGCGCCCCATGAATCGCCGGGGTCATCGACACCTGCTGCCGGCGGCGCCGGGCCGTACGTTGCCCGGGTGCGTCCTCGTTGAGTCACGACAGCCGCAGGCGGATTCGCCTCGCCGAAGTATTCGAACGCGAGATCGACGACATCCTCGACGGCAGGCTGGTCGGACGCGTGCCCGTCGTACTGCATCAACTGCCAGACGCCTTCTCCGTCACGCTTGCGATGGTAGGTACGGCTCGTAGAAGGCGCGACGAGACCACGCGCAAGCGCTTCCATCGGATCCGTCAACACCGTCACGACGTCACTCCGATAGAACACCCCGCGGGCGGGATCGTCGTCAACATCGCCTATGCGGATCGGGAGCAGCAGCGAAGCCTGCCTCAGATCTCCCGAGAGAACTTCTGAGATGACGCGTGCTCGCTGGGTGAGACTGGCCGCTTCTGGCTGCGCGGCAAAGGCGCGCTGCAGCGGCGCGACCGCGGACAGCGCCGCGCCGGCAACGAGCACCGTGATGCATGCCGACACGAGGAACTCGACGACGGTCATCGCTTCGCCAACCATCCGCCCGTGAGCCGGATCTCACGGCCCGGCTCAGGCGGCAACGGCGTGACGACCACGGTGAGGATCCCTGTATCCGCAGACATCGACGCGACCGACCAGCGGCGTTCGAATCGCCACAGAGTCTGCTGCTGAACCGGCTGCCCAAGGTTGTCCACGGTGTCTCCGCCGGCCGCCGGCGCCGCGGCGGTCCTCAGCTCCTCCAGCGTGGCGACGGCGATCATGGTCGCTCGCGTCCGGTTGCGAGCGACGGACAGCTGTGCGATGGAGGTGGCGGAGAGATGGCCGATCGACAACAGCGCCGTGGCAAGCAGCGCACATGCAATCACGCTCTCCACCAGAGTGAAGCCATGGTCATTGGCCTTCGCGCGCACGCTAGACGGGGAGCAAGCGCCCTGCCGGGCGCGATGGCACACCGAAGTCACTGGAAATCAGCGGGAATCCAAGCGGTGAGTGCGAGGGGGTGATCGGAACGAAGCAAAAACTGCCTCGCGTCAGGCGGCGGAGGTCTGCGGAAATTGCGTACTGCCTAACGGAGCCAGCCGGGAGGGACGCCTGCGCGCCGCGCCTCTTCCCTCATGTCGGCAATCGCCTTGGTCTGCAGGGCGATGTCGTTCTTGACTCGATCGAGCTCCGTCAGCGCCTTCTGACGTTCGTTGGCAATGACCGCGCGCTGTGCCGGGTCATCCCTTGCGGTGAAGTCGGCGGTCAGAGCGTTGATGCGGCTCTGCAGCGCTTCAGCGAACGTCTGTGATCGCTGCAGCGAGTCCTGCGTTGACGCCACCCGCTGACGCCAGGCGGCTTCCTCGGCCTTTCGATCGACCTCGGGTTTCTTCGCTTCCGCAGCGGGCTTCTCTGGTGCCGGGGCAGGCGCGGGTTGATTCGATGCGGGGGGCAACGGCAAGGGTCTCGCCTGACCGAGCGAATCGTTGGTCAGGACTCTGCCGGACGACTTCACGGATTTGCGACGGGCCTCTTCCTTCTTGGCGAGCTCACCAAGGGTCGTCTGGCCTGCCGTCGTGGCCGACATCGCCGCGACAAGGCCGATGGCAGTCAGCAGCCGGACGAGGCACGCGCCGGTGAAGCCTGTCATTGATTTGATTTTAGCTCCTGGATCCGCCTTCTGACCTTTTCGGCGGTCGGACCGGAATCCTGCAGCTCGAGAAAACGTTCGTAGGCGCGAACCGCATCGGCTGGACGCTTGGCGGTTTCAAGTGCCGATGCCAGCGCAAGCGGAAAGTCGGGCTCTGCTGGTGCGAGGTTGATCGCACGCTGGTATTCCTCAATGGCCCCGCTCACGTCGCCACTCGCCTGAAGAGCACGGGCGAGGTTGAACGCCGTTGCGTAGTCCTGAGGAAACAGACCGGCGGCGTCGCGGTAGCCGGCGATCGCCCGTCCCCATTCCTGCAGCTCGCCGTAGGCTCGCGCGCGGTTGAAGTGGTAGGTCCACTCCGAACCGGCAGCCGAGATGGCGCGATCGAAATACGGAAGCGCTTCACGTACGCGACCCGAACGGACCAGCACCTGGCCAAGGTTGTTGAGCGCCTGCGCGTTCGACGGATCGGCTTCGACGGCCGACTGGAACTGCTCCACCGATCCGGCGACGTCCCCTTTCGCGTATGCGGCCAGCCCGCCACGCGACAGATCCATTGACGTCGCCATCGCCGTTGGCTTGTATTCGCCGGCAACCGATGTGCGCACGGCGGACGACGACGATCCCACGGACCGCTGTTCGGCAGTTGTCGCTGCAGCTTGCGAGGGCCCCGTCGACTCGCCCGTTCCGATCTGGCTGACCACACCCGCTGTCACAACGAGACCGATGATGCAAAGGATGGCAACCGGTGTACGTGAGCGACGCAACTGCGGCTGCGCCTGCTGCGGCTGCGGAATGACCAGCTCGGCGCGGCAGCGCGGACAACGCGTCCGGCGGCGAGCATCCGTCTTGGCGCCGCACGCCTGACAGTTGACCAGTGTCGGCACTGTTACCTTACCTCGCGCCAGGAGAGGATCCGGACTCCGGCCTGTCCGACGCCGTTGTTGAAGTCCTGTGCGTCGCCGAACAGCTGGAGGTTCGTTCCGGTACCGAACACGAGATGCTGATCCACGACGAACGGCGCCGTCGCACGCACGCCGGCGATGGTAGCCACCTTCGGCGTGTCGGCATTGGTGACCTTGTCGTCACCGGTGTTGTCATACGCCGCGCCACCAATGAAAGTCAGCGCGTACAGGCTCGCGTCCGGAAGACTGCAGAGCGCCGCCGGCCTGAAGGTCGTGGTGGTGAAGAAGACCACGTCGCCCGCCACTGCCGGATAGGCCGTCACCTTCTCGTCATCGCCGATCCCGTCGACCTTCGTCAGCAGCCTGGTGAATGTCACCGAGCCGGAGCTGCCCTGATCGAGCACGCCGAGGAGCTTGTACTGCTGCGAGACGCCGGTTGAGGGCAGCAGGTCACTCCCGGTGCCGACGAACAGGTAGCGCAGCGTGGTGCCGACGTCGATTTCGGCCATCGAGTTGAAGATCGGCTGCGACAGCGCATCGTCGTACAGCTTCACCGGACCGCCCGTGAAGCTCGGGACATCGCCAACGCCGAGGACGAGGTCGAGCCGCCAGATTCGCCCGTCGAGATCACCGGCATAGACGTCGCTGATGAAGCGCGACCCCTGGGGCCCGGCGGCCAGCGGGTCGGTCTGCAGCGCGTTCTTGATCTTTGTGCAGTCACCGGCGGTGACGCAGTTATCCACGTTCTCGCCCTTGCTGTCGTTCCCCACGCTCTTCGAGTCGAGGACGGTCCCGTCGCTGACGCGCAGCATGTAGAAGGTGGTGCCCGCCGCCGCGCCGCCACGGTTCGCCTGGTTCTCCACTGACCGGGGCATGAAACCGGAGCCAACGAGCGCGACATACGGACTGCCCGGCCCGACAACCTGACCGATGGCCGGATCGGACCACGTCTGTCCCACGGATTTGGCGAGCGCTGACGCCGACGTGCTCACGTCGCCGTAGGGCATCAACGTCGTACTGATGGTTGGATCGAAGCTGCTGTATGACGGGAACGACCAGCTGAGCGGAATGCGGCCAGCCGGGGCGAAGTACGCCAGGAGAGAGGCCAGACTGTCGGAGTCTGGCGCGACAGAGCCCGCAATGCCGGCCAGCGTGACATCGAGCGCCTGATAGAACGTTCCGCCGGCGCCTTCGCCGAAGAAGAGATACGTCTTCCACGAACCGCCCACCTTCACATCGGCGATCTTTGGCGAGCTGTCCACGAAGTAGTCGAAGCTGCCGACGGACTGACCGTCACGAAGCGTCTTGAGCTTGGCAAGCAGGTTGTACGGAATGAATCCCCACACCTCAACTCCCAGGCGCGTGTCGATCGCCTCGAGAATCCCCCGATTCGTCCCGACGAAGACCAAGCTCCTCCGGTTCTTGTGGTCATTCGAGAAGGTCACGTAGTCGGCGTCCGGCGGCGGATCGAGAGAGGGCGGATTGAACACCGCGGGGGTCGAACTGACCGGGGCGCCAATGGGCAGCGATCGAACCAGCGTGATCACAGCCGCGGCGTCGGTGGCGCTCAAGTTCATGTGCGCCGCGAGGACACCCGCGTTGGCGGTACTGAACGCCACCTGCGTTCCATCTGGAAGCACCGTGAACAGGTTGCGCGACGGCTCGGCCGGCGCCGACGCGACCCAGAGGGGCGTGCCGTCTGCAACGAACCGGTACCCGGACCATGCGCTGGCATCGGCAACCGGCTTGTAGACGCGATAGGCGCGGAACTTCCCGTCAAAACCCGGCAGTGTTAACCCTGCCGTGATCATGAGGTTCGATCGCTGCGGGATCGGCGTGCCGTTCTTGTCGACGATGGCGGTGTTCGGCAGCGCCGCGCCGTTGATGTCCTTCATGTTGGAGATGTCGAACGACCCCACCACCGGGCTCGTCACCTGGAACTCCGAGTACGGACCGAACGGGTAGCCAAGGCTCGGCGCCGTATTGAACGTCGCGAACTCCTGAAACGAGTGCTGGACCGCGGTGTTGATCGCCTTGACGATCTCGGGAACGACGATCGTGCCGGTCGGTTGGCCGTTGAGATTCCCGGACGGCACGCCCGCAGACCACGAGTTGTACGCCGTGTCGATCATTGCCTTGGTGATCTCGAAGAACTGACCGCCCGACTCAGTCGCGATCGACTGAAGCTGCGCAACTTCTGCGGCGGCCGGCGCAATCGCCACCACGTAGATCGGCACGCGGCGGCTGCTGACGTTGAGAAACTGCGTTGCCGTCGTGACAGGGTTGTTCGTCCCCGCTGTCCCCGAGCCCTCTCCCCCGCCAACGACGAGCACGACGATCGTGTTGCGGCATTCGGCATCGGCGGCAATCAGGCGTGCGGCCTCGGTCTTTGCGTCAACAAGGATGTGGTTGACCGGAGAGTCCACCTTGATGGCGATGTCGTTGCCAGCGGGAATGAGCCCCCCGGCGTCCGTCAAGTTCCTTGCAAGCAGCGTCACGATCGAGTTGTTCGACGCCAGCGCGTCGGTCATCACGACCGGCGGCTGCGCAGCCTGTGCGCCGTTGTCGGCGGTCACCGTCGCCACTTTGGAGTTCCAGGCCCCGCCGAGGATTTCAGTGGGAACCTGCGCCAGATTGCCATTCGTGACCGTGGCGTTCGACACGTTGGGCACCGCTTGACCTGCCTGGCGGGTTTTCACGAGGCCGAAGCGCGCCACGCTGGTGTTCTCGTTGATGACCTGCGTGACCGCGGCGCGGACGAGCGCCAGACGGGTTCGTGCGGCAAAGTACGCGTATTTCGGGTTGGTATTCCCGTCGATGCCGATCGTCGTGGACGTGAATTTCAACGCATTCGACGCCACGCTGGTGTTGACCCAGCCACTGAACCTGCGCCGGTACGACGTCATCCCTGGGGTGACACCGATGGCGGTCTCCTGCGGCGCATTGAGGACCGGGTATTCAGTCGGGTCGTAATACGTGCCGTCCGCATCCACTCGCATCCGCGCCGACACGTCGATTGCCAGAATGACGTTGGGCTTCGTCTTCTTCACGAAGAGCAGCGGATCGAGTTGCGCGGCCGCTTCACGCGGCGCACACAGCATCGCGAGGGCCACAGTGCCGGCCGAAAGGATCAATCGAAGGTGTTTCGTCATCGTTGCCTCAGTCCGGTCACAGCGACCACGTGGTACGCGCCAGCGTTTTGCCAGGCGTCTGCACCGGGGCCTTGCGCGATCGGCGGTTCTGCTCGTCCTGGCCGCGCTGGCCGGTGTAGCCACGTTCGAGCTCCGTGGTGTCGGTCCGCGCAACCGTCACCTCGATCGTGCGGGTCGTGCCGTCGGGGCCCCACGCCTGCGCCAGCATCGCCAGCACACCCCGGCCAAGATTCGACGTCGCACACGGATTGGCACAGCCGGCGGGTGGCTGCCCGTCCTTCTCGGGCTCGTTGTCGTTTTCAGAGGTGTCGTCGGCGATCCAGACGATGACGTACTGGCGTGATCTGACGGTGCCGGTGGGGATCATGTCCTCCAGCGGGCCGTAGGCGTAGAGCTGCCACTTGGGATTGTTCACTCCCCACGGCCGCTCGTCGGTAATCTCGACGAGGTCCGCGGCCGAACACGCGAGCTTGCCGCAACGCGCCATGTTGGTGGCCTGCGTGAGATCGATCTGCGTCCCGTCTGGCATCGTCCGCATCCCGGACGGCGCACCGTCGATGAACGCCGAGGTCACCGCGCCGCTCAGGATGTCGTCCCAGTTCGGAACCGTCAGGATGTCCTGCATGACGCGTTCGACCGCGCCGTCGGCGGCATAGAGCGCCTCGTAGCCACCGCGATAGTTGCCGGCGATCTTCGTCTCGGTCATCGTCGTCAGCACCAGCGCGGTGCCGAGCGCGGTCATGAGCAGCATCGCCATCAGCGCGATGACCAGGGCCACGCCCCGTTCTTCACCCAGGCGTGCGCGCAGCGGCCGACGTGGTGGTCGCAGTGTCATGGTCATCGTCCCAGGTTCAGGTTCCGCGGCGTGATGTCGAACGCAATTTCCTGGTCAGGCACGAAGTGCTGACCGGCGCTGTTGGTTCCGGCGCGGCGGAAGAGTGCGCCGGCGGGTCCCCGCATCTCAGGCGGTGCCTGAACGCGCAGCTTGATCCGGATGCGCCGCAGGCGCAGCAGGTCTGCGTCATACCGCATGACAGCGGCGGCGTCCGGGCACCACGGGCCGTCGGTCAGCATCCCCTGCGTGAGCCGCACGTGGCTTCCGCCGCCCGGGAGGTTCGGCAGACGAGGCACGTGCTGCCCGCCCTGGACCGCGTACAGGCAGTTCTCGCCAGCGCCCCACGTGTCGTTGGCGTTGTCGACGCCAAGTGGCTGCGGTTTGATCCCGTATGTCGTGTAGGGGCCGGTGGGATCGGACAGTGATTTGTTGGGCAGCACGACCGGAGCCTGCGGGTCGCCGTAATACTCGAATTCGAGCTTGACGACGTCGTCGACCACCGGGAGGTCGGACGTGTCGCCGTCGAACAACCGAAGCTGATACGTGTTGGTCGCGACGTCCGTCTTCAGGTAGTACGTCCGGGTTGCAGCCATGGCGATGACGGCACCCTTCTGGTACGACTTCGACAACGGATTCTTGTGCTGCATGTGAAGCGCCGCCGGCTGCACCTGTGTGACGGTCAGCGGGTCCCACGAGCCCGTGTCGTCGAAAATGATTGCTCGCATGCCGTCGTAGAAGCCGCACAGCTGCTCGAGCTTCGCCGGAGGGCAGTTCGCCTGCGGCTCGACCTTCAGCTCAGACGATGGCTGCGGCATGTCCTCGCGAATCGTGGTTTGCGCGCCGGTGGTCGGCACGTAGAAGAAGCTGATCGCGTCGGAGGCATCGACCGCGCCTGCCGCGAGCCGGAAGTAGACCCCGAGGCTGGGGTCGTTCAGCTTGTACGGCATCACCGGCGCGAAATAGTTGGACAGCGCACCGGTCATCCCTCCGGCGTACATTCCCCCGCCCGCCATGACGATGTCCCTGGACAAGCTGTCCGATGCAATCCGCAGCCGCTGCTGCAGATCCGACACCTCGGGCTGTGTGCGGTAGGTCCCCTGCGCGGGGTTCATGACCGTGAAGACCGCTCCGACGACCGTGATCATGATCGCCGCAGCAATGAGCATCTCCGGGAGCGAGAACCCCGATTCCGAGCGCAGGCGCGATCTCATTGCGATTTCCTCGTCTTCACCGTGACCAGGCGTGCTTCGTCGGGCAGCACCGTGCCGGCGCCGTCGTCCGCAGAGCCCCGGTCGCGATTCCGGAAGACGAGCACCTGCAGGATGACCGTGTTGTTCGGATTGGACGGTAGCGGCTCGACGGACCAGCGACGCACGTAGACAGTCCCGGCCGGGGGTGCTCCGCCGCCACCCAGCTTGTTGCCAAACTGGCCCACGTAGTCGACGTATCCATCGGTGTTCGCGCCGAGCGTGCCGGCCGGCGACGGCGCGAGACCTGTTCCGCCTCCCGCTGTCTCCGGTGACACGGCCGTGTTCGTGGTGGTGTCGCTGACCGGAAGGCCCTGCAGATCGAAGCCCCACGTCAGTGCCCGCAGCTCTTCGAGCTTCTGCTGCGCGAGCACTGCCGTGTACGTCGTATTCCGCGCGCTGATGTTCGTGCGCGTCGACAGCGCGAAGAGCTGCGCCAGCGAGACGAGCGCGACCGCGAGGATCAGCGTCGCGATCAGCACCTCGATCAGGCTGAAGCCTGCCGCGCTACTGGCGGACGAGCGTGATTTTGCCAACCCCATTGACGTCAATCCTCTTGGTGACGGCGCCCTTGGCGAGCGTGACCGATGTGCCCGCTGCCGGAATGACCGGCCACGGCAGCGTCGCACCGTTCTGCTGGTGCACCGTGCCGTCGGGCCAGAACTCAAGGGTGTTCGCCGCACTGAAGGTGATGCCGGTGGGGAGCCGGCGCATCGGACCGTCGTGATTCGGACGAGTGAGCGGGTTATTGTCGGCGGCCGGAGTCGGATAGGTGCTCTCCTGGCACCGGTTCGCCGCGCCGTCCTCCGCCGCAGGCACGGACGGCGTTCCAATCAACTCCACGATCCGGTACTGCCCGGCAGCCGGACAGTTGAAACGGAGGCGAAGCGGCCGGTTCGACGTCACGGCCTTCAGACGCGCTGACTGGAGCTCGCGCTCGACTTCGCGAAGCGACTGTCCAAGCTTGTAGCCCTCGGTCAGGTTCTGGAACGCGGGCACCGAGATGCCGGCCAGAATCGCAAAGATGGCGACGACGCAGATCGTGTCGATGAGCGTGAATCCCGCCTCCGAGCGTCCGCCGACAGCCAGACGTGCCACGCCTCCGACAAGAGCAACGCTTCTGCCATGCCTCAGCTGTAGCCGAAAATGTCAGCTAAATAGCTGCCACAAAGACATTTAAGTGCGAGTAAAGGGTGCTAACCGAAGGGACGGGAAAATCTGGAATCGGCCGTTTTGTTACTCAGGGTAACAGCAATGGAATCAGTGGTCGGCGACCGGAATAGAAATCTGAATGCTGGCTCCACCGCCGAGGGCATCGTGCACAGCGACCCGACCGTTGTGCATCACGACGATCTTCTGAACGATGGCGAGACCGAGACCGGTGCCCTGTGAGCGTGTGGTGAAGAAGGGCTGAAAGACCCGCTCCCGGGCCGGCTCCGGAATACCCGGGCCATTGTCCTCGACCGAGACCCGGCAGCTTCGATGCGCCACGTCCACTGACCCGCGGATACGGATCGCCGGAGTAGTGCCCGCGCCCTCGCAGGCATCGACCGCGTTGCGTACGAGGTTGCCGAACACCTGTCGCATCATCACTTCGTCACCGAGCACTTCGGCGAAGTCGCCGTCAACCGTCAATGTCGTCGTCGGCGGCAGCTCGTAGCGCAAGTCGTCGGCGGCGCGGCGGACGATCGTTCCGAGGTCAACGCGGGAAAGGACTACGTTTTCCGGACGCGCGAAGCTGAGGAAGTTCGTCATGACCTTTCCCAGCGCGTCGGCCTCCTGCCTGATGCCCTCGACGTACGGCTTGTACTTCGGCGCGAGCGCATCAACTTCGATCAACCGGCTGTAGCCGTGAATCGTCGCCAGGCCGTTGCGGAACTCGTGCGCGAGACCTGCGGTGAGCTCGCCGAGGCGTGCGAGCGTCTCCTTGAGGCGCAGCTGCTCCTCGAGCTCGACCACGGCCGTCAGGTCAGAGAAAAGACAAATCACGCCAGGCGCGGCGTCAGGACCCAGCGGCGACCCCGTGACATCCGCTTCGGCGTGTGCGTCGTCGCCGCCAGGGGCATCCGGATGCGGAAGCGGCTTGCCAAGCGGCGACACGGTGACGCCAAGATGAATCGGCCCTGCGCCCTCGACCTGCACGGTCCGCCGGACGATCGGGCGCGAAGTCGTCAGACACTCTTCGATGAGCTTCACCAGCGGCGGGAACGCCGACAGCACCTTGTGGTAGTCGGACCCAACGGGATCGCTCGTCACACCGATCATCGTCCGGCCCGCCGCATTGAAAATCTCGACGCGGCCGCTGCGATCGACCACCAGGAGGCCCGCGGTCAGGCTCTCGACGATGTCGCCGCTCAACTGCTCGGACGCCGCGGCGCGCGCCGTCATCGCCTTCTCCTGCGCCTTCAGCTTGGCGACCGCTTCCTGCAGAGCGACCGCCAGCAGCGGACTCTCGCCGCCGCGCTCGGTCAGGTTCCTTCGCGCGTCACGGGCCCCGGCGGCAAACCGCAGCAACGCGAACACCACGACCGCCACGAGACCTGCGACGATCGCGGTCAGCCCGAGGAACGCGTAGCCGGTCTGTGTCATCGATAGAATCCGATGTACCAGTCGACCAGTGCATCACCCGCTACAGCGGCGGTCAGAGCACCGACGGCGAGGAAAGTCCCGAACGGGAGCGCCGCCTTCATTCCCCCTCGCCCCATCGCGATCACGCCCACGCCGATGATTGAGCCGGCGAACGACGCCAGGATCAGCGTCACGAGCATCAGCTCCCAGCCGAGGAACGCACCGATCATCGAGAGCATCTTCACATCGCCCATGCCGAGCCCCTCGACGCCTCGAAAACGGTAGTAGGCCTCGGCGATGGCGAAGAGCACGCCGCCTCCGGCAATCAGGCCGATCAACGACGACCGCCATCCGGGTTCGGGAAGAAAAAGGCTCACGAGCAATCCAATGACAATGCCCGGCACGGTGATGACGTTCGGCAGGATGTGGTGCCGCAGGTCGACTGCGAACAACACGACCATCGCGCACGCGAACGCGAGACGGACCGCGAGGAGAGGCGTCCAGCCATAGATCGCATAGCCCGCCACGAACAGCGCGCCGGTGACCAGCTCGACGAGCGGATACATCACTGAAATCCCCGCGCCGCACGTCCGGCACCGGCCGCGAAGCACAATCCAGCTGACGAACGGAATGTTCTCGTACCAGGACAGCGCCCGTTCACACGACGTGCAGCGCGAGCCCGGCCAGTTGAGCGACTGGCGCCGCGGTAGCCGGTAGATGCAGACGTTGAGGAAGCTGCCGACGATCAGCCCCATCACGCCCAGGAAAAGTGCCGCCGCTGCGCTCAAGCCGGATTCTCAGTCGGCAGGGGCCAGAGCGGCGAATCGGGGTTGATGGTCACATCTCCCCACCATGGATTCAGCACGTAGACATAACCCTCGGGATCGACAGGTCGGCCCTCGGAATCGAGCTGCACGCCCTGGAGATAGTCCGCCTGCGTCAGGTCTCTCCATGATGGCGGCGGATCCCCGAATCGGCGCTCGTACTCGCCGACCCGCCGCTGAAGCTCCGCAATCTGATCGATTGCATCGAGCTGCTTCAAACGTCGCTGCGCGTCGTTGCGGAGCCATGCGGCATCCGCGTTGAGGAGTTGCTCGTACATCAGCCGCGCCGAACGGGTGTCACCACCGGTCGCCCTGGTGCTGGCCGCGAGCGGCTTCAACCAGAGGTCGGCTCGCTCGCCCTCTTTCTTCGCACCGGAAGTCGCGGCGGCACGTTCGAACCAGTCGGCGGCCGCTGCGTAGTCGCCGTCCCTGTAATGGACGAAGCCCACGTCGTACGGATACTGAAAGCGATCGGGGCGCGCGGTGATTCCCTTCTCGAGCAGGCGAATCGCCAGATCTGATCGGCCCGGTCCTCCCGGCGGTTTCTCGGAGAGAAAGAACGAGCCGAACTCGTACGCGATGTTGAAATTCGGGTCGAGCGACGTGGTCAAATCCAGCAGCGGATAGAGCAACGCGTACGACTTGTCGGCCGAAGGGGACAGCCGGGTGCTGCCGTAATACTGAATGGCGCGAATCCAGTAGAGATCGGCAACCACGTCGTCGAATCCGAGCGCGAGCCTCGTCAACACTGCGGGTGAACTCACGTAAAGAGCCTGCTGCGCGGGCTCCCGCCCAGGGAACGCTCTTTCCCGGACAATCTGCAGCGCAACCACTCCCGCCGCCAGCACCGGCAGCGCGACCGCGCCGAGCACAATTGCCGTCGCCTTTTTCACCCTGGCGCCCGTCCTACTTGAAGTCCCGCCGCGAAAAGATCACGACGGATGCAACCAGCAACAAGGCGATGTACACCAGCGCGTATACGGCCGTCAGAACCAGGTACCCGGGCTGGACGGGCAGCGCGTGCACGACCTCGGTCTTGATATCGAACGCTGCGAAGTTCGGGAGCAGGTAGTACAGCCCCCGGCCCACCATGCCGGCAGCCGGCGATTCCACGACCTGCTCGAAGTTCTTCAGATCGGCACCAAACTGCCCCGCCACGTACATCGCGACGGTGAGGCCGGCGGAGAGGAGCGCGCTGGAAGAAAACGTGGACCAGAAGAGCGCGATGGCCGTCACCAGTGCCAGTTCGAACCCGATCATCACGACGGCCAGGAGCAGCCGGGGATCCGCTGCCGGTGCCGGCGCCGCCTTGAGCGCCGCCGGTGAGAGCGTCGAACCGATGTACGCCAGGATCACGTAGTAGGCCACTGCCATCACAGCCAGGTTGACGAACAGCGTGCCGACGAGCCCGAGATATTTGCCGACAATCAGTTCGGTCCGCCGGACCGGCTTCGCGAGCACGGCGTAGATGCTGCGGCGGTCGATCTCGCGCGCAATCAGGCCGATGCCGATGAACACGGCGATGAACAGCCCCATGAGCGACATCGCGGCGAGGCCGAGGTCCTTGATGATCTTCAGGTCCTCGCCGGCCGTGAGCTGCCCGATCAGGTACGACGCCGCCATCAGCAGCACCGCAAACGCGACGATGCTGTAGAGCACCTTGTCACGGACGGAGTCCCTGAAGACGTGAAGGGCTACGAGCCCGATCGCGCGCATCAGTCGAACGTCCGGCGGGCGCTCTGCTGCACTTGCGCCAGGAAGAAATCCTCGAGGGTGTCGCGCACGGGGTTGATCGAAACGAGTTCGCCACCGGTTGCACGAACCAGCGCGACGGCCTCCGCCGACGACAGCTCGGGCGGAAGCACCACGTGATACCGGCCTTCACTGATCAGCGTGGCGGTTGCGCCGCGCGCCGCGAGCGCCGCCCTGGTGTCTGCAGAGACGCCGGAGACGATCAGGTCCCACCCTTTGATGTGAAACGGCACCATGTCGGCGAGCGTGCCGGCGGCGACCAGTTTTCCGCCCGCGACGATGCCGACACGGCTGCAGATTGATTCGGCGTCGGCCAGGATGTGCGAGCTAAAGAACACCGTCGCGCCGCGATCACGGAGGCGAAGAATAATGTCTCGTACCTCGCGCCGCCCGATGGGGTCGAGCCCCGACATCGGCTCGTCGAGGAATACGACGTCCGGGTCGTTTATCAGCGCCTGGGCCAGTCCGACTCGCTGAATCATCCCTTTCGAGTACTTGCGCAACTGCAGCCGCCGCTCGGCGCCGAGACCTACCTCGTCGAGCAGCACGGCCACGCGCTTCGCGCGCTCGGCGCCCCGATAGCCGAACAGGGCGGCGAAGTACGCGAGCAGCTCCTCGGCAGAGACGTTGTCATAGAAGCTGGGATTCTCCGGGAGGTAGCCGATGCGCCGGCGCATCTCGACGTCGCCAGCAGGCCGATCGAGAATCCATGCCTGCCCGGACGTCGGAAAGATCAGCTGCATGAGCAGCTTGAGCGTCGTCGTCTTGCCCGCACCATTGGGCCCGAGGAAGCCGAAGATTTCGCCCTGAGCCACTTCGAGGCTCAAGTGGTCGAGGGCCACGTAGGGACGGCTCCGCCAGAAGCCGACGGAGTAATGCTTCGTCAGGCCCTCTGTGCGGATGGCGTGCATCTTATGAGGCGGCGCCTGACTTCTTGAGGAAATACTGAATCGTGGCGTCCAGCGCGGCCGGGCGCATGCTACTCAGCAACACGCCGTTCATAAAGAACGTCGGCGTGCCTGTTGCGCCGAGCTTCTGACCAAACTGGACATCTTCGCGAATCGCCGGAAGCAGGCCTTGATACCGCGCGTCGAAGTCTGTGACCTGCGCCACTTCACGCAGTCCCCGCTTCACGTCGTCGCGGGTCATCTGGAACGACTGGTTGTTGAACAGCCAGGCTTCCATTTCGGCGCCCTTGTTCTTCTCACGGGCGAGGCGGACCGCAGCGGCGGCTTCGCACGCCATGTTGTGATTGAGGACGAGACCGCACTCGGGTTCGAGCGGCATATCCTTCGTCTCGAACACGAAGACGCCCGGATACTCCCTCTCGTACTTTGCGATGATGCCCCGGTAGGCGGCCCACGTCGCGCGGCACGCCGGGCACTGATAGTCGTTGAACTTGATGAACCGGACTTTCATTGTGCCCGTCGGCAGCAGTCCTGGCTCGGCCCGAGGCACCAGCGTATCGAGATATCTGTTCAGATCGGTGATCTGCTCGGGTGTGAGCGTTTCCAGCTCGGGCTCCGGAGTCGCCTCAACCGCTGAGGCCGCCTGCGACCCGAACACTTCCGGCCGGGGAAAGAACACAATCAACGCGATCGACGCAGCCAGCCACGCAACGGTCAGCGTGGTTCCGCTTTGACTGCGCGTCAGCCCCTTCAGGTCCTCGCCAAGGCGCGCTGGAATCGCGGTGAGTGATGTTGCAGCCGCGGCGGACGCGAGGAACACGCCGGCTACGCTGACGTACATCGCCATACACAGCGGACATGCCGTCTTCAGCACGAAGAACGACGCGTAACCGAAGTAGAAGACGACGGCCAGCCCGATCGTTGCGAGAACGAAGATGTAACCTGCGACCCGTCCGGCAAGCTCCGAGCTCGCGTGACGCATGCCGAAGAGAGCCAGCAGCAGAACGGCCGCCGACCAGATGGCACCGCCCGCGGCAACCGGCACCCCACGCACCGTGGCGTACGCGCTCTGCAGTACCTGCTGGCAACTGACGGACTCGTTGACGTCGCAGAAGCTGGAATACCCCGGGTCGGTCATCAGCCGGTAATGAACCACGAGCGCGGTCACCGACGCGACGAGGCCGAGCAAGGCGAGGCCAAGAAGGACGTATTGATATCGGCGCAACATAGGCTGTTCTTTCATTCTACGGGTGCCTCTGCCTTGCCGGAAGGCTTCGGCCCAGACTGGCCAGAGCTTACCGTACGTATGAGAGCGCCAGTCGGGCCGGGAGCCCGGCCGGACGGCAGGTGCCGGTCTGCATGTCGTCGGGACCGTACAAGACAAGGGGGACGCCACCTAAGTGGCGTCCCCCTTGTCGCGCTGTTCGAACGCGGTGCTTACTGGATGAAGGTCGCCAGAGCCGCCGGAATCGGGTTCGCGATCGCCGCGGTGTTGTCGAAGTAGATCGTGCCGCGGTGGTCGCTGCCGAACGAGCGCGTGCCCGTCTGGCCGCGGCTGACCGGATCCGCACGCACGTGATACATCGCGCGCGAGGCGGCCGCCGCGACGTTGCAGGTGTTGGCCGAGGCAAGCACGTCGCGGTTGCCCGCGTCCGCGTTGTCGTTCACGTCAATCGTGTAGCCGCTCTTCGCCGTTGCCGCCACGTCCGCCTTCTCGAGGTCGGGCGAGATGAACGGCGCGCCGCCAGCCGGGGCCTTCGCCAGGTCGGCATTGCTCTGCGCGAATCCGCCGCCGCCGCAGCTCGACGCGAACGCCGTCTCGCCGCTGTTGACCGCGCGGACCGAACCGATGGCGGACGCCTCGTTACCCGACTGACGGGCGCGCAGCAGTCCGGGGACCGCGATCGCCGCGATGATGCCGATGATTGCCACGACGATCAGCAGCTCGATCAGCGTGAACCCTTCGTTCTTCTGCAGTTTCTTCACAACCGTTGCTCCTTGAATCGGGCCGGGTCGTCCGGCGGATTTTCCAATGCCCATCCGTAAGGCAACCGCAGTGCCATGCTCGAGTTGTGCGCCGCAAAGCTCACAAGTAGTTGTAGCAATGACGTTTAGAGGTAGGGGCCGGCCGCCGGCGCATCGGATCCAGGTGCCACTTTCCGGCGGTCTGACAAATTGCGTCAGGGCTGCGCTGTCAACAATTGGCGGAGCTGAAAGTCCGGTACACACGACGAGGGACGCCACGGTGTGGCGTCCCTCGAGGTGTCGTGAAATTGCCGTTACTGGATGAAGGTCGTCAGCGCCGCCGGAATCGGGTTCGCGATCGCCGCGGTGTTGTCGTAGTAGATCGTGCCGCGGTGGTCGCTGCCGAACGAGCGGGTGCCCGTCTGGCCACGGCTGACCGGGTCGGCGGTCACGTGATACATCGCGCGCGAGGCGGCCGCCGCGACGTTACAGGTGTTGGCCGAGGCAAGCACGTCGCGGTTGTTCGCGTCCGCGTTGTCGTTCACGTCAACCGTGTATCCACTCTTCGCCGTTGCTGCCACATCCGCCTTCTCGAGGTCGGGCGAGATGAACGGCGCGCCGCCGGCCGGGGCCTTCGCCAGGTCGGCGTTGCTCTGCGCGAACCCGCCGCCACCGCAGCTCGACGCAAACGCCGTCTCGCCGCTGTTGATCGCGCGGACGGAGCCGATCGCAGACGCCTCGTTACCCGACTGGCGGGCGCGCAGCAGTCCGGGGACCGCGATCGCCGCGATGATGCCGATGATTGCCACGACGATCAGCAGCTCGATCAGCGTGAACCCTTCGTTCTTCTGCAGTCTCTTCACAACCGTTGCTCCTTAAGCTCGGGCCGGGGTCGTCCGGCGGGATTTCTTAGTGCTCATCTGTATGGCAACCGGGGTGCCATCACCCACCTCCGGCCCTCGAGCCGGGCAAACCGTTTCGGCCCAATGGCTTAGGACCACGTCAGAAACCCTGTAAAAGCGGCGACGAGTGCCACTTTCCGGCGGTTTGACAAATTGCGTCAAGGCACACTGCCAATGATTGGTCCTGTTACTTAGACGCCGTACAGACGAAGAGGGACGTCCACCGGCAACGTCCCTCTTCGATGAGTGTGAAAACGTGCTACTGGATGAACGTGGTCAGAGCCGGCGGGATCGGATTCGCAATCGTCGCGGTGTTGCTGTAGTAGATCGTCCCGCGATGGTCGCTTCCGAACGAGCGGGTGCCCGTCTGGCCGCGGCTGACCGGATCGGTCGCAACGTGATACATGGCGCGCGACGCGCCCGCGGAGGTGTTGCAGGTGGATGCAGCCGCCAGGACGTCGCGGTTACCCGGATCCGCGTTGTCGTTCACGTCGACCGTGTAGCCGCTCTTCGCCGTTGCCGCCACATCCGCCTTTTCGAGGTCGGGTGAGATGAACGCCGCACCGCCCGCAGGTCCCTTGGCAAGGTCCGCGTTGCTCTGAGCGAACCCGCCGCCACCGCAGCTCGACGCAAACGCCGTCTCGCCGCTGTTGATCGCCCGAATGGATCCGATAGCCGACGCCTCGTTGCCCGACTGACGTGCACGCAGCAGTCCGGGCACCGCAATCGCCGCGATGATGCCGATGATCGCCACGACAATCAGCAGTTCGATCAGGGTGAACCCTTCGCTTCTTTCAAATCTCTTCACGACCGTACTCCTTGCGTCCTCGCCGAGTGGGGAGTGCTCGGCACCGACCAGCCTCGAATCTCCGGCCGGGCCATGAGCAACCCACGCGCCACAACACTCCAGACGGGGCTGTCGGCGTAAATCACTGAAACCTAGAAGGATAGGGTGAGGCGGTCGAGGCGTCTCCCTGACAAATTGTAGGAGACCCTAGGCAACTGTCAACCTGGGCTGCGACGAAAAGCGCCTTAGCGCAGATTGAACTTCTTCGCGTAGTACCGGAAGGAGCGGAAGCTCATCCCCAGGAGCTCGGCCGCCTTGGTCTGAACGCCGCCCGACCGTTCCAGGGCCAGCGCGATGTAGTGGCGGTAGAAGTCCTCGCCCCGCGCTTCGAGGTCGAACCCTTCACGCAGTTCCGGAAACGCGGGCAGGCCTGCCGGAAGATCGGGGGCTATGCCGTGTGGCCCGTTTCCGTTCGGCTGCACGTGCGGCGGCAGGCTTTCGGGGAGCAGGGTGGGCGACTGTTCGACGGCGACGGCGCGCTCGAGAGCGTTCTCCAGCTCGCGGACGTTCCCCGGCCAGCGGTAGGCCATGAGCAGCTCCTGCGCCTCGCGTGAAATCGCCCGGATCGGCTTCTCCATGTGCCTGGCGAACTTGGCGAGGAAGTGCTCCGCAAGCAGCGGGATGTCCTCGGGACGCTCACGCAGCGGAGGCAGCTGCACGCCGATGACGTTGATTCGGTAGAACAGGTCCTCACGGAACCTGCCCTCGGCGACCAGGCGCGGCAGCTCCTGGTTTGTCGCCGCGATGACCCGCACGTCAGCGGAGACTTCGTCAGTCCCGCCGAGCCGGCGGAACCGGCGCTCCTGCAGGACGCGGAGCAGCTTCACCTGCATCGCCGCGTTCATCTCGCCGATCTCGTCCAGAAAGATCGTTCCCCGCTCCGCGACCTCGAGGAGGCCCTTCTTGTTCTGATCCGCGCCCGTGAACGCTCCGCGCATGTGGCCGAATAGTTCCGACTCCAGCAGGGTGTCGGGAATGGCGCCGCAATTGAGCGCCACGAAGGGGTGCTCCCGCCGCATCGAGTTGCAGTGAACGGCTCGCGCGACGAGCTCCTTCCCCGTTCCCGACTCGCCGGTAATCAGCACGGTGCTGTTGGTCCTGGCGATCGTCTCGATCATCTTGAAGACCGCCAGCATCGGCTCGCTGCGTCCGATGATGTTGGAGAATTCGTGGCTGGTGTTCAGCATCCGCTTCAGCAGCACGTTCTCCTGCTTCAACCGCGATGCTTCGACGTGCTGCCGCACCTTCAGGCGGAGCTCGTCCATGCTGAACGGTTTCGTGAAGTAGTCCACCGCGCCAAGCCGCATCGCCTCGACAGCCGTTTCCGTCGAGGCAAAGGCCGTCATCATGAAGGCGATGATGTCGCGGTTGGTCTGCTTGGCCGCGCGCAGTACGTCAACGCCGCTGATGTCCGCCATCCTGATGTCGGAGAGCAGCAGGTCCACGCGCTCCTTCGCAATCACGCCCAGCGCCTCACGACCGTTCTCGGCAACCAGCACGTCGAAGCCGTCGCGGCGCAGCACGATACGCAGCATGTCGCGCATCGAGGGTTCGTCATCCACGATGAGAATCCGCGGTCTGGCGGGCGTCTCGTCGGCCGTCTCGGCGACCCGGGAAGCCGTGGAGGGGCCGATCATGCGATCGCGCTCCGAATCGCCATGGGCCTTGGCGCCTGGGCCTCGGCTACTGCATGCTGGCCGGGCAGACGAACCCGCATGGTCGTACCGGAACCGACGCTCGACGTGACCTGGATACTGCCGTTGTAGTCCGTCACGATACGGTGCACCGTCGCCAGTCCGAGCCCGGTCCCGCGCTCGAACGTGCTGCGGAAGGGCTGGAAGATCAGATCGATTTCGTCCGCCGGGATGCCACACCCCTCGTCCTGTACTGACAGCACGACCTCGGGACGTCCGGACGCGTCGTGCTGGTCATACGTGGAGAGTCGAAGGCGTCCGCCGCCCTTCATCGCGCGCAGTCCGTTGGTGGCCAGGTTCCAGATGATCTGGCGCATCTGGTTTTCATCCGCCTCGTACCACACGGGCTCACGCGGCACGTCCACGTCAAGGTGGTGGGTGTCCCGCACGTCCGCGCTGTTTCGCAGGAGGGCGGCAGCATCCTCGATCACCAGACGGAGGTCCAGCCGGGACGCGGCGGCACGCTGAGGCCTTGCGTAGGCAAGGAAAGACCCGATCGTCTGGTTCAGGCGCTCGGACTCGCGAAGCACGATGTCCATGAGCTGCGCCTGTTCGTCGCTGAGGGGCAGCTCTTCCCGCAGAAGCTGAATCGACCCGGACATCGAGGCAAGCGGATTGCGGATTTCGTGCGCGATACCCGCCGCCATCTCCCCCACCGCCGCGAGCCGCTGCCGCAGACGTGCCTCGCGCTCGAGGCGCTTGATGGTGGTGACGTCCTGGAAGACGAACAGATACCCGGGCCGCCCGTCCGGAAACGCGATCGTCGTCGCCGTGATGCCCAGGTCGATCATTCGCCCATCACGCGTCTTGTAGATCAGGTCGACGCGCAGACTCTGTGTCTCCGTGAGTGAGTGGAGATTCGGCCGCAGGTGCGCCGGCACCTGCAGCAACTCGGCGGCGTCGCTCCCCACCGCATCCGCCACGGACACGCCGGTAATGGCCGATGCTGCCCGGTTGAACGTCCGGAT
Source organism: Vicinamibacterales bacterium (assembly GCA_035537775.1). Classification (GTDB taxonomy): domain Bacteria; phylum Acidobacteriota; class Vicinamibacteria; order Vicinamibacterales; family UBA2999; genus Gp6-AA40. The sequence goes on along the minus strand of DATLLQ010000185.1, from coordinate 15,010 downwards.
CCGGCATTCGCCGTCCGCGCTGACCAGTCCGCTGAGCAGGCTGTCGATCACATACTCGTTGAACGCCCGAAGGTCCTCGATCTGATTCGACGCATCCTGGAGCTTCGCGCCGGCGGACCGCAGGCGATCTGCCAGCGAGCGCGACAGCCACGCCACGGCCATGAATCCGAAGAGATTGATGAAGACGGTGTACTGCGCGAATCGCAGCGACGGCAGCTCGGCTGCCGGAGCCACCTTCATCAGATCGGGCAGGTATTCACGCGGGACGTACTGTGCCGTCACCATCGCCAGATACAGCACGGCGCTGAGCGTCGCCACCTGAATAGCCGTGCGGCCGAAGCGAATGGCGCTGGCTGCGATGATCGGCAGCAAATACAGCGAGGAGAAGTAGCTCGTGATCCCGCCGGTGAGGTGGATGAACGCCGAGACCGCGAGCGCATCGACAGCAAACTGCAGGTCGATCAGCCAGCCGTGATCCTCGGCAAACCGCAACGTCGCCAGATACAGGACGTTCATCCCGTAGGTCAGGCCGATCAGAAAGAAGAACGGATCGACGGGGAACGAGTCCGGGCGGCTCAGTTGAATGAGCACGGCCCATCCCAGCAGCAGCGTGCTGGCGACGACGCGGACGGCGATCAGCGTGAGGAGACGCGGGCGGAGGCTCATCCCGTCATCTTGCTGATCAGATCGAAGATCGGCATGTACATCGCGATGACGATGCCGCCGACGACGCCGCCCAGGAACGCGATCATGAGCGGCTCGAGCAGCGTCAGCAGACCCGCCACCGCCACATCCACTTCCTCTTCGTAGAAGTCGGCAATCTTGCTGAGCATCGTGTCGAGGGCGCCGGTCGCCTCGCCGACGCCGATCATCTGCACGACCATCGACGGAAACACATTGGTTTCCTTGAGCGGCCCGGCGATTGTTTCGCCGCGCTCGATGCTTTTCCGCGTCGTCTGAATCGCCTCTTCGATAACGGCGTTGCCCGATGTGCGAGCCGTAATATCGAGCGCTTCGAGGATGGACACGCCCGACGCCAGCAGCGTCGAGAGAGTGCGGCAGAACCGGGCGACGGCGATCTTCCGCAGCAGGAGGCCGAGGATCGGCATCTTCAGCATCAGCGCGTCGATGGTCTTGCGGCCGCCTTCGGTGCCGTAATAGGCCTTGATGCCGTAGGACACGGCGCCGAGTCCCACCAGCAGGAATGGCCCGAACCTGACGAGGTTGTTGCTCAGGGCAATGACCACCCGCGTCGGCAGCGGCAGCTCGGCGCCCAGGCCGGCAAACAGGTTGGCGAACGTCGGAATGACCTTCCAGAGGATCACGCCGACGACCAGCGCGGCGATGACGATGACCGCGACGGGGTAAATCATCGCGGACTTGACCTGGCCCTTCAGCTTGACGGCCTTCTCGATATAGACCGCCAGCCGCTTCAGGATGGTGTCGAGGATGCCGCCGGCTTCGCCAGCTGCAATCATGTTGGTGAAGAGCGCGTCGAAGGCCTTCGGGTGCTTGCGCATCGCGTCCGCGAGTGACGCACCGCTTTCGACCTCGCCTCGGGTCGAGAGAATGACCGCGGAGAAGTTCTTGTCTTCCTCCTGAGTGCCGAGGATCTCGAGACACTGCACGAGCGGCAGGCCGGCGTCGATCATCACCGAGAACTGCCGCGTGAAGATGGCCAGGTTCTTCGCCTTGACAGCCTTGTCCTTGGGCGCTGCCGGCCCCTTGGCCGCCTTCTCCTTGGCGGGTGATATCTGCGTGACGAGAATCTGCTCGCGGCGCAGCGCTGCAACCGCCGCGTCCATGGTGTCTGCCGCGCGCTCGCCCGTGATGTTCTGGCCGGCGCGCGTCCGGCCGCTGAACGCGAAGGTTGTCATTTACTTCACCGCCTGGGGTCGAAGGGGACCGCCCGGGCGCCCGAGACCGGCGCCGGCGACCACGCCGACGCCACGATTAATCAGGTCCTGCAGCTCATCGCGATTCGACGACGCGCTGAGCGCGGTCTCGAGCGTGATCTGTTTCCGCTGATGCAGGGTCGCGAGGCACTGATTCATCGTCTGCATGCCCATCTTTTCCTGGCCGGTCTGCATGGCGGAGTAGATCTGGTGAATCTTGTCTTCGCGAATCAGGTTACGGATGGCGGGCGTCGGCACCATGATTTCGAGCGCCGCAACGCGTCCGCCTGTCGTCTTCGGCAGCAGCGCCTGACAGACGATCCCTTCGAGCACGAGCGACAGCTGCGTGCGCACCTGCGGCTGCTGGCTCGACGGAAAAATGTCGATGATGCGATTGATCGTCTGCGCCGCCGAGTTGGTGTGCAGTGTCCCGAACGTGAGGTGGCCCGTTTCGGCGATGCGCAGCGCCGATTCCACGGTCTCGAGATCGCGCATCTCGCCAATCAGAACAATGTCGGGATCTTCGCGGAGCGCCGCTCTGAGGGCGCCGGCGAAACTCTGCGTGTCGGAGTGCACTTCGCGCTGGTTGACCAGGCAGCTCTGATGCTGGTGCACGAACTCGATCGGATCCTCGATGGTGAGGATGTGGTCGTGGCGCTCCTTGTTGATCTTGTCGATCATCGCCGCGAGCGTGGTGGACTTGCCGGAGCCCGTGGGGCCGGTGACGAGCACCAGGCCGCGAGGACGCTCGGCAAGCGTGGCGATGACCGCCGGCAGGCCGAGTTCGTCGAAGGTCCGGATCTTCTCGGGAATGACGCGATAGACGGCGCCAACGGCGCCACGCTGGTTGAACAGGTTGCAACGGAAGCGCGCCATCCCCTTGATGCCGAACGAGAAGTCGAGCTCGAGGGTCTCCTCGAAACGCTTCTTCTGGGCGTCGGTCAGCACGCTGTAGGCCAGCTGCTTCGTCTCCGCGGCGGTAAGGTCGGCGCCGTCGAGTCGCTGGAGGTGTCCATGCACGCGGATCTGCGGCGGCGTATTGATCGTGAGATGCAGGTCCGATCCGCTGTTCTCGACAAGGGTTCTCAAGAGCTCTGGTAGCGTCGCCATCACTTCACCGTTTCCCTGACAACCTCTTCGATCGTCGTCACGCCTTCTTTCACCTTCCGCAGGCCGCTGTGGCGGAGAGAAATCATTCCCTCGTCCACGGCCTTGCGGCGGAGCTCGAGAGAGGACGCGCCCACCAGGATCAGCTCCCGAAGCTCGTCGGTCACTTCCATCACCTCATACAGACCGACACGACCCTTGTAGCCGGTGTTGTTGCACCGCTCGCATCCCTTGCCGCGATTTGGTTTCACGGTATTTGCATCTTCGGCAGAGAAACCTGCCTGCATGAGCGCCGGCACCGGCGTGGGGTCCGGTTCCGTGCAGTTCTTGCAGATTCTGCGCACTAGGCGCTGGGCGCACACCAGGTTGAGCGAGCTTGCCACCAGGAACGGCTCGATCCCCATGTTCATCAGGCGGTTCACGGTGCTGGGGGCGTCATTGGTGTGGAGCGTGGAGAGCACCAGGTGACCGGTCAGTGCTGCCTTCACGGCGATCTCGGCGGTCTCAAAGTCGCGGATTTCGCCGACGAGGATGATGTTCGGGTCCTGGCGGAGGAAGCTGCGGAGGGCCGCGGCGAAGTTCAAGCCGATGTTCTCGCGAACCTGCACCTGGTTGACTCCGAACATGTTGAACTCGACCGGGTCTTCGGCGGTCATGATGTTCGTTTCAGGTGTGTTGATCCGGGCGATCGACGAGTAGAGCGTGTTCGTCTTGCCGGACCCGGTCGGGCCCGTGACGAGCACCATGCCCCACGGCCTCTGAATAGCCGACTCGAAGCGACCAAGCGATTCGCTCTCGAATCCGAGCTTGGTCATGTCGAGCATCAACTTGTCCTTGTCCAGCAGGCGGAGCACGATCTTTTCGCCAAACAAGGTGGGCAGGCACGACACACGGAAGTCGATCTCCTTGGTCTTGCCGCCGTCCTGATACCGGATCTTGATGCGGCCGTCCTGTGGCAGCCGCTTCTCGGCGATGTCCAGCTTCGCCATGATCTTGATGCGCGACGTCATCGCGTCGCGCAGCTTCATGGGCGGCTGCATGATGTTGTAGAGCAGACCGTCGATGCGGTAGCGAACGCGCAGATCCTTCTCGTACGGCTCGATGTGAACGTCGCTCGCGCCCTTCTGGATCGCTGACATCAGAATGACGTTCACCAGCTTGATGACCGGGGCTTCCTCGCCCTGCCTCGCGAGCGTCTCGGCGCTGATCTCCTCGAGCTCTTCGATCAGCTCGACCTGCTCGTCCGAGAGGATCGGCATTTCATCGAGGGCCCTGGTGGCCACTTCGAGGGCGCTCGAGCCGCCCGGGCCAAGCGTCTTGCCGTAGTACTTCGTGATCGCGTCGAGCACCGCGGTTTCGGACGCGACGACAGGCTCGACGTTGTAGCCCGTCATGAACTTGATGTCGTCCATGGCGAACACGTTGGTCGGGTCGGTCATCGCGATCGTCAGCGTCGAGCCGGCGCGCGACAGCGGAACGATCTGATATTTCTGGGCGGTTTCAGCGGGAACAAGCTTGATGACGGCAGGATCGATCTCGAATTCCGTAAGCGCGATCGATGGAACCCCGTACTGACGGCTGAGCAGGGCGGTGACTTCCTCGTCCTTCACGAACCCGAGCTTGATCAGGTTCAGGCCGAGCTTCCCCCCATTCGTGCGCTGATAGTTCAGCGCCTCCTGGAGCTGTTCGGCCGTGATGCGCTTCTCCTTGAGAAGCAGCTCTCCGATGCGTACGGGCATTGAACTCCGCGTTACGACCTAAAACGACACGCGTGCGGCGATCCCCCAGCCGCTTTCACCTGTGTTGCTGCCAAAGGCCGCGTGACCTTCGACGAACAGCCCCGCGCGCGCAGCCACGCTCGCGCCGGCGGTTACCGCTCGATCCCGTTCCCCGACCGTGTTGAACATGGCGCCACCCCGCAGGCCAATTCGTCGGGGCCGGACCCAGTGCTCGCCCCCCACCGCGATCACCCGGCGCTCACCCGCCGTTCCCTCATACCGCGCCAGATCCACGTCCAGCGACAGCACGATGGGCGTCCTGTCCACTGCCGCTCCGTCGAACGCAACACCGGCACGAACCTGACGCGCCAGGCGCCTGCCATCGAAGCGCGGCTCCCGAAGGTTCCGCCCGGTGACGCCAAGCCGGACCGCACCGTAGACAGCCAGTACGCCGACATCGACGTCCAGGCTCCCGTCCCCGTCGCCGCCGTCGAGGTCATCGGCTGCGTCGAGCAGTTCAGGCACGCTGACGTCGGCGTCGGCGCCTTCGAGCTGACGCACGCGTGCCGTCCCCCGCAGAAATTTCACGGTGGCACCCGCGCTCACGCCCGTCGTGATCGTGTGGAGAACGGTGGCCCCGAACTGGCTCACGGACAGTGAGCGGATACCCACTGCGGCTGCTCTATCTTCTCGGCCCCCATCAGGCGCCCCTGTAGGCACTAAAGGCCGTATATCTGTGAGGCGTAAGCGGTAATAGCTCACTCCCAGCGCTGGTGTGCCGAGCGAAAACGACCACACGCCGGTGCCTGACCCGGGCAGGTCCGCATCGGCGGTTGCAGAGTTGCCGCCGAGCGAAAGGTCGAGGAATGGCCCGGTTGCCAGGCCCGCCGGGTTCCACCAGGTTGCGCTGCTGTCGTTGGCGACGGCGACGAACGCTCCGCCCATCCCGAGCGCGCGCTGCCCGACCGATTCGAAAACCTGGGCGGACACGGGGGTGACTGCCAGGGTCAAAAGCCAGATTGATGTGAGAAACTGAGAAACTGGCCTGTTCATGGGGGGCGGCCTCTTTATCGGCATGAAAGGTTGGGGGCCGTGCGGAGGGTCCCGACGGCCCTTCGTGTAATCTTCAGTGCTGCACGGCCAGCAGGTTCCCGGCATCGGACGGAACCGGATGGATCTATTGCCGTATCAGGAGCTTAAGTGAGTTTGGGTCCGGCGCGAGCCGAGACAGCTGCACCTTCACCCGACAATCCATCCCTGCTGGCCCGAATTCAGGGCGTCGTCATCCGGCCACGGGCCACCTTTGCCGCCGTCGTGACGCGCCCGCGCGCCGCAGGAATGCTCGTGCTGCTGGCCCTGGTGTCTTTCGGGTCGATGGCCGCGTTTGTCGCAACGGACGTTGGGAAAGTGGCACTCGTCGACCAATGGGAGCGGACGGCTCTGGCGTTCGGGCAACCGGTTGACGACGAGCGGTATGCCGAGCTGCAGCGTTTGAGTGCGTACGGGATTCCGTACGCCGGGGCAACTGCGGTGCTGCGCGGCCCGGTCGCGATGCTCGCTCTTGCCGCCGTGGTCTACGGAGTCTGTGCGGCCGGTGGATATCGGGCGACCTTACGGCAGGTAGTGGCCGTGGTCGCACATGCGGGGGTGATTCTGGCGTTTCGGGACGTCGTTTCAGTGCCTGTGAACTTCGTGCGGGAGTCGCTGGCGAGCCCGCTGAGCGTGGTCTCACTGGCTGGAATGCTCGACGAAGGGTCGCCAGTCGCCCGTTTCCTGGCGCTGATCGACGTGTTCCTCGTGTGGTGGCTCGTCGTCCTTGCGATTGGCCTGAGCGTCTTATACCGGACGCGGGTGCGGGTAGTTGCGGTGACGCTCTTTGGGGTGTACTTCGCTGTCGCTCTGCTCATGGCGGGGACGATGGCCGTCCTCGGCGGAAATGGTTAAGGGGAAACCATGACTGAGACGTTATCGGCTGGCTCTGGCGCTGCTCCTCCGCAGGGACTCCTGACGCGGGTCATCGGCGTGATCTTCTCGCCGCGAGAGGCATTCGCCGCCGTCGCGGCACGTCCGACATGGTTGGGCGCGGTGGCGATTGCCGTCCTGATCTCGGGCGCTGCCCAGTTCTTTCTGCTCTCCACTGACGTCGGCAAGGAACTGGCGCTCGATCAGCAGGTCTCCACGATGGAGGCATTCGGCATCACGATCAGCGACGAAGCGTACGCGACGATGGAAGAGGGGATGGAGAACGCCCGTTACACGGGCCCCATCTTCACGATCATCTTCACTCCGCTGATCCTGCTGATCAGCGCCGGCATCCTTCACGTGATGTTCGGACTCGTGGGTGGCGGCAACGGGACCTACAAGCAGGTCTACGCAGTCTCCGCGCATAGCGCGATCATCAGCTCGCTTCAGCTCGTGTTCACGACGCTTGTGACGATCGCAGCCGGCAGAGCGGCTGGAGCCAACCTCGCGGTCTTCACACCAACGCTGGAAGACACGACGTTCGTGTACAAGCTTCTCTCGTATATCGATGTCTTTTATGTCTGGTCCACCTTCGTCACGGCTGTCGGTCTGGCAGTGCTCTACAAGCGCCGCACCGGGCCAATCGCGATGGTGCTGCTTGGCATCTACCTCGCGTTCGCGGTCCTCATCGCTTTTGCGCGTTCGGGTTCGTAAGGAGCAGGAATGACTCGGAAAAAGGTCATCATCGCCGTCATCGTCATTGTCGTTCTCGGGGCTGCGGCAGGCGCCAACATCTATTTCCGGCGCGAACAGGGCCCGTCTGTCACGGCTGAAGACATCCGGTCGCGGGATCTCGAAGCCATCGTGTCGGCATCCGGCAAGGTACAGCCCAAGCGTCAGGTGAACATCTCCGCCAACCAGATGGGCCGGGTGACGCGGCTGGCCGTCGAAGAAGGACAGCGGGTCAAGGCGGGACAGTTCCTCCTCGAAATCGATCCTCGACAGCTCGAAGGCCAGTTGCAGCGGGGCGAGGCCTCCGTTGCCGCAGCCAAGTCGGGTCTTGCCCAGGCACGTGTGAGCGTCGCCTCGGCTGAGACGGCGCTGGAACAGTCCAGGGCCGGCCGTGAACTGGCCCTGCAGAACCTCAAGCGTCAGCAAAACCTGTGGAAGGACGGGCTGACGACGCGGGAGACGCTGGAACGCGCTGAAAACGAAGTGGTCCAGCGCGAGGCGGACGTCAAACGCAGCCAGCAGGACGTCAGCGCGCGACAGCAGGAAATCGAAACGCGCGAGCAGCAGATCAAGCAGGAGATGGCGGGGCTGTCGACCACGCGCTACAACATGACGCAGATCATCATCGAGTCGCCGATGGACGGCATCGTCGTCCGGCGGAACATCGAGGAGGGCGAGACTGCGATCGTCGGCACGATGAACAACGCCGGCAGCCAGCTGCTGACAATTGCTGACATGTCGGTCCTCGAGGCCGAAGTCGAAGTGGATGAAACGGACATTCCATTCGTCGCGCTCGGCCAGGAAGCCAAGATCACGGTCGATGCAGTCGAGGACCGAACGTTCCGCGGCCACGTGACGGAGATCGGCAACAGTCCGATTCAGGCGAACAGCCAGCAGGGCGGACAGCGCCAGGCGACGACCTTCAAGGTCGTCATCACACTGGACGAAGAAGTGCCCAATGTCCGGCCCGGCTTCACGTGCACGGCGGAGATCACGACCGCCAAGAAGCAGAACGTGACGGCCGTGCCGATCCAGGCGCTCACGGTAAGAGAGCTGCAGTTCGACCCGGCAGGCAAGCTGGTTCGCGAGGAAACGAAAGACCGCAGAAAGCGGACCGCCGCCGACGTCGCGCGCGCTTCAGACGAGCTGCCGCCGGGACACACGCGCAAGGAGACGGAAGGCGTCTTCACGCTCCAGAGCAACAAGGCGGTCTTCACGCCCGTCAAGATCGGGATCGCCGGGGAGAAGTACTTCGAGGTCCTGGACGGCCTCAAGACAGGCGATCGGGTGATCACCGGTCCGTTTGCCAACGTACGTGAGCTGGCCGACGGGCAGGAGATCAGGATTCAGGAGGAGGATCGGAACCGTCGTAACCGCGGCAGCGGGAACGGCACCTCCTCGGCTTCAGATTCCAGGTGATTCGTCAACGACGTCGATGAACCAGCTCTTCGATTCCGTCGTGATCGCGTTGCGGGCCATCTGGGCCAACAAACTGCGGTCGTTTATGACGGTGCTCGGCAACATCGTGGCAGTCACTTCGATCGTCACGGTTGTCTCGCTGATCCAGGGCCTGAACGCCACCGTCAGCGATCTGATCGTGAGCGACATCGGGGCTGATTCGTTCACGATTGTCCGGCGTGGGATCGTCCGCTCCGAGGAAGACGAGGAGCGCACGCGGAACCACCCGCTGCTGACGATGCGCGAGGCCAACGCCGTGCGCAACTTTGGGGACAAGATCGTTTCCGTCATGGGTACTGCCGGCCGCAACGCCACGGTGTCGTACAGCACGACGGAGCTCGAAAACATCCAGATCAGCGGGGTCACCAGCGAGTACGGAAACTTCTCCAACTACAACGCTGAACAGGGACGCCTGATGACGCCGACCGAAGTCGAGCGCAGCCGCCCAGTGGCTATCCTCGGCTGGGAGGTTGCCGACCGCCTCTTCGGTCAGACCACACCGCTCGACAAGGTCATTCGCATCGCCGGCGTCCAGTTTCGCGTGGTCGGGGTCAGCAAGAAGCGCGGTGCGGCGTTCGGGCAGTCGCAGGACGCGTTCGCGATCATTCCGCTGGGGGCATACATGCGGCTGTTCGGCGCCCGGCAATCGCTGACGCTGCTGGCCAAACCGGGCACTCCCGAAACAATCGACGAGGCCATGGACGACGCCACGGTGGCACTGCGCGTGGCGCGACGGCTGAAGCCGGCCGAGCCGGACAACTTCGGCCTGCTGACGTCCGACACGCTCCTCGGGCTCTATGCGCAGGCCACCAACGGCATCTTCGCCGTGCTCGTCGGCATCGTAGCCATGTCGCTGCTCGTGGGCGGGATCGTCATCATGAACATCATGCTGATGGTGGTCAGCGAACGGACACGGGAGATCGGCTTGCGGAAGGCGCTGGGCGCAAAGCGCCGTGACATCATGTCGCAGGTACTCACCGAATCGATTACGCTGTCGACCTTCGGCGGCATCGTGGGGATCCTCCTCGGTTTCACGTTCGCGATGCTGCTCGCAGCGGTCACGCCGCTGCCGGCGACGCTGGAAATCTGGTCGGTCGTGCTCGGCGTCGCCGTGACCGCGGCGGTTGGACTGTTCTTCGGGGCGTATCCCGCCGCACGTGCGGCAGCACTCGACCCGATCGAGGCGCTCAGACGTGAATAAGGGGCTGTTCGGCGAAGTCGTGCGCATGGCGCTGGAAACCTTGCGCACGAACAAGATGCGGTCGGCCCTGACGGTCCTCGGGGTCGTCATCGGCATCACGTCCATCGTCGGCATGACCTCGCTCATTCGCGGCTTCGACAGTTCCCTGCGCGCCAGCATCGAAGAGCTCGGCCCGAGCACGATGTACCTGAGTAAGCTGAGCATCGTCAGCATCAGCGGCGGCGCCGAATTCAGCGATCTGCTGCGTCGGCCCGCCTTGACGATTGGAGATGCCGAGGCCATTGAACGGCTGGCGCCGTCCGTACGCGCCGTCGATATCATGCTTGGCGAGGGCTTCGAATCGACAGCGGAGCGGGCGTTCTACCGCGGCGAGCGCACGGCAAGCAACCAGATCCTCGGGGTCAGCACGGACTACGCGACGATCAGCTTCATGAAGCTTCCGCTCGGCCGATTCTTCACCGAGCCGGAGGTCAGACATCGGCGCCGCGTGGTCGTCCTGGGCGACGGCCCCTACCAGGTGCTCTTCGGCTCGAAGGGTATCGACCCCATCAACAAGAAGATTCGGCTGGGGGCGATTGAATACACGGTCATCGGCGTGATGGACAAGAGGCCGTCGCTCGGCAGCATCGACACCGGCCAGGACAATCTCGCGATCATCCCGTATACGACGCACCAGGTCGTGTTCAACACCGACGCCACGCGTCCACTACCCGACGCGTTCGGCGGCATCATCGGGATCCTTCCGCGCGATGACGCGCCGCCGGGCCGGGCTCTGGCGGAAGTGGAAGAGATCATGCGCATTCGGCACGGGCTCAAGCTGGACGAGCCGAACGACTTCGACATCATCACGCAGGACGCCCTTCTGCGAACGTGGGAGCAGATCAGCCGGGCCGTGCTGCTCGCGCTGGTCGTTATTTCATCGATCGCGCTGATGGTGGGCGGCATCGGGGTCATGGCCATCATGATGATCTCCGTCACTGAGCGCACGAGGGAGATCGGAGTACGCAAGGCGCTCGGGGCGCGGCGCGCCGAGATCCTCGTGCAGTTCCTTGCCGAAGCCGCAACTCTCACCTCGGTCGGCGGGATCCTTGGTATCGCAATCGGAGCCGCTATCGGAGTTTCCGTCAACCTGGCGACCGGCTTTCCGGTGTCCCTGCCATGGTGGGCATTCGCGATGGGGCTGGGCTTCTCGGCGACGGTCGGCATCGTCGCGGGGATGGTTCCCGCCGTCCGGGCCTCGCGTCTCGACCCGATTGAGGCGCTCCGCTACGAGTAGCTAGCGGGTCGCCTTCGGCACGTGCGCGACCGTTTCTTCGACGGTGGCGTCACCGGTCAGCAGCCGCCGCGGGAACGTCAGCCGGAGCAGCGGCGGCGTGACCATCGTCGTAACCAGCACCATGATCACGGCAGCCGAAAACACCGGCTGCGCGATCAGGCCGTTGGCCAGGCCGTAGCCTGCCACAATCAGGCCGACCTCGCCGCGCGAGATCATTCCGGCGCCGACGCGAACTGACTCCTGGTTGCTGAAGCCGAGCAGCCGGGAGAACAGCCCGCAGCCCACCGCCTTGGTGACAATCGCGACAACCAGCAGAACTACGGTGAACCCGATGCTGTCGCCCAGCTCGCGTCCGTTGGCCTGCAGACCGATGCCGATGAAAAAGATCGGGACGAAGATCGAATACGTGAGCGGATGAAGGCCGGCGTCGATTTGTGGCTTGAAAGGTGTCTGCGCGATGAGGACCCCGGCAATGTAGGCGCCGGTGATGGCCGCGATTCCGCCGGCATATTCAGCAGCCCACGCGTAGACGAACGCAATCACGACAGCGGCCGCGAGCACGGACTGCGTGACGGGTAGCTTACTTGCCCACCGCAGAACAGGGCCGAGGAGCCGCCCAGCCGCGACCGCGATGGCGAAGTAGGCCGCCATCCGGATGACGACCAGCGCGACTCCCCCGAGCTCGACGCCGCCGGCGGAGGCCCGCGCGAAGGCGACGACGAACGACAGGACGATGATGCCCATGACGTCGTCGATCACGGCAGCGCCGAGGATCGTCGCGCCCTCGCGCGTGCGCAGGGCACCGATCTCCATCAACGTCTGCGCCGAGATGCTGACGCTCGTCGCCGTCAGGATGGCGCCGATGAAAATGCCTTCCCAGTAGAGCGGCAGGCCGAACAGCACCGCGGTCGCCATTCCGCCGGCCATCGGCAGGACCACGCCACCAAACGCGGTCCAGAACGCCACCTTGCCGACGCGCCTCATCTCGGCGAGGTCCGTCTCCAGTCCCGCCACGAACATCAGCAGGATGACGCCCAGGTCGGCAAGGTCCCGAACGACCGCCAGGAGGTGCGCTTCCTCGCGCAGCGCCACTGCCTGCGGGGGGCCGAAGACGGGCCACCCGAGCACGTCGAGCAAGGTCGGCCCCAGAATCAGGCCCGCCAGGATCTCGCCGAACACCGACGGCTGTCCGATCCTGTTGGCGAACGCCCCGGCGAGCTTTGCCGCGGCGACGACGACTGCCAGGAGGAGCAGCAGCTGTAGAAAATGGGGCAGTCTTACGCCTCTCGTTCTCCCGTCCGGATCCGATAGCTCTCCTGCACCGGCATCACGAAGACACGGCCGTCGCCAATTTCACCCGTGCGCGCCGCGGTGACGATGGCCTTGATGGCGTCATCGGCCAGGGCGTCAGGCACGACGACCTCAATCTCCATCTTCGGCAGCAGGCTGACGTTGTATTCCTTACCACGATAGATGGCCGTGTGCCCCTTCTGCTTCCCGTGGCCGCGCACTTCCGTCACCGTCATGCCGGCGATGTTGAGTTTCGCCAGCGCGTCCTTGACATCATCCACCTTGTTGGGGCGGATGATGCTCTTGATCATTTTCATTGCGTGTCCTCCAGTGTGCGAAGAAGGTCGGAAGTCAGCCCCTGCTGCTCCCCGTCAGTGAGTTTGGATCCGCCCTTGGTGATGTGGAACACGTCGATGGCCTTTTCGCCCTCGGTCGCTATCAGCACCAGGTCGACATCGCAGCCGTGCTGGGAAATGACCCGGCTGATGCGGTATAGCAGGCCGAGGCCATTGGTCGCGACGATGTCGAGAATCGTGTACTGGCTCGATGCCTCTTTGTCCGCGCGGACGACGGGCGGGAACCGCGCTCCGGTCTTGACGGCGAGCGCGCCCCGTTCCCTGCCGCGCAGCCTCACGGTCACGTCGTCGCGTCCAGCGACGACGTTTTCCAGCACGTGCAGCAGCCGGTCCTGCGCGTCATCATTCAGGGCCAGAAAGCGCTCGTCGTCCGTGAACTGAAAGACGTCGAGCACGAGGCCGTTCGGATTCGTGAGCGCGTGCCCCCGCAGGATGTCCATCCCGAACGACGAGAGCACCCCGCAGATGTTCGAGAACAGGAACGGCTTGTCCAGGGTGACCACGGCCAGCGTCCAGACAGAAGAGTCCTGCCGATCGAGCGACAGATGCACCTCGTCAGGCTGGATGCCACGCGCGAGGCGCACGTGCCGGTAGATCGCCTCGTGGTTGAACAGCTGCAGGTAGCGCTGCGGCAAGCCCTCCAGAAAACGGGTGATCTCCTGAGGCTCCAGGTCCGACGGACACTGGGCAAGCAGATCGTTGACGCCAGCCTGATTGCGGCCGATCCGCTCATCGCCATACCGCTGTGTCAGGTGGTTGTAGGTGTCCACGTACAGCCGCCAGAGCAGTTCCTCTTTCCACGGCGTCAGCGTTTCAGGGCTCACGGCCTCGACGTCGGCGAGCGTCAGCAGGCACAGCATCTTCAGCCGCTGCTCCGTGCCGATGAAGGCTGCGAAGTCCTTGACGATGTCCGGATCCTCGGTGTCGCGCCTGAAGGCGACGAGCGACATCCGCAGGTGGTGTTTGATGAGGAACAGCACCGTCTCGCGGGCCTCGTCGGTGAGGCGCAACCGATCGAGCACATCGCGCGCCATACGCACGCTCTCGGTGGCGTGATCGTCGTCGCGCCACTTGCCGACGTCGTGGAGCAGCAGCGAGAGGACCAGCAGTTCCGGCTCCGCGAGCTCGTTGAGGACGTTGCGCAGGCGCTGGCGGTACGGATCGGCGGTCGTCGAGAGCCGTTCGAGTCCGCGAATCGTCAGCAGCGTGTGCTCGTCCACCGTGTACTTGTGGTAGAAGTCGCGCACTACGCGCCACGAGATCGCCTGGAACTCTGGAAAGACCCGGCCGAGCAGCCCGCAATCGTGCATCTGCGACAGCCGCGCGTAGAGCCCGGCGCGCGGCTTGAGCAATGCGAGCAGCGCCGCGCGAGATGCGTCGTCCGGAAAGAAGTCGTCGGCGCGGTAGCGATCGACGTGCTGCTGTATGCACGACATCGCTTCTTCCGCAACCTCGGTACCCGAATCGATGGCCGCCTGAAACGCGCCGATCCACGACGATGGGTCGCGTGCCGCCTGGATCGGGTCGAGGAAGCGGATGCCATCCCGCGACAGGCCGAGATTTGGACCGACCGGCGCAGGCGCGGTCTTGCGCGCCCACTCGAGCGAGCGCGAGACAGTGCGTGCATGCCGGAAGTAGTCACTCATCAGTCGTTCGACGCGTTGACGCGGCTCCGCGCCGGGGTACGCAAGAAATTCGCTGGTCTTCTCCTGCAGCTCATGGCTCAGCACGTTCAGATTGCGATCCGTCTCCAGATGCAGCGTGGAGCGGACTCGCAACAGAAAGTCCTCGGCATCGTCAAATCGCGCCGGATCCGCTGGACCGCGGCGCAGCAGCAACGGATCGGTCAGCAGCGCGATCGTCCTCGTCGCCGCGAGATCGCGCAACGCACCAGGAGACTCCTTCACGTCCGGCTCGAGCTGATACAGCGTCGCGTTGAACCGCGCATGGCGCTCATCGATCAGCTGCAGGAGCGACGTCAGGATGTGCGCGTGCGTATCCGGCTTATGGAACAG
>DATLLQ010000184.1:0-4417 GCA_035537775.1 Vicinamibacterales bacterium | reverse complement strand
TTTCAGGTTGAAGCGGTCGCGGAGCAGCTGGCGGAGCATCTGTGTGTACTCCGCAGTCGATGGATTGGGTGTCGCGGCTCTGGCCTCGATGTCGAACGTGCGTTCGGAGATCCACGACGGTCCGCCGGCGATCTCGCCAGGGAATCGATGCTCAGGGTAGGCAAGCCGGAGCAGTAGCTCGACCCTCGTATTCTTCGCCGACCATCGGCCACCCGCCCTGGGCCGGCCCGGATCCAGATTACCGTCGTCGATCGTCGGCCTGATGGACGCGATCTCGAACGAAGCGGGCGGCGCCTGGGCCTGCAGGCCCGATGCAACGAGGGCGGCCGCGACGATCACTTTCCAAGCCATCCTGCCCCCGTCAATTCTCCTTTGGACGTTCCGCGTGCTCGACTGGTCTGACTTGTTCTCTTTTACGGAGACCACCTCGACGGGCGACTTGGTGATCTGGCGGTCTTGCGCAGATTCAGACGCAGTGGCGAGCAGAAGCGCGAGAAGAGAAACGCGCGGCATCTCGATTCTTTCGATTCGAACGATTCTGGCGCCAGGGAGCGCCGCGCCTATCAGGGCACGACGAGAATCGACGACTGCCAGAACGCCGCTTTCTGCGACGTCGTGTCGAGAATGGTGATCAGCTGGTGATGTCCCGGAAGAGATCCTCCAGCTCGCTTGTCACGGCCACACCGCGCGCGCGGCTCAACCCCCCAACGGGGCTCGTTACTAGCGCTATCGACATGCGTTCCTCGACGAGAAAACCCGGGACGACGACATTTGTTAGGTGCCTCGCCGTAGCCCGCCGACGGCAAGGCGGGTTATCGATTGGACGACATTTCAGGGGACGATGGCGATGGCCGTCTGCCAGAAGGCGGCTTTTCGACCGGTGGGATCGATGACCGTCACCTGCCAGTCGTACCGGCCGGGTGACAGGCCCTCGAGTGGAATGGTCATGCGCACCGGAATAGCCTTCGACGTGCGGTGGACGCCGGTGGTCACCGTCACCGGCTGGCTTTCGTAGGCCTTTGCCCCCTCCCGGTAGAAGGTGGCGAAGGCAATCAGCGGTTGCTGCGTCTCGGCATACTGCTCGTAGGCCTCCAAATAGACGTGCATGTCCCGGGATGCGCTGAAGACGCGCGTCACGCTCGGCAGCAGCTTCCGGCCGCTCTCGATGAGCGGATGTCCGATGCTCTGCTTGTCGGTCGTTTTCACGTTGTAGATCGCTTCGTTGACGGTCAGGCGCTGACTGCCGAGCACCACGCTGCTGATCGGGAGCCGGGTGGGCTCCCGATTGAGATTGGGAATCGTGAACGACGTCTGAAACGTGCCGATGCGGCCGACTTCCGCGTCGCGGACCAGAAACTTCAGCATGTATTTGCCGGGAAGCAATGTGAAGCCGGTGTCGTACTGCACCGGCTGTGTGATCAGCCGTTCCGCGTTGGCCGCGGTCAACGACACCTCAATGCGATCACGCATGTTCCGCTGCGTGGCGCCGAAGGAATCTTTCACCTCGACGAGCACGTCGAGCGTGAGGCCTTTCGCACCGCGGCGGCGGGCCAGCTCGAGTTCGCTGCCGGGAATCTTGGCTGACACCGGGACGAAATATTCCGGCCGCGTCACCTGGAAGTAGTTCAGCTCCAGCGCGATCGTGATGTCGGTGATCGGGTTCTCGAGCATCAGCGCTTCTTCGAGCTGCCGCTCGCGCTCGACGCCGTTCTGCTGCTTCCACTCCTTGTCTGCGAAGTACCCCTGACGATGCGTCAGCGCTACCTGCCGCGTGCCGTCCTTGAGACGGACCTGTATGCGGCGATACTTGCCGTCGTTCGCGGTGTGAGTGCTGTAGAAAGCGAGGATGTAGTAGCTGCTCTGCGCTTCGGCCGCCTGCCGGATTCCAAGCGACAGATCGTTGTAATCCACGAGCGCCCTGCCACCGGTGTCTTTCGCGAGCGCATAGAACGTGTCCTGCGACCGCTGCAGCCGCGCGACCTGCTGCTTCGCGAGCGCGCCCGTGAACATCCCGATGCCGCCCGGTGACCGCTGGTTGGCGTTGCCGAGCGGCGCCATCGCGACGAGCCCCCGCGCATCGACGGGAAAGATCTGGACGTTCGCGCGAATCGCGGCGTTGGTGGTCGCCCGCATCTGCGCGTTGTTGTCGGTGCCGTTCACACTAAGGCTCCCTGTGAAAAACACGAGCGACTTCTGCTCGGGCAGCGGACGCAGCATCGCCACCGCTGTCTGCAGGGCCGCCAGCTTCCGGTCGGTGGAAAAGACGTTGAATTCCCCGTCGTTCTGGCCGAATGCCGAGCTGAAGTCCTGGAAGTCGAGGACGCCATCGCCGTCGGCGTCCTCGCCGTTGGCCAGAACGTCGATGACGTTCGCCAGCGCACGCCGGTCGTCGGTGAAATCCTGCTTCACCCGGACTGCCCCACCCCGATACGTGAGGATCGCCACGAGATCCGCCTCGGTCATCTGGCCGTCCAGATACGCCGACGCGCCGGTGAACATGCGCTCCTGAGCTGCGTTGTACGAATCAGAGAGGTCAAACAACAGGATGATGAGGCGCCGGTTGCGAAACCGTCCATCTCCGGACGGAGGCACAGTAATACCGGGCGTGACGATTGATGACACACCTCCCGCGTTCACGCCTTGGGCTTCGGCGGGCAAGGCCGCGGCCTTCAGCGTCTGCATGGGCGGGAGCGGCGTGAGGTTGTCGAGACGCTGATACTCGACGAAGGCGATCTCCTGCGGCTCCTTGTCCTCCGTGACGACGAAGTCGTCCGCGGTCAGCCCTTCGACGGGCGTGCCGTCCGGATTGCGTACGACCACCGTGGTGACGATGAGCTTCGTCGAGGCTCGAAACGTCACTTGTGGAGCGGACTGCTGGGCGGCAAGAACCGGCGCGCCCAACGCGATCACGAGCAGAAGGCGGAGCATCATCAGAACCGCACCCTGAGGCTCGAGCGGATCTTGCGCATCTCGTTGGCGCGGTTCGGCAGGCCGAACTGCGGACTCGTGATGAGTGTGTTGATGCCCGCATAGGTCACGCGGTTCAGCACGTTTGTCGCATCGATCCGCCAGTCCAGGCTCAGCCGGTTGTTGACCCTGAACGTGCGCGCGACCGAGGCGTCCAGCGAGAACGTGCGCGGGCCATTGATCGAGTTACGGGGGGCATTTCCCCATTGGCCCTGAGCGGGCGCCACAAATGCGTCACGGTTCGCGTAGGCTCCGCCCGGCGCATCGTTCGCAACGCCAGTCAGGTCCGGGCGCAGTGAGCCGATGACACCTGTTCCGCCGACCGCCGCGAAGTACACAGGGGTGACTGGCAGTCCGCTTCCGGTACTGAAGCGCGCGGCCAGGGTCCAGTCCTTCACCAGACGTCCCGCCCATCCGTCGAGCAGCGTGCCGCCGGCGATGCCGGAGCCGGTCGTGTAGTCCACCGACGCAGTCAGGAGGTGGCGCTGGTCGAAGCTCGATCTCGCGTACTCGGCGTGCGGATCGCGCCAGTTCTGAACGAGCGCACCACCATTCAACGTCGCGCCTCCAAACGAGGCGGCGTCGTCCATCGACTTGGCGAGGGTGTATTCCGTCGTGGCGGTGAACCCGGCGCTGAGCCGGCGGCGCACCTGAATCTGTGCCGAGTGCCGCATCGAGCGGCCGTTCGACGTGAGATAGCGGAAGCCAACAGGGCACTCAGGACACGGACTGTCCGCACCGGCCGGATACGTGTTCGGCAGGATCTGCTGCATCAGGTTCGTGCCGCGCGTCCCGAGGTACGTGGCGAGCAGTGTGAGCTGCGCCGGCAGCTCCCGCTGCACCGACACCTGCCAGGTGTGCGCGGACGCCACGCGGAATTCCGGGTCGATTGCAAACGTATTGAACGACCCGCCAGCCGGAATGAAGCCGTTGGCAAGCGTCAGCACTTGCGACGTACTGGAGGCGACGTTGAACGTTGTCGAAAACGGCGGCTGCGCCGCTAGGAGCGTCGCGATCGACTGGTAGACATTGGTGTTGCGATAGATGCCGTACCCGCCGCGAATCATGAGCGAGCCCAGGGTCGGGCGCCAGGCGAGGCCAAGGCGCGGCTGCCATCCAGTTCGATCCGCTCGCATGAGAGCGTCGGAGCCGCTGCTCGCCGTCACCAGATTCACCTCATGGAACCCGGGCGCGACGTCGAGATTGGCGAGGCGTCCGCCTGCTTCGGCCACCGGCGCTTCATGCTCCCAGCGGACGCCGTAGGTGAGTGTCAGCTCAGGCCGGATTTTCCATTCGTCGTTCACGTAGGCCTGGTACGACCTGCCGCGAAACGACTTGTCAAGATTGCCGTAGCCGATCGTGCTCGTCTGCGGCAGCCCGAGCAGGAAGTCGGCGAAGTCGAGACCCGTGGCGGCACCGGTGAAGCCGAACGTCCCGCGCGGATCCTGCT
>DATLLQ010000183.1:0-11116 GCA_035537775.1 Vicinamibacterales bacterium | reverse complement strand
GCCCGGTTCGGTGGCGGCACGGTAGATCGTCCGGGCCAGCGATCGATAGAGGATGTCGTTGACGAGCGTCGACTTGCCAGAACCGCTGACGCCTGTGACCGCCGTCAGCGTGCCGAGCGGAATCGACACGTCGATGCTCTTGAGGTTGTTCTCGCGCGCGCCGCGGATCGTCAGCTCGCCTTTGAGCGATGGACGACGGGCCGGAGGCGTCGGGATCGATCGATCGCCGCGCAGGTACGCGCCGGTCAGCGAGCCGTTCGCGTGCTCGAGCAGCTCCTCGGGACGACCCTGGAAGATGATGTGCCCGCCATGCTCGCCCGCGCCGGGACCGAGGTCCACGACGTAGTCCGCGGTGCGAATCGTTTCTTCGTCGTGCTCGACGACCACGACGGTGTTGCCGAGATCACGCAGGTGCGACAGCGTGGACAGCAGCTTGCGGTTGTCGCGCTGGTGCAGTCCGATCGACGGCTCATCGAGCACGTAGAGCACGCCGGTGAGGTTGGCGCCAATCTGCGTGGCGAGCCGGATACGCTGGCCCTCGCCGCCCGAGAGCGTGGCGGCGCTTCGATTCAGCGTCAGGTAGCCGACGCCGACGTCGTGCAGAAAACGAAGCCGTTCGCGTATCTCGCGCAGCACGCGCGACGCGATCAACGTCTCGCGCTCGGTCAGCTCGAACGCGTCGAACACTTCGAGCGCAGAGCTGATCGGAAGGTTGACGTATTCAGCGAGGCCGCGCTCCTTCACGCGGACCGCCAGGCTCTGAGGCTTCAAACGCTGGCCGTGACACGCGGGACAGTCGCGCAGCATCCGGTAGACTTCCAGGTCTTCCTGCTCGGCCCACGAGCCTTCTTCATATCGCCGCCGCAGGTTCGGGATCAGCCCTTCGAAGCCTTTGCCAAACGGATCCGGCCGGCGATCGTCGCGAGCGCGGCCCCGCCTCAGGGCCGCCAGCCGCGTCGGCGATTCGAACTCCTCCTCGTACCCTTCCTCGTCGGCGTCATCGTCATCGGTGGACGCAGCGTCCGCGGCTTTCGCGGCCTTCGCCGCCTTTGCCGCTCCCGCCGGGCCGTAGAGCAGCAGGTCGCGGTGCTTCTTCGGGAGCTTGCCGAACGGCACCTCCGGATCGATTCCGAAAGTCTGCGAGAGCGCGGCAATCGCGTCCTTGACCAGCTTACGGTCGCCTGCGGCCCACGGGGCGATCGCGCCGGCCGCGAGCGACTTGCTGTCGTCGGGGACAATCAGCCTCGGGTCGAAGTCATAGGTGGCGCCAAGGCCCTGGCACTCCGGGCACGCGCCGTGCGGCGAGTTGAACGAGAACGCGCGCGGCGTCAGCTCGGGCATTGAGATCCCGCACGTCACGCACGCGAGACGTCGTGAGAAGAGCTGATCGCCACCCTCGAAGGTGTTGACGACGACGATGTCGTCGGCGAGGTTGAGTGCGGTCTCGAGCGATTCGGAGAGGCGCCGTTCGATGCCCGACTTGATGATCAGGCGATCGACCACCACCTCGATCGTATGGTTGCGCCGGCGATCGAGCTTGATGTCGTCTTCGAGCGACCGGAACTGGCCGTCGATGCGCGCCTTGGTAAAGCCGCGCTGGCGGAGCGCCACCAGCTCCTTCTTGAACTCGCCCTTGCGTCCACGGACGACCGGCGCCATCACGTTGATCCGCGCGTCGGTCGGATAGAGCATCACCAGGTCGAGGATGCGCTCGAGCGACTGTGAAGAGATTTCCCGTCCGCAGTTGTAGCAGTGGGGCGTGCCGATGTTGGCGAACAGCAGCCGGAGGTAGTCGTAGATCTCGGTGACCGTGCCGACGGTCGAGCGCGGGTTCGACCCGGTGGTCTTCTGCTCGATCGAAATGGCCGGCGAGAGCCCCTCGATGAGGTCCACGTCCGGCTTTTCCATCTGCTCCAGGAACTGCCGGGCGTAGGCGGAGAGCGACTCGACGTAGCGCCGCTGCCCTTCCGCGTAGATGGTGTCGAAGGCGAGGGAGGACTTACCGGACCCCGAAAGCCCCGTAATAACGACGAGCTGGTCGCGCGGGAGATCCACGTCGATATTCTTGAGGTTGTGGACGCGCGCGCCGCGGACGGAGATCCACTCGTTGGACATGCCTATAGACAGGAATTTCTGGAAGTCCTGAAACGATCATTCTATCAACTCCCAACCTCCAACGCCCAACTCCCCAAAACGGTCAACCACGAAGGCTCGAAGACAATCGAAGGCCACGATGTTGCGAATCGCCCGTGCCACTGACATTCCCGCCATTCAGCGAGTCCGCGCCTCGGTGAAAGAGAATCGGCTCGTCTCGACCGTCGTCACGGACGAGGACGTCCGGACCGCAATCGAGGAAACGGGCCGGGGCTGGGTGGTGGAAGCGGACGGCGAGGTGGTCGCGTTCGCGATCGGCAACGCCACGAATGGCAACATCTGGGCGCTGTTCGTGCACCCGGAGCACGAGGGCCGCGGCTACGGCCGGCGGCTCCACGACACGATGGTCAGCTGGTTGTGGACCAAAGGCCTTCAGCGTCTCTGGCTGACGACTGAGGCCGGCACACGGGCGCAGCGGTTCTACGAGTCGGCGGGTTGGCAGCTGACGGGAACAACCGCTGACGGTGAACTGCGCTACGAACTGCAGCGGCCCTCCGCCCGATGATCGCGATCGCTACTTCCCAACTCCGAGCGTGACGTTCTGGGTAGCGCCTTCTGCCAGCGTCACCGGAGTCGCCGTCGCACGGAGACGCTCCAGCACGTTGGGATCCTTCTCTTGTCCGGTCGGAAGATAGTTCACGGCCGCGACCAGGTAGCGCCCCGGAGGCAGGCCGCGAATGCTGAAGCGCCCCTGCTGATCGGGACGAACGCTCTCGACGCGCCGCGTCAGCTCCATCCACTGACGCTGATCTTCCGCGAAGGCGACAGCCACGTAGTTCGTCAAAGCGCGGCCAGAGGCATCAGCCACGCTTCCGCGCAATTCCGTCGCGGTCTGCGTCACGACAACTTCGAGAAACTTGCCCTGGTAGGTTTCGAGGTCGAGCACGGTGTCAGTGACGTCCCGGCCGTCGAGCAGCACCGACTTCAGGAACCAGCCGCGCGGGAGGTCCGCCCTGATCACGCCAGACCCGGTCAGCGCGGCAATCTCAAACGTCCAGTCGGCCGCCTTCGAATACTGGGCGACGTGCGAAACGCGGTTGTTCTCCCGCGTTGGCCTCACAACGAACGTCGCCTGCGGAACACCGCGCGGCGCAGCTCCCTCGAACGTCACGCGTCCTCGGATCGGTGTCGCCGGCCTCATCGTCAGCACGAGGTCGCTGACATCGGCACCGCCCACAGGAACGCGCAGCGAGCCGATCTCCTTTGAATTGCTGGCCGTGAGAATGTATTCGCCTGGAGAAAGGCCCGCGCGCGAGAAGCTCCTGCCTGAGCCGAGATTGATATCGATCATCATTGTGCGTTCGGCAGTCACGCGCTCGATCTGCACGTCATCAGCAGGCGCATTGCCGGCGATCGTGCCGCTGATTCGGTAGGTTTTGGAGAGCATGGTGTCGAAGCCGTACACCACCTCCTCGCCGAGGCCGACAGTGATTGGCTGCGCCTCTTCCGCAACCGGGGTTCCAGGAAAGAACGTCTGCCCCTCCCGCTCGCCTGGCGTGCCGGGTGGAACCGAGGCGGCCTCGGCGCTCACGAAGTATTCGCCAGGTCCAAGTCCCGACAACCGGATCTCACCGCGATCGTCAGTCGTGCTTCCAAACGAACTCAAAGGAAGCGGTGTGAGGACGCGCGGACCCGAGCTGGGCTTTGCCTGAAACAGCGCGACCCGGTAACCGATCGCGGGGTCGCCAAACCGATTGCCAACCCGCAGCACGATGACGGCCCCTGCAGGAAGCGCGAAGTCGATGTTCTCGACGCGCTGGCCACCCGTCACCTGAACAGTCCGGCCTTCTTCACCCGCGCGAGTCTGCCCATAGCTCATCGTCATGTAGCGGACTTTGGACGCCTCCAGTCGGTACGTGCCTTCTGGAAGATCGCTGAATTCGTAGCGGCCATTGGCGTCGGTGACCGCTCCGCGCATGACAGCTGGCCGGCCCGTTCCGGTCAGTCGAATGTCCACTCCGCGGATAGGGAGACTCGTATCGGCGGCGCGGATGATTCCGGCAATGGCACCGTCGGTCGTGGTCACCCGCTCTCGCGGCAGATCGCGAGCAGGAGACTGTGGCTGTTGCGCATCGGCAATGGCGCTGAGCGCGAGGAACACCACCGCGACGACCGGCCTGGTGCGCACGCTCATCGCGCCATCCTCAACGTGACCGATCGAGAGGCGCCTTCCGTCAGCTCGATGGCAGTCGCGTTGCCGCGAAGCCGCGACAAGGTCTCGGGGTTGCGACCTTCTCCAGGTTCGAGATATTCGACCGCCGCCGCGAGGTATCGACCGGCTGGCAGTCCGTTGATCGTGAATCGATTCTGCTGATCCGGACGGGCGGTTGCGAAGAACCGGCTGGACGCCTTGGTCCACTCCGCTTCATCTTCCGGAAAGAGAACGACGGCATAGTTGTCGGCCGGCTGCCCGCGATCGTTCGTCACACTGCCGTTCAATTGCGCACGGCGCTGCGTCAGCACCACTTCAACAGGCTTGCCGGCGTACGCGGTGCCGAAGTCGAGCACTGTATCGGTGACGTCTTTTCCGTCGAGTAGGACTGACTTGAGGAGCCAGGTGCCCGCGCGCAAACGAATCACGCCCGCGCCGCTGACCTGCGCCTCGAACGTCCAGTTCGTGTCCGGCGCGGCGGGAATCGTGCTGACAGATGCGGCGGAGCGCACCCATCCCGCGCCAGACACCAGAGTCCGCAGACCCTCGAACGACACTCCGAGCTGCACAGCTTCAGTCGGTGGCGGCGCTCCCTCGAACGTCACACGGCCGCGTACCGTTGCTGCCTTGCGCGTCGTAATGGTGAGCCCGTGCACGTCGTCGCCAAGGAGACGCACGCTCGCGCTCGAGTACTCAGGCTCGTTGACCACGATCATCCAGTCACCGGGCATGAGGTTCTCTTCGCGGAACGTGCCGTCGGGTGCAACGTTCATCTTCCGTGACGAACCGCCTCCCGATATCCGGATGTTCTGCAGAGACACATAGGGCGACGGGAGCGGCACACCGTTGGAGCCGATGATCGTCCCGCTCAGCGTTGACGGTCGCGCCCGCCGAATCGGAAGCGAGATGAATGCCTCCTCACCGATGCCGACCTGTACGGCCCGTGCCTCTTGCTGATTGAGCGTGCCCGGGTAGAGTGTCTCGACCTCGCCGCGCCACGCCGTCTGGAAGTCAGGCGCCGCAACGACGTAATACTCTCCCGGCTGCAGACCGTGGATGCGCGTCTCGCCGCGGTCATCGGTCACACTGGAACTACCGCCGCCGTTCGACAACTGACGCCGTCCGTCCACGTACCGCGGAATGAGTGCCTGCACGACGACGCCGCGAACCGGATCGCCAAACTGATCGAGCACACGGGCGACAATCACGCTGGCGCGCGGCAGCACGAAATCGATCTTGTCGAGCGGCGATGTCTCGGACAGTTCCAGCGGCCGGCCGCTCTCACGCGCACGAACCTGCCCGTGCGCAAGCGGGAGGTATCCGCTTTTCACGGCGGTCACCCCGTAACGCCCGGACGTCAACCCGGTCACCTCATAGCGGCCCTTCTCATCCGTGTAGACCGATCGCTGAACTGGCGGTGAGCCGCCGGTTATCCGAACTTCCGCCCGGTGGATCGGCCTGCCGGTGTCGGCAGCGTTGATGACGCCCCTGATGATCCCCTTGCCAGCAGGCGCCGCGTCGGGCGCCGCGTTGCTTCTTGGCGCAGGCGCCGGGGGTGCAGTCACGGTGCCTGGTCCGGGCGCCGGGCGGGGTGCAGGTGCCTGCGCGATGACCGCGATGGGGAGGAGAACCAAGAGGAGGGCTGCACGCAACGACATCGATGCCTCCTTGGGCGCTTGAGAAACTCTTCGACCTCTTCGTGCCTTCGTGTTTAGCCTTTGTCCCCTTGTGTTACCGCTGACGAAGGCGGGAATGCCGGTAGCCGTAGAGAGCGTAGATCACAGCGCCTATGACGAGCCAGATCCCAAAGCGCTCCCACGCCTGGCGCGGCAGGCCGGCCATCACGAAGAGACACGCGAGAATACCGAGCGGCGCAACGACCCACACCAGCGGCACGCGGAACGCGCGCGGCCGGCCCGGTTCCTTGACGCGCAGCACCAGCACGCCGGCACAGACGAGCGAGAACGCAAAGAGCGTCCCGATGTTCGTCAGGTCGTACGTCTCCGCCGCATCCCCGATCAGCGACCCCAACGCCACCACCAGCCCGGTCACGAGCGTCGTCATCCACGGGATACGAGTGCGCGCATCGACGCGCGCAGCCCACGCGGGCAGCAGCCCGTCCCTCGCCATCGCGAAGAAGATGCGCGGCTGGCCGTACTGAAAGACGAGAAGCACGGCGGCCATCGACACCGCCGCGCCGAGCGCGACGACCCATCCGACCCGCGCGTAGCCGGCGATCTCGAGCGCCTTCGCCAGCGGATCCGCAACCGCGAGCTGCTGATACGGCACCAGTCCGGTCAGCACGAAACCGACGACCACGTAGATGAGCGTGCAGATCGCGAGGCCACCGAGAATGCCGATCGGAAGGTTACGCTGCGGGTTCTTCGTCTCCTCGGCAGCCGTCGAGATGGCATCGAAGCCGATGTAGGCGAAGAAGACGATCGCGGCGCCCTGGTGGATGCCGGTGAAGCCGTTCGGCGCGAACGGCGTGAAATTCGCGGTGTTGATGTTCATCAGGCCGACGCCGATGAACAGCGCGAGCGCGGCCAGCTTGACGACCACCATCACGTTGTTCGCCGTTGTGCTCTCGCGCGCGCCGCGCAGCAGCAGCCACGTGATGAGCAGCACGATGCCGCACGCCGGCAGGTTGAGGAGAATCGGAATCCCCGCAAGCTGCGGCGCCGTCTCGAGAAGGCCGTGAACGTCGGGATTCGAGCTGAGGAGCGCCGTTCGGTACCCGGTGGTCAGCCACGCAGGCATCGAGATGTCCATGCCGCGGAGCAGGGTGGTGAAGTAGTCGCCCCACGAGATCGCCACCGCCACGTTGCCGACGGCGTACTCGAGGATGAGGTCCCAGCCGATGATCCACGCGACCAGCTCGCCGAGCGTGGCATACGAATAGGCGTACGCACTTCCCGCCTGCGGAATCATCGACGCCAGCTCCGCATAGCAGAGCGCGGCCAGCGCACACGCGCCGCCAAGCAGGACGAACGAAAAGATCAGCGCGGGTCCTGCGCCGTATCGAATGACCGCGCCGTCGGGCCCCACCTGTCCAGCCGCCGCCGTGCCGATCGCGCCAAAGATCCCGGCACCGATCACCGCGCCGATGGCGAGCATGATCAGATCGCCGGCGCCGAGCACGCGTTTCAGGGAGTGAGGACCGTCCTGGGGCTCCAGGTCGGCGATCGGCTTCCGGGCGAGGAGTTGCACGCGCGGGCCAGTGTAAACCAGCAGGCCCTAGTCGAATCGGTAGGCCGTTTCGTTGGACGTGACCACCAGCTCACCAGACGGGCCGAACGCGACGCCGACGAGCGCACCGCCCGACACGACCAGTTCTGGCTCGGTGTCGGCGGAAGTAAACCGGTAAAGGCCGCTCGAACCGGCGAGCGCGTCGATCACGTGCAGCGCGCCGTCGGGGCCGAACGTCAGCCCCTGCGGGCGGCCGAACGGCGCCGGGACCCGGCGCACTTCCCCTTTATCGCTGATCCGATGGATGTGGTCGTAAGTGCCAAGCGTCGGCCCGCTCACGAAGAGCTCTCCGTCAGGGCTCATCGCCAGATGAAACGCCGCGACGCTTGGCGGCAACGTCGCGAACGTCGTCGCCTTGCCGTCGCGAAAGCGAAAGATCGTGCCCGATCGATCGCCGACGTACATCGCCCCGTCAGCATCGAACGCCAGGCCGCACGCCACGCCAAGATCCGTCGCCACCTGTGTGTGAGTGCCATCCTCGTTCACGCGGTACACCGCGCCATCGAAGCGGCTCGACACATACAAGTGGCCGTCAGGCCCGAATGTCATCGACGTCGCGTTGACGATTCCCGAGACGAACGGCTCTCGCGTCCCCTCGGGCGTCACGCGGAAGATCGAGATCGGCGTCTCCTGCCCGCGCGATCCGCTGTAGGTCACGAACAGGTTGCCTTCGCGATCGAAGACCGGGTTGTCCACCTGATGAAGACCCGTCGCCCACGGCGAGCCGACGGACAGATAGATCGTCTCTCCAGGGACGTTCTCGATCCGCACCGGCGTCCGGCCACCCTCGATCTCGGGCGGCAGGTCGATCACGATCTTCGTGGAGCTCGCGAACAGCGTCCGCGCCGGTTCCTGGCCGACGACGACCGACGGGACAACCTCGGTTGGGAGGCCGGATCCGGCAAGCGCGACACGTCCGCCTTCGACGACGCGGGTTGGGATGACGGAGGTAATGTTGGGCACGCCAGGGACCGGGGACTGGGTCAGCTCTCGTCCAGTTCCATGTTCCAGTATAGATAGTCCCGCCAGGTGTCCGGTGCGTTGCGGAGCCCGATAGTGATGCGAATCGCAGGTGCCGAATCGGGACGCCGCGGATGACGCTGCAAGCGCATGCCGGCCTCGCCAGGTGTGCGGCCACCCTTCTTTCTGTTACAACTGACGCAGCACGTGACGATGTTCTCCCAATCCTTCCGGCCGCCCTGGGCGACCGGCACGACATGGTCGAACGTCAGCTCAGCCGTTGGTAACGTCTCGTTGCAGTACTGGCAGGTGTGACTGTCTCGCGCGTAGATGTTCGCGCGGGAGAACGGGACGTAATCGAAGCGGCGCCGGATTTTGACGAATCGGAGCAGACGGATAACGGAGGGCAGCCTGAAGCTGAAAGATACTGCCCTTATCTCGCGGTCATGGACCGCGATCACCTCTACCTTCCCCTGGCACCAGAGCGTAACCGCCTTCTGCCAGTGAACGACCTTGAGAGGTTCGTACGACGCGTTCAGAAGGAGCGCTTGCTCCATAAACTATTTTCAATGATGACGTCCACCAACTGGACTGTCAAGATAACGGCGGACTCAAGGCTAAGTAACGCAGCGGTTTACGACGATAAACGCCATATGCACGAACGTTCACACTTCCGGGTGCTCGGTTCTCAGTTCGTGTTCGGGGTTCCCGGTTCGGTTCCGTTCTGTGTTCTGGTTGTTCTGGGCCTCCTGGCGACGGGGTGCGCTTCGAAGGGCGGCGTTGTCGCTACACCGCGGCCGTTCCCGGGCGCACCGGCGCCTCCCGGGGTGTCTCCCCGCCCGGCGCCTCCGGAAGAGCCCGCGCCCGCTGTCGCATCAGATCCTGCCCTGCCCTCCATCCAGCCGCCTGTGGTGTCGCTCGCGCTCTCGCTGCGCGGCACCCCTTACCGAAACGGGGGAAGCGATCCGTCCGGGTTCGATTGCAGCGGCTTCGTGCAGTGGGTCTACGCGCAACAGGGGATGGGACTCCCGCGCGAGGTCCGGCAGCAGTATCAAGTCGGCTACGACGTCGATAGCGTGGATGTGAAGCCCGGTGATCTGGTGTTCTTCGAAACCGTCTCGCCCGGGGCGTCGCATGTCGGAATCGCGCTCGGCGGCGGCGAGTTCGTCCACGCTCCGAGCTCGAACGGCGTGGTGCGAGTCGAGCGCTATACGAGCGGGTACTGGGCAAACCGCTGGGTCGGTGCTCGCCGCGTCAGCTGATTCGCCGGACAAACGTAGAAGCAGCAGTTGGGTCGAGCGAAACGCTGGGATAACCGCCGGAACAGCATTTGGGTCGAGCGGAACGCCGGGATGACCGCCGGAACAGCATTTGGGTCGAGCGGAGCGCTGGGACAACCACCGCAACAGCCTTTGGGTCGAGCGGAACGTTGGGATGACCGCCAGAACAGCTTTTGGGTCGAGCGGAAACGCTGGGATGATCGCCGGAACAGCTTTTGGGTCGAGTGGAACGCTGGGATGACCGCCGTAACAGCTTTTGAGTCGAGCGGAACGCTGGGATAACCGCCGCAGCAGCTTTTGGGTCGCCCGGAACGTCGAGATAGGCGTAGAAGCAGCCGCTGACAGTCCCACTTACTTCCGTTTCGCGATCGGCTCGAACTCGTAGATCCCGCCATCCGCCTTCAACGCCAGGAACAGATGGCCGTTCCTGATGACATACGACGTGATGTCGCCCCACTGCTTGAGGATCTGATCGTGCAGCGACGGGTTCAGACACTGCGCGCGCGTCACCGCCATCGGGCCGAACTGAATCTGGCTGGGGCCTGACGAGGTCCAGGTCCCGCTCCCGCGATTACAGTCGATACGAGCGGCAAATTGTCCGCCGGCCATGAACTCGATCGTGTACTTCGCGCGATCGTCCGGCGTCAGCGTCTTGTCGTCACCGCCCTGGAACTTGACGAGCTGCCAGGACGTTCCGGCAAGTCCGGGTGAAGGCGTGGACGACGTCGACTGGATGGGCGCGGTGTTCACGGACGCCGGCCGCAGCACGCCGTCCGCAGCGATCTCGAAGATCACGTGCGTGAGCCTCGAGGGACAGCACAACGGATCCTTCGCGTCGTAACGTGCGTATTCAGCCGTCAATCGCGACGCGCCCTGAAGCGACACTCGATTGAGCGCCCCATCAGTGCGGCTGTCCATCGGCCGCGGCGAGAGCGTGCCTGCGAACACGCCTTTCACAAAGACGAAGTCCTGGAACTGAAGTGGCCGGCACATCCCGTCATATCCGGCAGTCCCACGAACGACGAGCATTCCCCATCCGCCCTGATACGCACCAACCAGATCCCATCCCCGGCTGGTGACACGCTTGTCTTCGTCCAGCTGCGGTGGACGCCTTGCCTCTCGACAACGCGGATCCACCGTCGCCTGAATCTTCGGTGCAACTGGAATCGCCGTACCCCGTTTGTTCCACGATCCGGGCTTCGCGTCGTCCAGCCAGGAACCGCTCTTTGCCTGCGGCCAACCAGCGACCGGAGTTCCGCACAGCGTCGCGATGATCATCAACGTGACTGGCAGGAGTCTCGACGTCATGGGACACCCTCCG
>DATLLQ010000182.1:0-5490 GCA_035537775.1 Vicinamibacterales bacterium | reverse complement strand
TCGGGAAGCCGGGAATCGAGATTGCCCCTGATCTGAGAGACGTTGAACAGTACGCCGATCACGATCGCCGCCAGAACCTTCGCTGTCTCCCCTTCCCTCGCACGTCCACGGACGACCCTCACAGCAAGGACGAGCGCCGCGAGCAGCGGGGTCAGAAACAGCACGTCATACAGCCAGACGGCCGCGGTCCGTTCGTTCAGCAGCGGCGACTCCAGCACAGGGATGTGAAGCCATCGCCGCACCACCGACCATGGCGGCTCGCGATAAATCCGACCCTGGCTGTCGACGTTCGTCATACCGTCCACCGACGGGTCGGCAAGCAATCTGGTGAGCGTCGCGGGCGACCTGTCGCCCAGCACGTATTGCCAGGCGCGTTCGTCGACGGCCCTGACCTGGTGCAGCGAGTAGCGGTGCTCGAGCTCGTCGCGCCGGTCGCTCGCGACGTCCGGCCTCCATCGGACAGTGGCCAGAGGGCCTGCGGGACGGAACCGGACGAGCGGGCGCTCCTGCGGAACCTCCGGCATCGCGAGCGACACCACGTCGTCGCCTCTGAGGAGATGCGTCAAACGCCCACTGCTGGGCCCGCTCGTCAGCTCACCCGCGGCAAGCTGAAAGAGCACATACGGCGCGCACAGCAGCACGACCACCACCCCGTATCGGAGCGCGACGGTCAGGAACTCGCGCCACGCGCCCCAGTGGCGCGCGATCAAGGCGACCGCCGCCGTAAGCCCGAAAAACGCACCGTAGTCGAATCGCAGGTAGAAGGCGACGACGGTCACCAGCGAGAGTGCTGTGAGCCGCCACGGCGTGGGCCGATCGATGTAGCGCCAGCACGCGAGAAGACCGGCCGCGGGGATGATGATCTTGGGATACGAATAGAGCCGCGGAAGCATCGCGACGACGAACGTCGCGGCGATGAGACCCAAAGACATGGACCCGGTCAGTTCCAACCCGAGCAAAAAGACGACGGCGGCGCCGGCAGCCAGCACGGCGACAGTGAAGATCGCCTCTGCCAGAAGTTGATGCCCGAAGAGCCACAGCCCGGCGGCGGTGAGGTACTGCTGGAGCGGCCGCGACGCATCGAAGAAGTCGACGCCCGGCACCGCGCCGTTCACGATCTCGGTGCCTAGCGACAGGAACTCGAAATGATCGTTGTCGAAGGCGATTTCCAGCATCCGTACCAGGAACGCGCCGGCGAACACGACGGCCGCAACGATCCACACCAGCATCGGACGCCGGGGCCTGGCGATCACCATCTACTCAGTCAGACCCCGACGATCGCTTGAAGCGCCGCTCGAAAAGCGCGTAAGTCCAGGCGGGATCGGAGCGCGGGTCGGCGGGTGTCCGGCTGAGCGCTTCCTGCTGCAGTGCCTTGAACAGCTCCGTCCGCTCTTCAGTCGCGCCCCCTTTTTCGTTGAAGCGGGCCGTCCATTCGAGGTGATAGTCCCACGCGGTGTCGCGAAGCTGGAAGAAGAGTTCCCCGCCGCGGACAACCCAGCCGGCTGCCAGCACGATGAGCGCGCCTCGTGCGGCCGTCCGTATCCAACCATGCGCCGGACGCCATTCCATCAGCGACGCCGCCGCGACGTACATGAGCAGGGCGTAACCGACACCCGCAGACAAGGCGATGCGGTCGCGGGTGTAGAGGAATCCGAGCCCGCTTCCGAACACCAGCAGCGTGAGACCAAGAACCACGAGAAGCCGATCGTGGCTCGATCGGGATGACCGGAGACACAGGCCAACGAGAATCATCGCGCTCGTCAACGCCGAGAGACCGACATGGAACCAGCGCCACGACTCCATGTCGTGAGCCAGCAGCGACTCCGCGAACGAGAACACTCCGTCTCTCGGCTCGGAGAACAGAACGGACGACAACGTGGACGCTGCGTTGTACAGCCAGAGCAGCACCGGCGGGCTGCCAAACCGCGTGCTGATCTGCTCGGGCGTCAGCATCGTGAAGCCAAATCCGATCTCGTTGTGCGACGCCGGCAGGCCGTGGTCGCTGCCCAGACCGAGCCGGATTGCCAGGTAAATCCCGGTTGCCACCAGCACGCTCGCCGCTCCCCGCCAGCTGACGCCCGGCGCCCGCGCGAGCCAGAGAATGACGATGACGGGCGCCAGGAGGAGCCCAAGCTCGAGACCAAACATGGCCGCCAGCGCGATGAGTCCGAGCACCCAGTCGAACCGCCTGGTCTGCTCTCGAAACGCCAGAGCAGCCGCACACAGGACCAGCACCAGGGCACCGGAATGCTGGTTGAGCGGCCAGAATCCGAACAGGATGCGCGTCCCCGGCAGGGCGCAGAACACGCTGACGGCGAGGCATGCGGCAAGCGCTCGCTGGCGCCCGGACGGCCGGCACAGCCAGACGATCGTCGCCAGCACCACACCGAACTGCAGCAGAACCAGCGCCTGATACAGCCAGATCGTCGTCCCGATTGTCTCGATGAACGCCTTGATCGAGAGCATGAACAAGGGGCGATATTCGACGCCGCGTGCGAAGGCGTCCACGGCGGCCTCGCGCCATCCGAGCCGTGCCGCCTTCTGCATCAGCGGGACCGTGTCGCCGAACGACCACGAGATCGAAAAGAGCACGGTGCCGAACGCGGCGACGTAGGCGAGCGCCCACACCAGCGGCGCCATCGACGATCGCCGCTCGATCGCGGCCTCGCTCATCTCATCGCACCGGCCACGCCGTCTCGTACCGCTCCCTGAGAACCGGATCGCGTGTGAGCCACGCAATCATCTTCTCGAGTCCATCCTCGAAGGTATGACGCACCGACCACTGCAGGACCTCGCGGCTCTTGCGTGTGTCGGCAACCCACGTGTCGGTGTCCCACGCACGCGCGGGCATGGTGCCCCACGCCGGTTCGGTCGCAATGCCCATCACGCGCCTGGCGGCCTCGACGGCATCGCCGATCGTGGTCTGCACGCCGGTGCCGATGTTGTAGATCGCCCCGGCCTCACTCGACGTGTCCCGCGCCGCCAGCAGAAACGCGTCGAGCACGTCGTCTACATAGACGAAGTCCCGCGCCGTCTGCGGGCTGACGAGCGGCGGCAGCACTCCGCGTAGGCCATGCACGATCAGCGACGGCAGGAAGCGCCGCGGATCCTCGAACGGACCGTAGACGCTGTACAGCCTGAGCGTCCGGATCCTCATCGAGGCGTTCCGGGCGACCGCGCACAGCGCTGTCGCCGCGGCCTTCGTGATGGCGTATGGAGTATCGGGCTGGCCAGCCTCGGTCTCTGACGGCGCATGCCCGAGCCGGCCGTATTCAGACGACGACCCTGCGTGCACGAACGCCTCGACGCCCGTCTTGGACGCTGCCTCGAGCAGGTTCGCCGTGCCGACGACGTTCGTCTGGATCATCTGCGCGGCGTCCTTCTCCCATGAATAGGCGCCGTGTGCTGCGAGATGAAAGATCCAGGCCGGGCGGAGTGTGTCGAGGGCCTTCAGCACCGCGAAAGGGTCGCTGAGGATTACCGCGTGAACCGCGATCTGTTCCCGGATCGAATCAATACGCCAGGAGGCGTGGCCGGGGCGGACGATCAGGGCAGGCTGGTGGCCTTCCTGAATCAGCCGCCGGACGAGATTCGCGCCGACGAATCCGGTTCCGCCAGTGATGACGACTCTGCTCATGCCAGGTGGAGAGCATGATCATCGCACTCCTAGAGGATTTCGCGGAGCCTGGCGTAGCCGCTGCGGCTGATCGGCAGCTCGGTGCCGTCGTGGAGGATCGCGACACGGCTTTCAGTGACCGACTGCTCGATGCGCACGAGCCGGGCGACGTTGAGCAGATACCTCCGGTGGATGCGCACGAAGCGGCCGGGGTCGAGCACCTGCTCGAGCTCGGACAGCGTCTGCTCCTTCAGCATCCGGCGATCGCCCACCTTCAACGACACGTAGTCGTCCTGCGACTCGATGTAGTCGATCTTCGAGACGGGAATGACGTGAACGTCAGCACGGTCGCGAATGAGCACGCGTTCGAGCGGGGCCCGGGCCGACCGCGCCTCGGCGACAAGCGCCTTCGACGGAATCGTCTCCCGCGTCCCGATGCGCGCGCGCGCCCGTGCCAGCGCCTCGGCCAGACGCTCCGCGCCAAACGGCTTCAGGAGGTAATCGACCGCGTGCACCTGAAACGCCTTGATGGCGTACTGGTCGAACGCCGTCACGAAGATGATCGGGGTCTCACTGCCGATCAGCTCGAGGACGTCGAAGCCGTCGAGCTTCGGCATCTGGATGTCCAGCAGGATCAGATCCGGCTTCTTCTCGGTGACCGCCTTCACGGCCTCGAAGCCGTTGCCGCATTCCGCGATGACTTCGATATCCGGATGTTCGCTCAGCAGCTCACGCAGCAGCGTGCGCGCCAGCTGTTCATCGTCCACGACGAGCACACGCAAGGGCATCTCCGATTGAGACATCAGGCGGACGCTTCCGGCACGACGGGTATCCGGACCTCCACGCGGAACTGTCCGGCCTGCTCCTGCGCAAAGACGGCGTCTGACGTGCCGTACTGATTCGTCAGGCGCTTGCGCAGCAGCTCGAGGCCAAGGCCCACGCCGCGTGTTCGTGGCCGATCCGGATCGCACGGGTTCTCGAGCGTGATGGTCAATGTCGATCCGCTGCGAGTGGCTGCCAGGCGGATGGTCCCGCCGTCAACCAGCTGCGCCACGCCATGGTTGACCGCGTTCTCGACGAGCGGCTGGAGCAGCAGCGGCGGCACCAGGCAGGCCGCTGTTCCTGGGTCGGTCTCACGCGTGATGTTCAGACGCTCGCCTAGCCGGATCTTCTCGATTGCCAGGAATCGGTCGGTCAACGCCAGCTCCTCGGACAGCGTGATCTGGTCGTTGCCGCCGAGCCGCAGAGTTTCGCGGAGGAAGTCCGCCAGCAGCAGGCACATGCGCCGCGCTGCCGCCGGATCTGCCGCCGTCAGCGCGCTGATCGAGTGCAGGCTGTTGAAGATGAAGTGCGGATCGATCTGCGCACGCAGCGCTTTCAGCTCCGCTTCGCGCGCGAGCAGGGTCAGCTCAAGGTTGGCGCGCTCCGCTTCCTTCGACGCGTCGAAGGCGATGAGCAGATAGAAAGAGATAGCTACGAGCCAGAAGAGCAAGGCGCCGATGACGAAGAGCAGCGGCCGCTGCGTCTGGTACATCGCCGCACCGGCCGACTCGAGACCGGCCACGGCGAGCGTGCGCGCCCACCCTCCGGCAATCGCCACCCAGATGGCGCTGGCGAAGACCGCGGCCAGCACCTGGGAGACAGCCACCGTCCATCCGCGGGATCGGATCAGCGGGAACGTCAGGCAGACGTACCACGCGGACTGCGAGATGAGCGCAAAGACGACACCCAGTGGAACGAAGAACGCAATCGCCGTCAGCCAGTCGCCGCCGCGGCCGAGGCCAAGGCCGACCGCGAGCAGCAGTCCGATGACGAGCCACGCGAGCAGGTAGATCGCCAGCCGGCGAATGCTGCCCAGAATCGGGTGCATGTGC
>DATLLQ010000181.1:0-3763 GCA_035537775.1 Vicinamibacterales bacterium | reverse complement strand
GCACGCGACAGGCGATAGTAGCGACGACGCTCGTCCCCGGCGGGCGTGGCCTGCTCGTCGAGCTCTTCCACGTATCCCGCGTCGAGCAACGTCTGAATCGAGCCGTACAGCGTGCCGGGTCCGAGGCGCACCTTGTTGTCGGTGTCTTCGGCCACGTCGCGCATGATGCCGTAGCCATGCTTGTCGCCACCGGCGAGTGCCAGCAGGATGTGAAACGCCGTCGAGGCCAGGGGATCGAGCTTGCGTCTGGGCATACGGAGTCGTTCGTCGCTATATCGTTAAACGATCATTAATGCGGGCGCGGCGTTTGTCAAGCCGCGTGTCTCTGACGTGCCTGTCCCGGCCTAGCGGCTCCGATAACTCTCCGGCGGCCCGAGGTAGGTGGCCGCCCGGCGCGATGCCAGCGACTCCACGACGATCTTCTGGACGACAACAGCAGGGTCCACCATCCAGATTTTCAGCGTGTGCACGCCTGCGGACGGAATCGTGTGGGTCGTCGACACCACTCGCGCGTTGTTCCTGACGGATTCCTCCCAGTCGCGGTTGCCATTGGCGGCGTCGTATTTGTCAGGAACGATGGTCACGATCTGCGGAGGCGTGTCATCGAACGAGACCGCCACGCGGAGTCCCCTTCCGGGAACGAAATTGAGCGTCGGAGAAAGAATCAGCGTGGTCGTTGTCTCTCCCGCCGTGAAGAGGTGCATGCGGTACTCCAGCACCGGCGAGCTCTTTCCTGGTACCACGCTCACCGCGTCCACTGGCGCGTCCGCCCGCATCCCCGAGAGCGTTCTGCCGTAATCCTCGATGAGCAGCCATCGGCTGGCACCGGCATCGACGCGCCGCGTGAAGTGCTCGGGCTCGATCGAGACGAACCCCTGTCCTTCTGCGAAACCGCGCAGCGACTCGCGGGTCACGTCGCCGGGCTTGAGCGCCTCGACCGCGACGACGACCTCGCGTCCGGCACCTGAGATCACAATCGTGCCCGTCGCCGTGCCTCGAGGCGCGCGCGCCCAGTCCACGCTCACCCAGAGACGCCGATCCTGCCGCACATCGCCACCCTGCTCGCTCAGCACGATCCACGGCGCGCTGGCGACGGCCGAGAACGTGAACGGCGTCGCGCCCCGGTTGAACACGTCGACGTAGTGCCGTCCGCGGCTCAGTGCGTCGAAGCGCGGGAGCGCAGGCGCTCCGTCCGCGCCTGGCCAGGCGAGCGCCGAACCGTCCACCGCCACACCGAGTGACGCGGCAGCCGGAACCTCGATCTCCGTCAGGCGGATCGCATTCAGGTTGTTCTCCGGCGGATCGCGCCAGCTCGTGTAGCCGATGTGCGCCTGGTCCTGGAAATGGTCCCACTTGCCCCCGGCGAGCACCTTGTTGAAGTTGGTCATCAACCCGGCGTCGGCCTGGAACAGCTCGCGCGTCAATCGCGCCATGTCATTGGTGCTGGCACGGCGCTGCTGCGCGTAGAGGGCGTTGCGGGCGGCGGCAAAGTACAGACGATTGACGAGGGCCGACGCCTTCGCCGGGAACAGCACGAGCTGATAGAACGCATCCGCCTTGTGCGGCGGCATCTGTGCGTAAAGCGCCTCCGCACGTGCCGCGATGGCGTCGTAGTCCTCGACGATGCGCTCCCATTCGCGGTGGTTGACCAGGCTGTAGGTTCGTGCCTCGAGCAGCTCGGGCTTTCGGCGGCCGTTGTACTTGCTGTACTTCGAGATGATGTCCGCGATCTCGGCGGCGTGCGTCCGCCCGAATTCCCGCTCTGCCCAGAGCCGGGTGTACTCGCCGATGTTGTCGTGCGTCCAGCGGTTCGAGTCCCACGCCAGATCCAGGAAGTATTCCGTGGGGAACGCATACGCCTTGAAGTGCCCGACGTTGACGATCCAGATCCGGTCCGCCCCGTACGTCCGGGCCAGGCTCATCTGCTCCCAGATCTTGGCGATCGGGTTGGTGTTGATCCACTGATAGCTCCTGGGCCCGCCGTGATAGTCGAAGTGGTAATACACGCCGGCGCCGCCGGAGCGCTTCCGCTCGTCGGCCGTGGGCAGCCGCCGGACGTTGCCCCAGTTGTCTTCCGCCCACAGCAGCGTCACATCGTCCGGCACGCGAAGGCCAGCCTCGTAGTAGTTCTGCACCTCCTTGTAGAGCGTCCACACCTGCGGCACCTTCGTGACGTCGCGAGTGACTTCGTCAGCGAGCGTCTTCCGCTGCGAGGCGACAATCTGCTCGAGCAGCGCGATGCTTTCGTTGAACCCGTTCGCCATGGCCGTGTCGTTCTGCCCGCGCAGGCCGATCGTGTAGACCGCCTCGTAGTCCTTCCGCGCGCGGACACCCTCACGCCAGAAGCGATCGAGCGCCTCCGGATGCCGCGCGTAGTTCCAGTTGCCGTGCTCCTGCTGCAGGTGCCAGTCCCATTCCCGCTGGGCGCGCCCCATCGGCTCCTGGTGCGAGGTGCCCATCACGATCCCGTACTCGTCAGCAAGGCGCGGGTTGGCGGGATCGTCCTCGGCAAAGGCGTTGTTCCACATCGCCGGCCAGAGATAGTTGCCTTTCAACCGGAGGATGACCTCGAAGATGCGCGCGTAGAACTGGCTGTTGTAGTTGGCGACTGCCGCCGTCGGGTCTGCCGGCGACGGCCGCTCGCCGTACGTCTTGCGGACCCAACGGGTCAGGTTTGGATCCTCGTCGTTCAGGAAGATGCCGCGATACTTCACGCTGGGCTCGCCCTGGCGGTAGCGGCCTGCACGGACGAACAGCGCCGCCTGGCGATCGGGCGCCGCGTCCTGCCACCAGTACCACGGTGATACGCCGATCTGCTCCGACAGGTCGTAAATGCCGTAGATGGTGCCGCGCTTGTCGCTGCCGGCGATGACGAGGGCCTGCGCCACGCCCGGCAGCGGATCGGCCACCGTCTGCAGGAAAAAGGACTCCCACTTGCCGGCGATATCCGAGACGTCGATCTTGCGATCCTTGATCAGCCGGTCGATGAGGCGGCTCTTGCCGACCGTCCCGATGATGACGACCGGACCGCTGGAGACGCCGGTCTGCAATTCCGGCGTGAGACCGGTGACACGGTTGACGTCGTCGCGCAGATCACGCGCCGCCCGCAGGACGCCGGGCCAATCGTCGGGATCGACCGCCAGCGACGCCGCGCCGGTGACCTGCACGAGCGGAAATGCGCCCGTCGAGCGAGCCGTGTCCACGTACCGGATGCCGCCGACGGCGAGCGCTGTGTCCGGACAGACCAGGACCGAGGCGCAGAGAAGGGTCGCAGCGAGCCACCGGATCCATCGCATGGGTGCCGAGTCTCCACCCTGCGGTGGCCTGACCACTCAGCTCCCCCAGCCGGGCTTCGGCTCGTGTGTGCCGTCGGTGAACTGCCAATACTCGCGGAGGCTTCGGCACCGTCCCGACGCGTCGAACGTGAGAATGAACGCGCCAGCCAGCGTGATCGGCGCTCCATCGTTGACGAGCGTCGTCCACCACTCGACGGCGGTGCGATTCCCCACGGTGATCGGGGTGCCGTACCGCATCTCGATGTTCGACTGCGCCGCGGTGACGCGCGCCCAGTATTCGCGCACGGCTGCGGGCCCGGCGAACGCGTCCTGATAGGGTTGCTCCCCGTAGGTGGCGTCTTCGGTGAAGAGGGCGGCCGCCGCGTCGGCGTCGCGCTGGAGCCAGGCGGTGCGGTACGCGGCAAGCCATTCGGCAGGTGCCATCGGCATCGAGCGGAGACCGTAGCACCCACCCATCCGCGCGTCAA
>DATLLQ010000180.1:0-11381 GCA_035537775.1 Vicinamibacterales bacterium | reverse complement strand
CACGCTTCCGGAGTTGCGGTACATGCCTCGTGGGACGGTCGAACAGTGGACGACCTCTCTCGAGAAGCGTCTGACTGATCCGCAGTTCAATCCGCTGCACGCGAAGCAATACATTGACAACCGCCTGCGCATTGTGTGGACACTTCACACGGCCGGCGTCGGCATCCTGCTTGGCAGTGACGCGCCGCAGCAGTTCAACGTGCCGGGATTCTCCATCCACCGCGAGATGCAGCGGATGATCCGATACGGTGCCTCGACACCGTGAGGCCACGCGCCGCGATCGGCCCGACTTCAGGAAAGAGGAATATGAGTACTCTGCGTCATACCACGGAACAGATCATCGGTGCGATCCGTGGTGAGTTCAATGAAATGCCCGGCATGAAGCTGACGCGCGAACAGATCTGTCGCTTGTGGCACCTCGAGCGCCACGAGGCTGAACGGGTGATCCAATTCCTGACGACGTCGGGATTTCTGCGCAGGGATGAGGCAAACCGATACAGTCGCGCCGATACGGTCGCGCCGTAGATGGCGTGACGTGAGCAAGGTGGATTGAGCGCCCGGGGCGTCATGCTCCATCGCTGACACGTCGGCGCCGCCGCGCGCTGCCCGCCCGGCTTATGGGTTCTCCCTCCCGCGTTCGAGAACCTCGCCGAGCTGTCGGAGCTCTTCACCATACAGGCTTCAATTCCCCTCACGTTGTGCCTTGAGCGCGCAGCGGTAGTGTTCGAGGGCGGTCGCCATCAAGGGGTCGTTATGCGGGGCTGGTTCGTTTTTATAGAGGTAATGCGAGGTTCAACGGGCGTTCGTCGTTGGGTCGCAGCTCGCGCACGGGCGAGCCGACGTACGTTGTATCGGGCTTCAGCTGCGAGAACTTGGGAACCAGGCTCAGTGCCCCTACCTGACAACGGGCGCCCGCCTCAACGCCTATTCCAACAACGCTTCCCAGCCCGATGGTCACGCTGTCACCGAGGTGGACGCCCGCTGTTTTGACGACACCGTGCTCAACGGTATGCCCAGACAGATGCACGCCGTCGCCGATCACGACCCGGTCGCCGAACGTCAGGAGGTTGTGGTCGTTGACGGCGAGGCTGTTGATGTAGACGCCGCGACCGAGCCGCGCCCCGTTGAGACGGATGTAGAAAGTCCACAATGGAGTCGCCCGAAACACTGAGCCCGCAAAGAGTCGCACGATGTGGACCGACACCATGTATCGAACCCAGTTCATGAGCGGCCATTCCAGCGCACTGATCGACATTGTGGCGTTTGCCGGAGTTCTCCATCCGAGCCAGCGCGTGGAAAGGGCCGAAAGCACCGTGAGGCTGAACGCGAACAGTCCGTATGCGGGCACGAACGCCATGCTGAGCACGATGATGCGCACAAGCACGAACGGGTACGATGACAGGGAGAAGACCTCCCAGAAGAGCGCACCAGGTAGCATCGCCAAGCCGAAGACCAGGCACTCGACTGCAAAAATCGACAGGAGCGTCCATGTTACTCGGAGGCGAGCTCTCCAGCGTCGAGATGCGGCCTCTCGGCCTTGTGGCGGATGAGTCACGGCCCCACCGGGACCAGCACAGGGTAACGGCAGTTCACCGATGACGCGGCGGCAGTGTCAGCCATGACGAACGGTCGGATGCCTCGGTGGCGCCGCCGCTTCCTCCTCTACAGGCTTCCATCGCTCTTCAACGTAAGGCACGCGCTCTCATCGGGTTATCCGGCACGGACTGTATTTCAACGCAGAAATTGCCACAGAAGGCGTGTCGACGTGGTCAATCGAGCGCAACTTGCGTCCCTTCCCGCAGGGTCTCAATGATCATCGCGCGTTTCCGCTTGGAGCAGTCGCTCCCGTACGTATTCGCTCTACATGAAAGACGTGACACCTTCCACAACCTCCGCCTGGACTTGTCGCATCCGTGTTGGGAGCAGGACGATGAACAAGCGGTGCACGCTCAACGCCCGCGGAATGCCGGTGTCCGAGCGCCCGAAGAACGCGACGGGATTGCCCAGTGCATCGGTCACGGCATTGGCGATTCGCCGGCCGGCGAGCCGAGCGTCCGTCAGACCGATGCATATGCATCGGCTCGGTACGGCGTCGCCGGCTGAAGAATGCCGGACCTGCCAGATACCGCGCTTCACGGCGTTCCCTCAAGCTTGTTGCTGGTGCCGTGGCGAGTGTTGCGCGGCCAGTCGGCCACAGTCCGACGAGGACCGTGGCCATTCGCGACGGTCACACACAAGGGCGCAGCAGACGCCGCGCCGTCGCCGGCCCTCGGGACGGTGCGAGGTGAGGAGAGCGACGATGAACATCGTGATTGCATATGACGGCTCGAACCACGCCCAGGCCGCTGTCGACGACCTGCGGCGATCGGGCATGCCGCGTGGGGTCAACGCGCTGGTCGTCTCGGTTGGTGAAACATTTCTGCCCACGCCGTCGGCATCGAGCGCGTTTGTCGATGTGGGCAGCATGTCGCACCGAGTGGTGAGCACGCTCGTGCAAGCGAGAGCGGAGACCGCACAGGTGATCGCCGAGGCCAGCGTGCTCGCGCGCGAAGGAACGCAGCGAGTGCACCGCCACTTCCCTCGCTGGGGAGTGTACGCCGATCACGCAGTCGGAACGCCGGCACAGGCCATCATGCAGAAAGCGGACGACTGGCGAGCGGACTTGATAGTCGTCGGATCGCATGGACGCTCTGCGCTCGCACGGCTTGCCCTGGGCAGCGTGTCGCGGCAGGTGGCCACCGAGTCGCGCTGCCCCGTGCGCGTGGCGCGTCACGTGATTGATCGGGGCAACACTCCCGTGCGCATCATCATCGCCGTGGACGGATCGCGCGACGCTGAGGCGGCAGTCCACGCGGTAGCGTTGCGCGCGTGGCACGAGAGGACTGAAGTGCGGCTGATCGCGGTCGAGGACACGGTTGGAACCACCGGATCGATGCATCTCTTGCCAGTGGCCACGGCCTTGATCGGGGAGAGCCAGGAAGAACAGGTCGAGAAAGCGCACGGGATGGTGAAGCAGGCGATGGATCTGTTGCACCACGCCGGGCTGCAGGTCTCGACGGAAATCAGAGAGGGAAGCCCGCCCGAGATCGTGAGCGAGAGCGCTCGTGCGTGGGAGGCCGATTGCATCTTCGTCGGGGCGCGTGGGTTCAACAGCACACCCAAGCGAGTTCGTACAGGAACAGTAGCGACGACGCTGGTGACGTACGCGCCCTGTTCGGTCGAGATCGTTCGCTCGAGTGGTGCATGCGCGTGTTGACGCCGCGGTCCCAGCCCCTACTTCCTGTCATCGGAACAGCGGCATGGTTGCTCGAACAGAAAGAGCATCCCTTGGTCCGGCGCCAGCGTGCTGCGGACCATGAGCCCCCGTGCGCGTGCAGTCTCTGTGCTGGGGACTTCAACGCTCACGGTGGCACTGTTCGGGAAGGCCGCCCACGCGCGCGAAGCTGGCGACTGCGCGACCGAGGTCGTCGCGAACACCAATTCCGCGGGCGCGGCAATCACAACCGGCGCC
Source organism: Vicinamibacterales bacterium (assembly GCA_035537775.1). Lineage (GTDB taxonomy): Bacteria > Acidobacteriota > Vicinamibacteria > Vicinamibacterales > UBA2999 > Gp6-AA40. Next base: position 7,870 of record DATLLQ010000180.1, on the reverse strand, counting down.
AGATTCAACTGCATTACGCGTGCGACAGGCCTTCAGCGGTTGCCGTGTGTATCGGCCTGCGTCGTCGAAATAGCGCCCCGTCGAGGCTCCAGATCCCGGAACCGCGTGCCGAGATGAACAGGAAGAGAAAACAGAAGAGCACTGCGAGTTCGCCGTCATTCTGAATGGGCCAGCCACCTCGGGGGACGTGCGACAGGAAATAGGCGAACGCCATCTGGCCGCTGCAGACAAATGCCGCGAGTCCAGCCAACAACCCAATCATCACGAGCATCCCGCCTCCGAACTCGATGATGCCGGCAAGCCCCATCTGGGAGGCAATCGGTCGGGCGGTGCCGTCGAAGGCACCGAACAGCTTCTGCGCACCATGAAACGCGAACAGGAACCCGACGACGACGCGCATGGTCGCGTACGCGGGCTCGACGAAACGTGAGAGCGGAGCGTACATCGTGAGGTCCTCCTATCGCAGACACCAGATGCAACGCTATTTGACTCAGGACATGGACGGTATCTCGTCGAGACGGTATTCACCGGCTGAAAACGCTGTAGCGGTCTTGCTCTGTCAGTCCTGATTTCTGATCGACGCGTTCCTTGACCCTCAGGCCCGCTGCGACAATCACCGAGATGTCTTAGCAATCTCGGCGCGGCGACGTGGCCGAGCAACTGAAGGCGATGTTTGCTAGTCGTCGATCAGCCTGTCGGCCGTTCTTCCCCGCAAATCCTTCACTCTTCACGACATCGCCGATTCGACGACTTGGTGCCGTTGGCTCTGAAAGGCCTGTCTCTGGCGCTCACGGTGACAATCAAACCTGCGATCAACGAGATCGGCCGGCCGGTCAGCCGCGGCGTCCGCGCGGGTGGTCACGACCCACGCGCGCCCGCGGGTCGCGCCCTTCAGCCCCATGTCGCGCATCAGGCGCTCGACCGTGCAGCGCGCCACGCGATGCCCCTCGCATCGCAGCTGCTTCCAGACTTTCCGCGGCCCGTAGACGTGCTGGTTGTCATCCCACACGCGCTGAATCGCCGCGCGGAGTTCGTCGTCACGCCGCGACCGGGCCGGCCGACGGGTCGGATCCCCTTGCCGCGCACGCTGCCGAAAGTAAGGGTCTCGGCCGTGCATCCCAGCTTGCTCGCGATCGATGCGATCGCCGCCCACTGCGAGGCATGCTCGGCCCCGTGCTCCCGGACCATCCGCACGGCTCGCTCTCGTACCTCAGGGGAATACCGACTTGGTCGTGCCATTGAGCCCATCCTCTCAAGGAATAGGCCCTCCGATAAACCCGGTACGATTCACTGCCCTTAAGCGACCTCGTATGTTACGACCGCTGTTCACGACGTTGATACCCGCATCGTCTACTGTTGCCTACCTGGGCACAACGCATGTGCCGGCGATGCAGTCGTGAGGTCCGCGGCCGGGAACCGCGATGGTCCACACGGCGCCAGCCGCCATCGATATGAGCGAGAGACCGCCGACTGCGTACGAGGCGGCAGGCGACATCGCGCGCAGGTCGCCAAACATGGGGTTGCCGACGTAGGCCGTCCATGCGATGACCGGCGACCACGCGATCAGAAGCCGGACTGCCGAACGGACGCGGCCAATTTCGCGGCCGTCGCGCCGGACCACCGCATGTCGGAGAGCCCGAGTGACCAGCCCGCCTGGCACGGCCAGCACCGATATCAGGCCGCACACGATCGAGAACAACAACCCGATGGATGCAAACCCGCTGGCGACAAAGCCCCGGAGCGCCTCGCCACCGCCGGGAAAGTTCGCACGCCAGTCTGCCACCTCTTGAATCTGCGGCGCGACGATAGCGGAAGCACGAGCGAGCTCGTCGGGAGAGACCGCCGGGTACCGCGCGGCGATCTCCGCGGCCCTTCGTCTCATGCCGTCAACGAACTCCATCTGAGGCCCCTGCGTGTTCCAGAAATCGTCGCTCGTAAGCTGCGAGCCAAAATGCGCAGCGACATACTGCTCCGCCGCAGTCCGCTGTTCTTGAGTCTTGAACTTGCCATCGGCACCTGAGTCAGTGATCCACGACATCCACATCAGGATTTCGCTGCTCTTGCCCTCGGCGGACCATACGTAACTGGGAAGCATCACGGTGACGGCCAGGATCGGCACGGCCACCGGCATCGTCGCCATCACGATGGGCAGGGCACGACGGATGCGTGAGGGCCGATTGGGAATAGATGAGAGACGTCGAAGCTCCGCGTTGACGTCAGCGAGCGCTGGCGGCGCTTCGCTCGCGAGTCGATTCAGGAGTCTTGTGGCCGACAGCGGCGCGGCTGGCTCGGTGGTGGGAGCAAATGCGCGAGTGGAGACAGCCGCAAGCAGCGCGACAGGAGTGAGAGTCTGATTGGCGTCCGGCGCGACCGATGCGGGCCACGGGAAATCGAGGAGCACAAGCTGTCCGTCCGCTCGCCTCCACACCTGGGCGAGACTGAGCGGTGTGTGCCTGTCGTCGTGGGCTGAGGCATCGAGCTCGGTCGCCAGACTCGCGAGCGCACGACGTGCCCGACGCCAATCGGACGTCGGCGGAGCGGCCAGGAATGGCTCGCCCCGCGGCGCCTCGAACGCGTCCCAATTTTCCGTCGCCGCTCGGCGGCCCGCGAGCCAGTGCAGCCGCCCGGGGCGTGACGCATCTCGCCGCGTCGCGGTGACCGGGGGTGTCCCTGGCGGAACTTCGTGAATCCACACATGACGGCGAAGGATCGGATCGACGCCGACGAACAATCGCCCGCCGCCGGTCTCGCCGACCATCGTGTGCACGGCGTACGGTCCGACGCGTCGCAAAGACGAAAGGGCGGGAACACGATCGGCAGGTGACCTCTTTGCAGCGGCGGATGCAACGGGCCTGGGAACGTTCCGCTCCACGACACGCGTACGGCTCAGCCACTCGTGGACGCCGATCCATCCGTTGCCACGGCGGGCGATCGAGAACAGCAGAATGGTCAACAGCAGCGACGGCAAGACGTCTGGCGGCGCATTCCAGCTCCATCCGCTCTGCGGAGTGTTCGCCGTGTACACGACGCCCGGGACCGTCGATCCCCTCATGGCGCCCATCAAGAAGAGAGTGGGAACAACGGTGGGCACGTGGAACACCGCGGTACGCAGGCCAACGCGCAGCCACCACCGATCATCGATTTGCGACTTCACGCGCAAGCCCATGAGCCGCTTGCCCAGTGTCGCGCCCCAGCCGCCTTCCAGCACGAGATAGTAGATCACCGATGCGAGCCACGACCACGCCGACAGTCGGAGCATCGTGGTCGCGGATCCGTCCGCCCAGGCCGAGGACACGAGCAGCCAGGTCAGAATCGAGACGATCACCGAGTCAGCGATCCAGGCGATTAAGCGCGGCCCAAGCGGGGAAGGGACTTCACCTGCGGACACGTACGGCCGCAGAAGATCCGCCAGCTCGGCGTACGACTGTGGCCGTCCGGCTGGAGCCTTCGCGAGACAGCGCAGCACGACGGCCGCGAGTCCGCGTGGAATGTCGCGCCGAAGCACGCGCGGTGACGCAGGATTCTCGGAGACCACCTTCGACACGAGCTCACGCAGGTCCGGCGCGTCGAGCGGCGGTCGTTCCGTCAGAAGGTAGTAGAGCGTCGCGCCGACGGCATAGATGTCGGAGCGAACGTCGAGTGGCTCGCCTCGCAGCTGCTCTGGTGCGGCGAATTGCGGCGTGCCCTCGAAACCGGCTGTCGCGAGCTCGTGTCGCACGTCGCGTGTCAGCGTGGAGATGGACAGGCCGAAGTCGCCAACTTTGACGGTGCCGTCCGCGTCCACGAAGCAATTCGACGGCTTGATGTCGCGGTGGAGAATGCCCGCCGCCTGCGCCGCGTCGAGGCCGCCAATGATGTCGAGCACGGCGGATACGGCGGCGGAGGGTGGCATCAGCCCCTCGACCGAGACGCGATCTTTGAGCGTGCCGCCGGAGAGCAGCTCCATCGTGATCGCGGGCGCACCGCCGACTTCCTCGCTGCCGAAGATGTAGACCGTGTGCGGATGGCTGATCGACGCCGCCAACTGTCCTTCACGGAGGAACCGCGCACGGTCCTCGGCCCCCCGTAGGGTCTGGCGCAGAACCTTCAGCGCCAGACGTCGTCCGGTCTCGAGTTGCTCGGCCTCGTAGACCTCGCCCATCCCGCCGCGGCCGAGCAACCGGACGACCCGGTAAGGCCCCCAGACTTGCCCGTCCACGAGGCGCGGTGCGCTAGGCGGCGATGGAGCGCTGGACCCGGTGAGCGTTTCCATCCCGGCGGTCAGCAGGCACGACGCACACAGCCCTTCGGGCGCATCTGGCGGCAGTTGCCGCCCGCACCGCGGACACCGACGCGACAGGTGGGTCACCGTTTCGGACATCACATCCCCCGGTTCGTCTCAAGCCAGATTTAGCCGTTCATCTGGATCAGACAGAACCGTCGCCCGGGGTTACGCGCTCAACGCTTGAATGAGATGACGGATCTCGTCGTCGACGTCTCGTCCATCGGCGACCGTTTCCGCAACTCGTTGGCGTAGCAGGGATTGGAAGCGGCTTCTAAGCCGGTGCACCGCGGTTTTGACAGCGCCTTCAGAGGTCCCGAGGCGGGCCGCCACGGCGGCGTATCCGCCAGCCGGCGCCTGTCCCAGCAGGCACGCCTTGAGCTCGTCGAACTCGGAGGCGCGTCCCTGAGCCGTCCATTGCGCGCGAAGGTCAGCGAGCAGGCCGTCGACGACCGTCAATGCCCAGCGCCGCTCGAAGAGCGTTTCGGGAGTGGCGTGATTCACAGGCTCGACCAAGTACAGGCCCTCAGCGTTCTCGAGCGGGACCTTCTGCCAGCCACCGCCGCGCTTCTGCGTCCGTTCACGTGCCGACCAGTTCGAGAGGTAGTGCTTCAGGGACGCCAGAAGGAACGCCCGGAATCGGCCCCGATCCTGACGTAGCCCCTCGAAGTCCTGCCGCTCGATGAGCGATGTCAGGAACCCTTGCGTCAGGTCACGCGCATCTTCCGTGTCGAGACCTCGGCGGCGGACGTAGGCGTAGAGCGGGTACCAGTAGGTCTGGCAGAGCGAAGAAAGGGCTTCACGCGCCGCCTGCGAGTCGTTTCCGGCGGCCGCCAGGACGAGACTCCACTGCGTCGTTTCGAAGGGCACGGCAACGCATCGTATGCCAGTTGGTCGCCGCTTGCCGACTGGAACAGAGGTCGGCAACGATGCAGGGACGAGGTTCTTGGACCGTTTCGTGCCTCTAGAGATAACAACAAACGATATGACTCTATCGGGAGTGACCCGGCGCGCGAGCGCACGGATCGAGCTCGAGGTTCGAGCGCCGGGTCACTCCCGATAGAGCCGTTTGGACCAAGCCGGTGGCGTCTGCGGCGGACGCGGCCCCTCAGCTATGTCCTTTCAATCGTACGGACCCCGGGCGATCGAGCGGACCACGCTGTGCCGATGTCTGAGGGCCGGCGATGGTGGCGCGGACGGCGCGGGGGGACGGCGAGGTCGTGGACGTTGGCGTGGACTGCCGGGCAGACCTCCGGCGTACGCGCGTACGCGCGCGACACCAGAGCGCTGGCGGGCCGATGCCTGCGGCTACGACGTGTCATGAAGGATGTCGGCGAGTAGCGTCGCGAGACGGAGTTGCCGTGCCGTGAGGCGCTCGATGACGCGCATGGCGCCGCCACACCGAGGGCATGGCCATGTCGCCCGCGGCCGCGCGGGAGGCGTTGGTTCGAGTGGCGGGGCGGGCGCGACCGCCAAGGCCTGTCGGCATTGCGCCAGTTGTGGCGTGCGGCACCGCGACGCGAGGAAGCCGAAGTCCCGGATGCGGACGAAGCGTTTCGGCAGCACGTGCAACAGGAAGCGTCGCAGGAATTCCTCAGCGGCGAGCGTGAGCGTGCGCACCTGACTGCCGTGCCGGTAGTCCTTCCACCGAAACGAGACGGCGTCGTTCGTCACGTCGACGAGCCGGTGGTTCGAGATCGCGACGCGGTGGGTGTATCGCGTGAGGTACTGGAGTACGTGGTCGGGGCTGCCGAAGGGTGGCTTGACGTATACGACCCACGTCTGGCGATACCGCGATCGGAGGAAAGCGCGAAAGGCCGGCTCCGGCTTCAGCGGCGCCAACGAGGCGGGGAAATCGAGACGCCCCTCTCGAAAGGCCGTCGCCAGGCCGGCCAGGAGCTTGCCGCGAAAGAGCTTCCGAAGCACGGGGATCGGCAGGACGAAGCGCGGCCGGGCGTGGATCCAGCGGGTGCCGTCCGGCGCCAAGCCGCCCATCGGCACGACGCAGTGGACGTGCGGATGGTGCTGCAGCCGCTGGCCCCACGTGTGAAGCACCATCAGCCCGCCAACGGCGCCACCCAAGCGCTTCGGATTCCTCGCGACCTGGAGCAGGGTCTCGGCGGCCGCCTGAAACAGCCGGTCGTACACCACGCGCTTGTTGACGAGCGCGAGGCGGGCGAGCGGCTCCGGCATCGTGAAGACGAGGTGGACGTAGCCAACCGGCAGCAGCTCCTGCTCGCGCGCCACCACCCATGCGTTCCGCGCCGCGGTCAGACACTTCGGGCAATGCCGATCGCGACAGCTGTTGTACGAGAGGGCCGGGTGCGCGCACGGGTCACAGCGATCGCGGTGCCCGCCGAGCGCGGCGGTGCGACACTGCGCGATCGCCCGAAGGACGCGCCGATGTTGCCCGCTCACCCACGCGCGGTGTCTCTCCACGAAGCGATCGCCATGTCGGCGCACAATATCGGCCACCTCGAAGGGTGGCCGCGTCACCGCTTGTGCAACCGGCGCGTGCGGCGGACAGTATCAGCCGCGGAGACCGCCATCGCATCAAGCGGGTTGGCGACCGCTTGCAGGTGCCGCTGTGATAAATGCAGGTAGATGACGGTGTGCTCGAGTTTGACGTGCCCGAGCAGGAGCTGCACCGTGCGCACGTCGGCCCCCGCTTCGACGAGGTGCGAGGCGTACGAATGCCGCAAGAGATGCGGCGACACCGGTTTGTCCAACTGGGCGCGGATGGCGGCGCCGCGACAGGCGGCCCACGCGACCTTCGCGGTGATCGGCTTGTCGGCCCGCCAGTTCTGAATCGTGCCGGGGAACAACCAGGTCTTCGGCCGCATCCAGCGGTAGTACACGCGGAGCGTCTCCAGCAAGGTCGCGCTGAGGGGGACGTAGCGATCGCGACCGCCCTTCCCGTGCTGAATGTGAATCAGCATGCGGCGACTGTCGATGTCCCGGACCTGCAGATGCCGGAGCTCGGCATTCCGCATCCCCGTCGAGTACAGGATCATGAGCATGGTGCGCTCGGTCAGGTTTCGCGCCCCGTCGATCAGTCGGGCCACTTCCTCCGTACTGAGGATCGCCGGGAGCCGCCGCGGGACCTTCGGAAAGGGGAGGTCCTCCAACAGGTACGGGCGTTTCAGCGTCTTCACGAAGAAGAACCGGAGCGCCGAGACATGCAGCTTCACGGTCCGCGGCCCGAGCTTGCGCTCGCGCAGCAGGTACGCCTGATACGTCCGCAGATGGCTTTGATTGAGTCGGTCCGGCGGCGTGCGAAAGTACTTCGCGAATCGCTCGACGGCCTCGAGGTAGTACTGAACCGTGGTCTGGGCGTAGTTGCGCCGCTCGAGTTCCTCCAGCATGGCTTGTCTGAGATGGGTCACAGGCACCTCCTGGTGACCCACACGCTACTCGGCTGATCGAGCGCACCTCACGCGTAGCGTCCGCCGCGCCAGCGGCTTGGTCGTGTGCTGGGCATGTGCAGCAGCTTGAAGGTGAAAGTCCTTCGGCCAACCTGATGGAGGTGAAGGCCTAGTGATGATGCAAGGGCCACTGCCGCGAGGCGGGGTCTGAAAGAAGCATGGAGCAAACGTGCGAGTCGATGGA
>DATLLQ010000179.1:0-2177 GCA_035537775.1 Vicinamibacterales bacterium | reverse complement strand
AAAGCAGCAGGGACGAATCGGGCGCAGCTGGGGATGCCCGGCACTGCGCGAAGCGATCGCCCGCGACGTCATCGACACCGTCCGCGGCGGCGGCGTGATCTTCTCCTACTACCCTGACAAGGACTGGCTGACCAGCTCGCGGTTCTTGAACTGCGACCGACCGGCCACGAAGGACACCGAGGCCGTAGCCACAAAGGACACAAAGATCACCAAGAAGACCCTGTGATTCAGGTCCGCTTCAAGGCGGATCGCCTGCGTAACATCCACCACATGGGCGGCGCCAGGAGCAGCGCCCACAACAGCAGCGCCGGTCCCCGGCGCAGAATCAACAAGGTGACGGCGAGCATGCTCGTCGCGGCTGATGCAATCCCATCCGCGATGGCAAGGCGGAGCCGCGTCGGAATGGGAACCGGACCAAGATTCACAGCGGCCGCGCGCTCCTCGACAATCTCCAGCGTCAGCGTTGCGTATTCGATTCGGCGATCGAGCTGCTTGCGCTCCGCTTCCATCTGCTCGATTTCGCCGCGGACGCGCGCAATCTCCCGTTCGACCTCGAGGACGTCGCCCACGTTCCCCGTGCGGCTCTGGAGCACCTCGGTGAGCCGCTTCTCGATTACCCGTGAATTGGACAACCGGACATCCAGATCAGCGACCGTCGCGGTCACGTCTTCGGCGTTCTGCGACTCCTCGGTGACGCGACCGAGCTGGCGAAGCTCGGCGAGCGCCGCGTCGAACCGGGAGCTGGGGATCCGCAACGTGCCGTTGATCGATCGAGGCGCTCCGGGCCTGTTGGAAGCCGTAAGGGCACCCGCGAATCCGCCGATGTTCTGGAGAATTCGATCGACGGCTGGCCGGATGCGGTCGAAGTTTCCTGCAACCAGGCGAAGTGTTGCCGTGCGTACGATGCGCGGCCGATCCGCGGATTCGACGCGACTCGCCGGGTCGATTTGTCCGCCAACCTTCATGGGGGCGGCATTGGCATCCCCGCCGGCGAAGCCTTGAGCTCTTCTGAGCCGATCCCCGGGAGCGTCAACAATCGTCTCGGGGATCTCCCGCGAACCAGCTACCACGACCGGCTTTGGCGTCGGTCGCAGCAGCGGTATCGCCGCGATCACCACGACGGCGGCCGCGCCGGCAAGCAGCCGCGGTCTGGTGGCCCAGGTCCAGACGCGGAGGCGCGAGGGCGCTGGACGTTCCGGGGCGAGCGGCCGTCGAAACGGCGGAGAGACGAGCGAATGCGGCGGCTCATCAACCTGCCAGTCGCGCATCCGGGTCGAACCTTCACGAAGTTCCGAAACGAGCTGGCGACAGGAGTCGCAGCCGGCGAGATGGGCTTCGATGTCTCGCGACTGCGCGGCGGGCAGGTCGCCGTCGAGGTACGCCATCACGTCTTCGGGCGCGACGGGGTGCACGGCGTTCATCGTTTCATCCTCAGTAAATCGTTCGCGGGAACGAGTGCCGCCTTCAGCGCCATCCGCGCCCGGAACAGCCGCGAGCGCACGGTATTCAGCGGCAGCCGCCGAAGGTCCGCAATCTCCTGGTAACTCAGCTCGTGGTACTCGCGCAGCATGAGGATCTCGCGGTCGTCCTCTGCGAGTTGTGTCAGCGCATGACGCACCCAGAGTCCGGCGTCCGCATCGCCTGGTGAACTGCACGGGGGATCGAATTCGAGCGGATCGGTGGACCGGTGCGCGGCTTTGCGCCGATAGGCGCTCAGCACGTGATACGCGATGCCGAAGAGGTACGCACGAAACGTGGTCCGCGCCTCGAATCGGTTCAGGCCCTCGAGTAGTGCAACGAAGGTGTCCTGCGCCAGCTCCTCGGCGTGCGCCGCCTCGGCCACCCGGCGCCTGAAGAACTGCCAGACTGGCCCGCGATAACGCTCGAACAAGGCCTCGAACGCCTGGCCCGAACCGTGCCGTGCGTCCCGTACCAGTTCGTCGTCCGTCACATGACTCTCAGTGACAGTAGTGTCCTGAGAAGCGGAAAAGTTCCAGCTCCGGTTCTACCGCGACGCCAGGAACGAATCGATCAGGGCGAGGACCTCGGCCGGCTTGTCCTCGCTCGGGTAATGACCTGTGTCGGGAATCGTCACGATGCGGACCCGGGGCAGTGTCGCCCGCAGCTTCGCCTGCGTTTCAGCGGGAACGATGGTGCTGCGGCCGCCGATGATGTAC
>DATLLQ010000178.1:0-5770 GCA_035537775.1 Vicinamibacterales bacterium | reverse complement strand
GGGCCTCATCTACGTGAACCCGGAAGGGCCGAACGGAAGCGCGGATCCCGTGGCGGCAGCACGTGACATCCGCGAGACGTTCCGCCGCATGGCGATGAACGACGAGGAAACGGTGGCGCTCATCGCCGGCGGACACACGTTTGGCAAGACGCACGGTGCGGCGCCTGCGGACAAGCATGTCGGCCGGGAACCTGAGGGCGGCAACCTCGAAGAGCAGGGCTTCGGCTGGAAGGGCAGCTACGAATCCGGTGTGGGTGCCCACGCGATCACGAGCGGTCTCGAGGTGACGTGGACCACGACGCCAACGAAGTGGAGCAACGACTTCTTCAAGCACCTTTTCGAGTACGAGTGGGAGCTGACGACGAGCCCGGCTGGTGCGAAGCAGTGGAAGCCGAAGAACGGCGCTGGTGACGGCACGGTGCCCGCCGCCCACGACAAGTCGAAGAAGATCGCCCCGAACATGCTGACGACCGACCTCTCTCTGCGGGTGGACCCTGCTTACGAGAAGATCTCGCGCCGCTTCAAGGACAACCCGCAGGAGTTTGCGGACGCCTTCGCGAAGGCGTGGTTCAAGCTGACCCACCGCGACATGGGCCCCATCTCGCGCTACCTGGGCCCAGAGGTTCCCAAGGAGCCGCAAATCTGGCAGGACCCGGTCCCTGCGGTCGATCACCAACTGATCGACGCAAAAGACATCGCGGCCCTAAAGAGCAAGATCCTCGCATCAGGACTCTCCACCTCTCAGCTGGTCGCGACCGCCTGGGCATCGGCATCGTCTTTCCGAGGCACCGACAAGCGCGGCGGCGCCAACGGCGCGCGCATCCGGCTGTCGCCGCAGAAGGATTGGGCGGTCAACAATCCACCGGAGCTCGCAAAGGTGCTGCCGGCACTGGAGAAGATCCAGAAGGAGTTCAACGACGCTCAGGCCGGTGGCAAGAAGCAGGTGTCGCTGGCCGATCTGATCGTGCTCGGCGGCGACGCGGCCATTGAGCAGGCGGCGAAGAAGGCGGGCGTCGACGTGCAGCTGTCGTTCACGCCGGGACGCACGGACGCATCGCAGGAGCAGACCGACGTCGAATCGTTTGCCGTGCTCGAGCCAGACGCGGACGGGTTCCGGAACTTCCTGGGAGACGGACACGAAGTGCCGTCCGAGCATCTACTGGTCGAGCGGGCGTTGAGGCTGACGCTGAGCGCGCCGGAGATGACGGTGCTCGTGGGCGGCCTGCGAGTGCTAGGCGTGAACGCGGGGCAGTCGAACCACGGCGTGTTCACCAAGCAGCCCGGCGCGTTGACGAACGACTTCTTCGTGAATCTCCTCGACATGAGCACGGAATGGGTGCCGGCTTCTGCCGACGGTGCGACGTTCACGGGTCGCAGTCGCGCGAAAGGCGAGGCCAGGTGGACCGCGAGTCGCGTGGACCTCGTCTTCGGCTCACATTCCGAACTGCGTGCGTTCTCGGAGGTCTACGCGTGCGACGACTCGAAAGAGAAGTTCGTCCGCGACTTCGCCGCTGCGTGGACCAAGGTGATGAATCTCGATCGATTCGACGTTGCCTGATTTCGGCGAGAACACGTCAACTCCCAATCTCCAACTCCCAACGCCCAACCGATTGGGACTTGGTAGTTGGCAGTTGGGAGTTGGGAGTTGCCGCCACCTCGGCGTCAGCCGCGCTGGCCGAGACTTGATCCCGACCGGCAACACGAGTCATTGTTCAGAGTCGATCAATGATGCTGCTCACTTCTATTTTCATCACGGGGCTGGTTGCGTTTGTAGGCATTGCCCCTGCTCTGACGACCCCACCAGAGCGTACTGCGCTCCAATCCACGGCATCACTCGAACGCAGGACATCACGCATCGCCGTAACCGTCCCGGCCGACGACGCGGAGCTCGTGGTGAACGGCGAAACGATCCGCGGCGAGGGCGCGTCCAGAACGGTCGAAACAGCGCCGCTGGGCGCGGGTACTCACCGATATACCTTCACCGTCACGTGGAAGCCAAACACCTACACGACGATGACCCGCAGCAAGACCCTGGAGCTTCGCGGGGGCGAGACGGTTAGGGTTGATCTCACGATTGACGATCCGGCAGACCGCGTTCGCGTGATCTATCATCCGACTCCCGCCGATGTTGCGGAAGCGATGGTCGGCCTCGCCGCCGTCCGCCCTGCCGACGTCGTGTACGAGCCAGGCTGCGGTGACGCGAGGATCACAACCGCGGCAATCCGCGCGGGCGCGCGCCGGGGCATCTGCATCGACATCGATCCGGATCGGGCCTTGGAGTCGAAGACGAACGTCGAGCTGGCGGGGCTCGCCGATCGAATCGATGTCCGCGAGGGTGATGCCCTCGACGTCAAAGACCTGTCGGACGTGTCAGTGGTCTTCCTGTACATGGGAGACCACTTCAACCTGCTCGTCCGACCGATTCTGTGGCGTGACTTGAAGGTGGGCTCGCGGATCGTGTCCCATCATTTCACGATGGGCGATTGGAAGCCTGACAAGACAGTGTCGGTGTCCAGCGCGGAGGGCGGCATCTTCGAGCTGCACCTCTGGACGATTACCGAGGAGATCAAGCAGAAGGCAGCGTCACGCTAGGCTCTTGCAGTAGACGCGCCGGCAACCCCCAACTTCCAACTCCCAACCCTCAACTTTCTTGTTCTGCCCGTATGATCCGCAATTCTTGCGCTCACGCCTGGCACCCGAGAAGCGAATGACACAGAATCCGGCAGCCCCCGACTGGGGGCGAAGCGTGGGAGCGGTGGTGGCGGGATTCATCTGCACCACACTGCTTTCAGTGGGCACTGACGCCTTCATGCACGCGCGCGGCATCTTTCCGCCATCGGGCGAAGCGATGTCGGACGGACTCTTTGCGTTGGCAACCGCGTATCGGCTGGTGTTCACAGTCCTCGGTGGGTACATGACCGCTGCGCTGGCGCCGCGGGCGCCGATGACGCACGTCTTCATCCTCGGCACGATTGGCGCTCTCGCGGCCACCGCCGGTGCGGTCTCGACGTGGAATGCGGGACCAGAGTTTGGACCGCACTGGTATCCAGTTCTTCTGGCGGTCACCGCCTTGCCGTGCGTCTGGGCGGGCGGCGTGTTGCGGATGTGCCGGCAGCGAGCGATGTAGCGAAGACGACGAACAGTCAGAGGTGACGGTTCATAACGATCACAGCCATGTGCCACCCTGGCGCTCACTGGGCACCTGGGTGCGGGCGTCGAACTCATGGATCCAAGCAAGGTGATGCAGCGCACCCTCGAGCGTGCCGAGCCGGACGTTGCGTCGATCGGCGTTGTCGCCGTCGGGGAGATGCAGGATGTCCGCGGTGCTGATCGACGCGTACTGAACTTTGCGGGTGCGGCCGCGGCGCAGCATCTCGTAGCGCGCGATCGCGTCCGCGATCGGACCCGAGCCTGCCTTACCCAGGCAGTCAGCTAGCACGACCGCGTCCTCGATCGACTGGTTCGCACCCTGCCCATGATGCGGCGCCAGCTGGTGCGCGGCGTCCCCGAGGAGTGTCACGCGTCCCTTTGTCCAGCGGCCGAGCGGAGGGCGATGGAAGAGGCCCCAACGATCGCTCACCGGCTTGGCGGTGATCATTTCGACGATCGCCGGATGCCAGTCGGCAAAGTGCCGCAACTGTTCCCCCTCTGTTGCCGGCATCACCCACTCGCGTTGCGGCCACGGTGTCGGGTGACGCTCGACCAGCAGGAAGTTGATGTGGTCGTTACCCATCGGGTAGTGCAGCAGATGCCCACCTGGTCCCATCCAGAACTGAAGCGCCGTGGGGTCCGGCAGGCTCGGGAGCGCGTCCATCGCTACTACACCGCGAAACCCGCTGCATCCGGAATACAGTGCGTCGTCGTAGCCAATCATCCAGCGCCGCACGACCGAACGCGCGCCGTCGGCTCCGACGACGAGGTCGGCTTCGATCGTACTGCCGTCGTCGAAACGCAGCGCGGCATGCGCACCGCCGTCGTCGATGTCGACAAGGCGCTTGCGCAGGTGAATGCGATTCATGCCGACGGCCGCGGACAGGATCGCCTGCAGCTCGGCGCGATGAATGCCGACGTAAGGTGCCCCGAAACGCTGTCGATACGCTGGCCCCGCGTCATGTTTGCCAATGAGCCGGCCGGTGCGGCCATCCCGGTAGATCAGCGCTGACACCTCAAACCAATGCGACGCGAGTTGCGCAGACAGCCCGCACTGATCGAAGAAGCGAGTTCCGTTGGCCGACAATGCGACAGCCGCACCGACCTCACGCAGCTCTGTGGTCTGCTCGTAGATGTCGACCCGGATGCCGTGCTGGCGCAGTGCGATCGCAAGGGTCAACCCTCCAATGCCTGCACCGATCACGGCGATGCGACGCGAATTGGCCGGGCACATGTGGGAGCGATTGTAGGACTAGGCTAGCCGACGGCTTGGAAATCTTTTGCGGGCCTGCGTTTGGCGCGCGGACTAAGATAGCCGCAAACATGCAGACACTCCGGTGATCGGCCAGACGCTCGATCGATACAGGATCGAATCGAAACTCGGCGAGGGCGGGATGGGTGTCGTCTACAAGGCACACGACACACATCTCGATCGCACCGTCGCGATCAAAGTGCTTCCCCATGAGAAGGTCTCCGATCCGGAGCGCAAGCGGCGCTTCGTTCAGGAGGCGAAGGCGGCAAGCGCGCTCAACCACCCGAACATCGTCACGGTCCACGACATTCGATCGGATGCTGGCGTCGATTTCATCGTGATGGAGTACGCGGGAGAGCGCACGCTCGACCAAATCATTCCGGCGAAGGGCCTTGGGATCACGCAGTCCCTTCGCTTTGGAGCCCAGATTGCCGACGCGCTGGCACGGGCGCACGAAGCAGGGATCGTGCATCGTGACGTGAAGCCATCGAACATCATCGTGACCGACGACCACCGGGTCAAGGTGCTGGACTTCGGCCTCGCCAAGTTGTTCGAGCCTTCCGCTCGCGCCGCCGAGGCCAGGACGCAGACCACACCGTTGACCGACGCGGGGATGGTGGTCGGCACCGCGGCATACATGTCGCCGGAGCAGGCCGAGGGCCGAGAAGTTGACGCGCGCTCGGACATCTTCAGCTTCGGCACCGTTCTCTACGAGATGGTGACCGGCCGGCGGCCGTTCGTGGGAGATTCGAGTCTGTCCGTCATGGCGAAGATTCTCAACGAGGATCCCGCGCCACCACGCGGCGTCGTCGCGTCGATCTCGTCGGATGTCGAGCGAACGATCCTGCGCTGCCTGCGCAAGGATCCGGCGCGCCGTTATCAGACGATGGCGGATTTGAAGGTCGCGCTCGACGACCTCGCGGCGGATTCCGCTGCCGGACTGCCGGCCCAGACGCCGGCGGCGCGAGGGTCTCGACGTTGGCGCTGGGCGTGGGCCGCGCTCGTTCCCGTTCTGCTGATCGCCGCGTACGCAGGTTGGCGGTCGTGGCAATCGCCGGAGGCCGTGCCACCGCTGCGCGCCGTGCCGCTGACGTCTTTGTCGGGCGTGACACGCTCCCCGTCGTTCTCACCCGACGGCAATCAGGTCGCGTTCACCTGGACCGGGCTGGACGGCAATAACCCGGATATCTACGTCCAACAGATTGGCGCGAGCACACAGTTGCGGCTCACCACTAACCCGGGTAACGACTACAGCCCGATGTGGTCGCCCGACGGTCGTTGGATCGCGTTTCTCCGCAGCGAAAGCGAGGGCCGTCCGCACGAACTGCGGCTCGTGCCACCGCTCACCGGGCCCGAACGCAAGCTGAC
>DATLLQ010000177.1:0-3465 GCA_035537775.1 Vicinamibacterales bacterium | reverse complement strand
GCAAGCCCCCGGCTACGTCGTCATCCGCAACGAAATGATTCACGAGTCGCGCATCGTGCCGCTCGACGGCCGGCCACATCTGAACGGCGGCCTCCATCTGTGGATGGGTGATTCGCGCGGACATTGGGAGGGCGACACGCTCGTCGTCGAGACGCGCAACCTGACCGATCGCACAGGCATTTCGCAGGCCGGCAACAACCCGCACAGCGATCAGCTGATCATCATCGAACGCTTCCGGCTGATCGATGCCAACACGCTGCAGTACGAGGCGACGTTGAACGATCCGCAGACGTGGACGAAGCCGTGGACGATCTCTTTCCCCTGGAAGCGCGACTCCAACTACCTGATGTTCGAGTACTCGTGTCACGAGGGAAACTACGCGATGCGGAACTTGCTGAGCGGCGCGCGCGCCGAGGAACAGGCGAACAACAAGTCGCGGTGAAGCCCCGGGGTAGGCTGAGCCTCCTTGGGGGGGAACTCGATGATCGCGATTTCACGTCCGGGCATCGTCGCGCTCGGCGTCATGGTGGTGGCGGTTGCCGTTGGCTCGCAGATACGAGCGCAGGCGCCTTCCTGTGAGCCAAGTGGAGAGATTCGGTTTGTCTGCGGACAGGACGGCCCCGAGGATTTAGTGGCCGTGCCCGGCTCGCCATGGCTCGTCGCCTCGGCGTACGGCGCCAGCGGCGGACTCTTCGCCATCAACACAAAAGAAGCATCATCGCGCGACTGTTTCCCTCCGCGAACGTCACAGAGCACCTCGATCGTCAGACCTACGCGTCCTGTCCCGGACCGCTCCAAGGCGAAGACCGGGAGCGCTTCCGGACGCACGGCCTGTATCTGAAAGAAGGACGCCGCGGCGTCCATACGCTCTACGCGGTCCATCACGGCGGTCGAGAGTCTGTCGAGCTGTTCGAGCTCGACACGCAAAAGACGCCGATGGCGCTCACCTGGATCGGCTGCGTCGTCGCACCCGATTCCATCGGATTGAACGCAGTCGTCGCATTGCCTGACGGCGGCTTTGCCGCCACCAACTTCGATCCGCGGCAGCCTCCCGGAGGCCGCGGCGGTTTTTCGGCCGCGCTCACCGCCGGCGAGCGGAATGGTGAAGTATGGGAATGGCACCAGCGAAGTGGGTGGGCGAAGGTGCCCGGCAGCGAGGCGGCTGGTGCGAACGGGATCGAGCTCTCGCCGGACGGCCGGTGGTACTACATCGCGGAGTGGGGTAACCGATCGTTCATGCGGCTATCGCGCGGCAAGACGCCGCCGGAGCGGCAGGAAATCTCGCTCGGGTTTCGCGTGGACAACATCCGCTGGGAGCGCGACGGCAGGCTGCTCGTCGCTGGCCAGGGCGAGCCAGGCGGCACAGCTACGAGCGGCGGCACGGGCAACCCTTCGATGTCGATCATCGGGCGCATCGATCCGAAAACGATGACCTACACGACGATTGTGAGCCAGCCCACCAACGAACGCCTCAGTGCCGCGACGGTCGCAATCCATGTCGGTGACGAGCTCTGGGCCGGGTCGTTTCGCGGCGATCGAATCGCACGTTATCCGTTACCTCGTCAGGGAAGTCAGCCACCGGCAAACAAGTAAGAACAAGGCCCTCCAAAACTGGTAATTTACGGCTCGCGCCCAAAGCCGTAGATTCTCAATCCAATGCGTTCCATCCTCGTCGGATTCGTGACCGCCGCCGTCGTCTTTCTGGGCCTACTCGCGCTGCGGCCGGTCCCGGTGGCCGCGGCACGTGCCCCCGGCGACGAAGCGCGGGCGTTCCTGCAGGCGTACTGCATCACCTGTCACTCGCAGCAGATGAAGTCGCGCGGCTCAGTGCCGGTGGCGTTCGACACACTCGACGCGTCCGCCATTGCGAACGACCCGAAGACCTGGGAGCTGGTCGTCCGCAAGATGCGCGCCGGCGTCATGCCGCCGGCCGGCATGAAGCGTCCCGAGAAAGCGGCGCACGAGCAATTCCTGGCGTGGGTCGAAGGCGAGCTCGATCGCGCTGCGCGCGAGCGGCCGAATCCGGGGCGCACCGAAGCGTTCCATCGGCTCAACCGCACCGAGTACCGGAATGCGGTGCGCGACCTGCTGGATCTCGACGTCGACGTCACCGGGTGGCTGCCGCCCGATGATGCGAGCTACGGCTTCGACAACATTGCTGGCGTCCTGAAGATCTCTCCGACGCTTCTCGAGCGATATCTGTCGGCGGCACAGAAGGTGAGCCGCACGGCGCTCGGCATCGAGCCGCCGTCTCCTACGGTCGACTACTTTCGCGTCGCCGACGATCGCGCGCAGGAGCAGGAACTGCCCGGGCAGCCGTTCGGCACGCGCGGGGGCGCGTCGATCCGCTACACCTTCCCGATGGACGCGTCGTACACCGTGCGCGTCCAGCTCTCGCGCGACCTGAACGAGCAGGTCCCAATCTACGTGGAGCCACAGGATCTCGAAGTCAGCATAGATGGTGAGCGCGTCAAGGTATTCACGCTGCCGGGTGCTGCCGCGCCTGCCGGCCCTCCGGCGAGCGAGCCCGTGGCGGCAAGCGACGCCGACGCCGCACAACCCGCAGGACGTGGGCAGGGTCGTGGCACCGGGGCGCGTGCGGGCGGCGCGGGACGCGGCGGCGGCCGCCAGGGGCAGGAGGCGCGCAATCGCGCCGACCGCGACTGGGACGTGCGCGTGCCGGTGAAGGCAGGACCGCACGTCGTGCAAGTGGCGTTCGCGAAAGAGAGCAACGCCATCGCCGAGACCGCGCGTCTGCCATTCCTCCGGCCGTATCCAGCCGGCGTCAACATCGCGGAGACGCGAACGGGTGCTTATCTCCGAAGCGTGGAGATCGCAGGACCGTTCGAACCAACGGGTCCTGGCAACTCGCCGAGCCGGCAGCGCATCCTGATCTGCACGCCGGCCATCCCGGCGAATGAAGAGGCGTGTTCTACCCGGATCCTGACCGCGCTTGCGCGCCGCGCGTTTCGACGGCCGGTGACGGCGGCCGACGTGCGGCCGCTGCTCGCGTTCTATCGTGAAGGTCGCACCGATGGAGGTTTCGACCAGGGAATCGAGCGCGCGCTCAACCGGCTGCTCATCAGCCCCGAGTTTCTGCTGCGCGTCGAAACCGACCCGCCGAAGACGCCGCCCGGAACGGCGTATCGCATCAGTGATGTCTCGCTGGCCTCGCGGCTGTCCTTCTTCCTTTGGAACAGCATCCCCGATGAGGAGTTGCTCACGCTCGCGGAACAGAAGCGGCTGAACGACCCCGCCGTGCTCGACCGGCAGGTGCGGCGAATGATCGCCGATCCCCGGTTCGACTCGTTCGTCGAGACCTTCGCCGGGCAGTGGCTGTTCCTGCGCAACCTCCCCGCCTCCGTTCCGGTGCAGCAGAACTACCCCGACTTCGACGACACGCTGCGCCAGGCGTTTCGTACCGAGACGGAGTTGTTCTTCAAGAGCGTGGTTCGCGAGGATCGC
>DATLLQ010000176.1:0-5093 GCA_035537775.1 Vicinamibacterales bacterium | reverse complement strand
ATCTGCGCCGTCTCGGCGCCGTCGCCGCGACGGAAGCCAACCCGCAGGATGCGGGTGTAGCCGCCGGCACGGTCGGCAAACCGCGGCGCCAGGTCGCTGAACAGCTTGCTGACGACCTCGGTGTCGGGAATCTCCGCCAGCACCATCCGGCGCGCGTTGAGCGTCTTGGCGTTGGCATCGCCCGCCGCCAGGCCCCGCTTGGCGATCGTGATCAGCCGCTCCACGAATGGCCGCAGTTCCTTGGCCTTCGGGATGGTCGTCTCGATGCGCTCGTGCCTGAGCAGAGAGATGGCCTGGTTCCGCAGCATCGCCAGACGATGCTCGGTGACGCGGCCCAGTTTCCGGTGCGCTACGTTGTGTCTCATGGCAGTCCGCCCGCCCGCAGGGCGGGCAATTAAACACTGTCAGCGAGGCGAAGCCTCGCCCTTACTCCTGCGTCGCCTGATCGAGCCGCATACCGAGGCTCAATCCCATCGTGTGCAGGATTTCCTTGATCTCGTTCAGCGACTTGCGGCCGAAGTTCTTGGTCTTCAGCATGTCGGCTTCGGTCTTCTGGACGAGCTCCCGGATGGTCCGGATGTTCGCGTTCTTGAGGCAGTTGTAGGAGCGGACCGACAGCTCCAGCTCCTCGACGCTCTTGTCGAGGTTCTCGTTGGCCGCGCCCGAGCGCGGCTCGGCCGCCGTGGCGTCGGCCGCCTGCTCGCCGAGATCCTCGAGGTTGATGAAGATGTTCAGGTGATCGCGCACCAGCTTGGCGGCCAGCGACACCGCGTCGCGCGCCGTCACCGAGCCGTTCGTCCAGACGTCGATGGTGAGCTTGTCGTAGTCCGTCGCCTGGCCGACACGCGCGGCCTCGACGAGGTAGTTCACCTTCTTCACCGGCGAGTGCACGGAGTCGACCGGAATCCAGCCGATGCCGAGGTCCTCGTCGAAGTTCTTGTCGGCCGACACGTAGCCGCGACCGCGCTTCATGCGCAGCTCCATGTGGAGCTTGCCGCCCTCCGACACGGTGGCGATGTGGGCCTCGGGCTCGAGGATCTCGATGGTCTGATCCACCTCGATGTCCTTGGCGCGCACCACGCCGGGCTTTTCCACCCGGAGGTACAGCGTGCGGCCCTGCTCCGAGTGCATCTTGAACGGGATCTGCTTGAGGTTGAGGATGATGTCGGTCGCATCCTCCACCACGCCCGGAATCGGCGAGAACTCGTGCAGCACGCCGTCGATCTTCACGGCGGTGATGGCCGCGCCTTCAATCGACGACAGCAGCACGCGGCGCAGCGAGTTGCCGATGGTCGTGCCGAAGCCGCGCTCGAACGGCTGCGCGTAGAACCGGCCGAACCGGTCGGTCAGGGTCTCGCGCTCGAACTCGAGCCGCTTGGGTCGCTGAAATCCTCTCCAGAGCATCTTTCTGTCCTTTCGCAACGGGCCGGCAGTTCCGGCCTCCAGGCCTGCGAGTTACGTCCACCAGCCTCCCGCTGCAGGCCTGTCGAGCTGCGGGCTGATGGATGCGAAACACGAAGGTCTCGAACCTTCGTGCCTTCGTGTTACTTCGAATACAACTCGACGATGAGCTGCTCCTGCACGGGCAGGTTGATCTGCTCGCGCGTCGGCACCGAACCGACCTTCGCCGACATACCGTCCGCGTCGTACTGGAGCCACTCGGGCACGCCACGTCCCTTCACTTCCTCGAGCGCGTGCAGGATGGCGGGCGCCTTGCGGCTGTTCTGCCTGACGGTTACCACATCGCCCGGCTTCACCGAGAACGACGGGATGTCCACCTTCCGCCCGTTGACGGTCAGGTGGCCGTGCCGCACGAGCTGACGCGCCTGAGCGCGTGACGTCGCGAGGCCCAGCCGGTAGGCGACGTTGTCGAGCCGGCGCTCCAGCAGCTGCAGCAGCGTCTCGCCCGTGATGCCACGGGTCCGCTCCGCCTGCTCGAAATAACGCCGGAACTGATCCTCGAGCACACCGTAGATGCGCTTGACCTTCTGCTTCTCGCGCAGCTGCACGCCGTAGCCGGCCAGCTTCTGCTTGCGCGTCTTTCCGTGCTGCCCGGGCGCGAAGTTGCGCTTCTCGATCGCGCACTTTTCCGTGTAGCACCGCTCGCCCTTGAGGAACAGTTTCATTCCCTCGCGGCGGCACAGGCGGCAGACAGGTCCGATATAACGAGCCATTCTTAGTCCTTCGTCCTTAGTCCTTCGTTCTTGGTCCGTCCATGGTCCCTAGTCCCTGGTCCCTGGCACGTGACCCCAAAAATCAGACTCGCCGTCTCTTCGTCGGACGGCATCCGTTGTGCGGGATCGGCGTGACGTCGCGAATCGACTTCACTTCGATGCCAACCGTCTGCAGAGCGCGGATGGCCGACTCGCGGCCGGAGCCGGGGCCCTTCACGCGGACGTCCACCGACCGCAGGCCGTAGGTCTTGGCGCCGTTGCCGGCGGCGATGGCCGCCTGCGTGGCCGCGAAGGGCGTGCCCTTACGCGACCCCTTGAAGCCGATCCCGCCCGCGCTCGACCAGGCGATCACGTTGCCTTCCTGATCGGTGATCGTGATCTGCGTGTTGTTGAATGAGGCGTGGATGTGCGCGAGCCCGTGATGGACGACGCGCTTCTCGCCGCGCTTCTTGAACGTCTTGCGCGGAGCCTTCTTCCCGCCCTCGGCCTTTTTCTCAGTGCCTTCTGCTTTTGCCATATCGATTTCCGACGGGTCCGCTTACGCGGCACCCGTCCTACACAGTCTTCTTCTTCGCGACGGCGCCCTTGCGCGGGCCCTTCCGCGTGCGCGCGTTGGTACGCGTGCGCTGGCCGCGCACCGGGAGGTTCCGGCGGTGGCGCAGTCCCCGATAGCAGCCGATCTCCATCAGCCGCTTGATGTTCATCGAGATTTCCTTGCGCAGGTCGCCCTCGACGCCACCGACGTCCTCGAGCACACGGCTGATCTTCCGCACGTCCTCTTCGGACAGGTCCTTGACACGGACGTCCGGGCTCACGCCCGCGGCCGACAGGATGTCGTTCGAGCGCTTGCGCCCGATCCCGTAGATATAGGTAAGGCCGATCTCGATGCGTTTCGTGCGCGGGAGGTCGACACCAGAAATACGCGCCATGTGCTATCCCTGCCTCTGCTTGTGCTTCGCATTCGTGCAGATGACGCGGACGACGCCACGTCGCCGCACGACCTTGCACTTGTCGCAAATCTTTCGAACCGACGCTCGTACCTTCATAAGTCCGATCCTGTCTACAACTTCCTGACGATCCGTCCGCGCGTCAGGTCGCGTGCCGCCAGTTCCACGGCGACTCGATCCCCGATCAGCAGGCGGACGAAGTTCCGTTCGAATCCGCCGCCGACGTGCGCCGTAATCCGGCGCGTGCCTTCGACCTCCACCGTGTAGAGGCCGCTTGGCAACTGCTCCATCACGACCCCGCTGACGGTGCGTTCGCTCATCCCTCAACCTCGCTCGGGATGACCCTGAGCCTTCGTCGAAGGGTCACGTACTCAGGTGCGAACGCCGGCCCCCAGCAACTGCTTTGCGCGCGCCGCGTCGCTCTCGAGCAGCGTCAGGATCTCGCACCCCTCGCCCGTGACGACCACGGTGTGCTCGAAGTGCGCCGACAGGCTGCCGTCGCGCGTGACCGCGGTCCATCCGTCGGCCAGCACCTTCACCGCCGGCTTCCCGGCGTTGACCATCGGCTCAATCGCCAGCACCATCCCCTCGGACAGGCGCGGTCCGCGGCCTCCCGGGCCGTAGTTCGCAATCTGCGGCTCCTCGTGTAGCGAGGTGCCGATGCCGTGTCCGACGAACTCTCGCACCACGGAGAAGCCATGGGCCTCCACGTGCTGCTGTACGGCCGCCCCGATGTCCGAGACGCGAGCCCCGGGCTTCACCGCGTCGATGCCGTGAAACAGCGCCTCTTCCGTCACCCGTAATAGGGCGGCCGCTTCCTGCGGGACCGGCCCTACGGGCACGGTGACAGCGCAGTCTCCAAAAAAGCCGTCCATCCGGGCGCCCATGTCGATCGAGACGATGTCGCCGTCGCCCAGGGGACGCGCCGAGGGAATCCCGTGCACCACCTGCTCGTTCACCGACGCGCAGACGGTGGCCGGATACCCGTGATACCCCTTGAACGCCGGCTCGGCTCCCGCTTCGCGCACCCGCTGCTCGGCGAGTGCGTCGATCTGGGCCGTCGTCACGCCCGGCTTCACCATCGCCCGCAGCTCAGCCAGGATCCGGCCGACAAGCTGGTTCACCCGCCTCAGCTTCTCGATCTCCGCCTGAGAGCGACACACAATCACGATCAGGCCCTGGCCGCCGCCGCGTCATCGATCATCGTGTCGAGCTCCTGAGCCACCCGCTCGGCTGGCTGCGCCCCGTTGACCACGCGGAACGTCGGCCGCTCACGATAAAACTCCAGCACCGGCTTCGTCTCCCGCACATACACGCTGAGACGCTCGCGGACGACGTCCTGGTTATCGTCGGCCCGCTGCTCGAGGCACCCTCCGCACTTCAGGCACCGGTCGGACGCCTCCGGATCGGCGTTGGTTCCACAGTCCACACAGATTCGCCGGGTCGCGAGCCGACGCACCAACTCTTCAGGCGGCACCATCACGTCCACGACGATGAGCGGCCCGTTGTTCCGCTCGTTCATGATCTGGTCGAGCTCCCTCGCCTGCGCCACCGTTCGCGGGAAACCGTCCAGCACGAACCCGGCCTGCGCATCCGGCTGCTGCAGACGCTTCCTCACGATGGCGATAATCGTGGCGTCGTCTGCGAGCTCGCCTCGATCCATGCGCTCCTTCGCCTTCAGCGCCACCGGCTCGCCGGCCTTGATCGCCTCGCGCAGCATGTCGCCTGTCGAGATCTTCGGCAGACCACGCTCGCGCGCAAAGCGACCCGCCTGCGTGCCCTTTCCGGCACCGGGGGCTCCCATCATGATCACGTTCAGGCCCATCTTGGTGGCCGATGTCCTCACGCTCGCAACGTGGAGAGCGTTGAAACGCGCCCGGAGTCCATGCTACCCGCGGCGTCCGCGTATCCTCGTCTTCTTCATGAACCCGTCGTAGTGCCGCATGATGAGCTGCGACTCGATCTGCTGCAC
>DATLLQ010000175.1:0-2981 GCA_035537775.1 Vicinamibacterales bacterium | reverse complement strand
GAAGGCCGATGATTCGGGGGATCTGAAGTCCCTGGTCCTTGGTCCTTAGTGCAGGGTCCGTTCGTGGTCCTTGGTCCGTCCTTGGTCCTATGTCCTTGGTCCGTTAATAGAAGCGGGCGTCAGACGTCATGATGGACGAAGTGCAGTTGATCCGCTTTCGTGGACACCTCAGAAGGCGCAGAATGCGCCGAGGAGTCCGCGATGGCTCGACGTCGACGACGGAAGTTTAGCCCGGAGTTTCGAGCGGAGGCCGTCCGCTTGGTCCAGTCTACCGACGCACCGCTGGCGACGATGGCGGAGCAGTTAGGCATCGGCAAGGGGACGTTGAGCCGATGGCTCGAGGCGGCTCGGCCGGCGCCGCGGGAGGCGCTCGCGGAGGATGAGCGGAGCGAGTTGGCGCGCTTACGTCGCGAGAATCTGCAGTTGAAGATGGAGCGCGACATCCTAAAAAAAGCCACGGCCTTCTTCGCCCGTCAGAGCGAGTAATCTTCGCCTTCATCACGACGGAGAAGGCCGTGTATCCGATTCGCGTGTTGTGTCGGACGCTCGGGGTGAGTGCGAGCGGCTTTTACGCGTGGCGCCAGCGCCCGGCCCTGTCGCCGCGCCAGCGCCAGGACGACCTGTTGCGGCATCAGCTGCGAGTCGTGCATCGAACCAGTCGAGGCGTCTATGGCAGTCCGCGATTGCACCAGGCCTTGCGTCACGCCGGTCATTGCATCAGTCGCAAACGGGTGATCCGGCTGATGCGCGTGGAGGGCTTACGTGGGACCCGTCGGCGCCGATTTCGCGTGACGACCGCGAGTGATCCGCGGGCGCAGCCCGCGGCCAATCATCTGGCGCGCCAGTTTACGGTGGCGGCGCCCAATCGCGTATGGGCCGCGGACATCACGGCGATCCCCACGCAGGAGGGCTGGCTCTATCTCGCCGTGCTCCTCGATCTTTGCTCGCGGCGCATTGTGGGCTGGGCCCTCCGCCCGACGATTGAAACCGACGTGGTCTGTGCCGCCTTGCAGGTCGCCGTCGCGCGCCGCGCCTGTCGACGCGGATTACTCCACCACTCGGACCGCGGCGCGCAATACACCAGCGACCGCTATCAGGCGCTGCTCCGCACGCACGGCTTTCGCTGCAGCATGAGCCGGCCCGGCAACTGTTATGACAACGCCCCGGTCGAAAGCTTCTTTCGCACGCTCAAGACCGAGCTCGGGCCACAGACGCACGCCACCCGTCGGCAGGCCGCGACGGCGCTGGGCGATTACATCGAACGCTTTTACAACCGCGAGCGCCTCCACTCCGCGCTGCGCTACCGGAGTCCCGCCGCGTTCGAAGCGAGTCGGAAGACGGCGGTATGATGCAATCCAACCCGTCCACGGAATCGGATCAACAGCACGCACGGACGCAAGGACTAAGGACTAAGGACGGACCAAGAACCAAGGACAAAGCACCAAGGACCTACGAAGCGATCATCACCTTCCGCGGGAACTGCGAGTTGTCCTCGAGGAACGTCTTTTTCCGCGCCAGCTCTGCGGCCGTCGGTTGAACGACGCCGTTGGCGTCGGTCGCCCGCGAGACGAGTGTGTGCTCACCGGGTGTCGCGCCAGTCCAGCGGTACGAGAACAGCTTCCATGAGTACTGCGTGTTGGCGGGGTCGAGTGTGGCGCGCTGCCACGGACCCTCATCCACCTTTACTTCCACCGAGCGCAGCGGCGTGCCGTCGTTCAGGACGAAGCCATGAACGGTGTGCGCGTCTCCCGACTTCCGCACGCGGGCGATCACGGACTTCAGGTTCAGCTTCGACACTTCGCTTTCCACGAACTGCGTCGCCGGATCGTTGAGCTCGCCGGTGCCGCCAACAGCGCGGACGGTCCGGTACCAACGCGCCTGGTAGTTGCCGAGAAAGCGGTTTTCCTGCAGGTGGATCTCCGACAGCCACTTGACGTTGGCAACGCCGTACCAGCCCGGCATGATCACCCGCAGCGGGAACCCGTGGTCGCGGCCGAGCGGCGTGCCGTTGAGCGCCCACGCGAGGAGCGGCTCCGGCTTCATGGCATTCTCGAGGGTGATGCTGCGGGCGAACTGCTGCTGGACCTTCAGCGTCTGCTGCCTGAAGACGACGTCCTCGCCACCCTTGTCGGCGCCGAAGAATACGACCTCGCGTGCCTTGTCGTCGACGCCGGCGCCTCGAAGAACGTCACGCAGACGAACGCCGGTGAATCGGCCGCATGACGAGAGGCCCTGCATCCCGCGCGGGCTGTTGCCGGAGCATTCGTATCCGTTGACGACGTCCGTGCTGCGCATCGACTGGAGGTCAGCGAGCGACAGTTCGGCAGGCTTCGTGAACAGCCCGGTGAGCTTCAGCCGGTAGGTCGCCGGATCGAGTTGTGGCTTGTCGTAATGCTGGATGAAAAAGAACTGATCCGTGGGCGTAAGGAGCCTATCAATCTTCCGCAGGTCGAGGACGCGCCGGGCGCCATCGGCGGGACCGGTCACGAAATTCGCGGGGTAATCGGTGAACGGCACGTCCACTTCGCCTTGCGCGAGCGCCGGCAACGCCCACTCGGGAATCAGCGCCAGGCCGGCGGCGGTGGTCAGGCCGAGCTTCAACGTGTCACGCCGTGTCAGTTGGTTCATGGCAGCCCTCGTCCGCCGCATCATACCGCGGGAGTGGGCCTAATCGATTCGCACTATTGTGCCCTCTGGCGGCCCGTGGTCTATTGACGATCACACACTCCAGTTCACCAGGTCCGCCGCGCCTGCCCGGGGCGCGACGGACCATCCCGTTGCCCGTCGCTATAATCGCCCCGATGTCCAACGCGGGCCGCGCGGCTCACCGTTCCCCGACTGTGGCGCTGCTGGTCGGCCTGGTGCTGACGCTGGCGGTCGTTGCGGCGTATTCCTGGTACATCACCGGTCAGATCGGCGGCCTGCGTCGCCTCCAGTCGGAGCTCACGGATCGCAACCGTCGCGAGTCGCTGCAACTGCTG
>DATLLQ010000174.1:0-9824 GCA_035537775.1 Vicinamibacterales bacterium | reverse complement strand
GGCGCTCCTCACTCGAGCGCTCGACCTCGCTGAGGCGGACACGAGCCTGCCAGTCGAACTGGCTCCCACCGAGCGGCTGCTCGGCGAAGCGTTGTTCGCGTCAGGGCACCTCGAGGAGGGTCGTGTGCGATTGGAGCGCGCCGTCCGGTATCTGGGTGGGCCGGTGCCGACTCTCTCAACGGCACGCACGTCGGCGACAGTGGCCGGACAGATCGTTCGTCAGATCCTGCATCGCGTCGCGCCGTCGTATTTCATCGGACGGGCACGGACCACCGAAGCCCGCGCTCGCATGCTCCTCCTGTCGCGCGCTTACGAGCGGATCGGACACTGTCACTACCAGGTCGGGAGATCACTGCCCACCGTATGTGCGTCGCTCCTCAACCTGAACTCGTCCGAGCGGGCGGGCCCCTCCAACGAGCTCGCCCGCAGCTACGGCACCCAGATCGTGGGGGCCGGCATGGTGGGCCAGCACCGCATGGCGCGGATGTACATGCGTTTGGCAGAGGAGGCGGTGCGTGACATCACCGATCAGTCCGTGCTGGGCTGGGTGGACTTGATGACCGTCACCTATCTGGTCGGTGCGTGCGCCTGGGCCGAGATGGACGTGATCATCCCGCGCGCGACGGCAATCCAGGAAGCGTTAGGCGATCGCAGGCGGCTGCAGGAGACGGTGATGGTGGGCGCGTGCGGTGATTTCTTCCGCGGGCGCTTCGCGCAGTCGCTGTCCGCCAGCCAACGCGTGGCGAAGCTGGCCGTCGATGCTGAAGGTTTTCAGCCGCGCGTGTGGAGCACTGCTGGCCTGGTGCAGGCCGGAGTGGTGCGGGACGGGGCCGACGAAACGTTGCGCCGGCTGGCGGGCAGCCCGACCATCGGCCATACGTGGCAAAGCATCGATGGCCTGTGGCTGGCGGGGGCGCTGGCTCGCTGTTACTTGCGGGCCGGCAACCTCGAGGCGGCACGGGTCGAGGCGGAGCGCGTGCTCGAGCTCATGCCAAAGACGCCGCCTGTAGCGGGCTACGTCCTCGAAGGCTACGCGGGCGCCACCGAGGTGTACATGGCGCTCTGGGCGGGCACCGACTCTCACGCGGCGCAAGACTCAGCCCGCGCGGCGGCGAAACGCTGTCTGATCACGCTCGAGCGTTTCGCGGGAATGTTTCCTGTGGGCGAGCCACGAGCGGCGCTGTGTCGCGGCTTCTACGAGCGCGGGCGTGGACGTGACAGCCGGGCCGCCGCCGCATTCGAGCGCAGCAGAGCGGCCGGCATCCGCCTCGAGATGCCGTACGAGGTTGCGCTCGCGACCGCCGAGCTCGGCCTTCTGCTGGGGCCGCGCCACTCGCGCGGCGCGGCGCTGCTGGATCAGGCGTACCACGCCTTCGAAACACTGAATGCAACCGACGATGCGCGCCTCACCGAACGCCGGCGTCGCGCGTCGGGTGCCGGCTCGACGTCAGTGAACTAGATCGCGGCCGTGACGAAGCCGTGCTCGCCGTAGACCGTGGCCGGCGCACCTGAGATGGCGCGCGATGCCTGCATGCCCGACATCGCGGCGGCCTCGACGCACGACAGGTTGAAGCCGTTGTCCACCCAGCTGCCGACCAGGAAGAGATTCTTGACGCCCGAGGCGCCCGGTGCGAGCCGGTACTGGCTGGAGCCCACCACGGTCAGCACGTAGCGCTCGGACGGATCGACGTTGGCGCGCAGGTACTGGCTGTCGAGGCGCGCCGCACCGAGCAGATTCCGCGGAGCGGCGAGGACGGTCCAGTCGAGGGCCTGCCCGATGGCCCCCTTCGGCCAAATCTGGACGCCGGCGTTCTCGAGGAACTGTACGGTGGCTGCGTGCACGCGCTCCAGTTGCTGATCGGGGAACTGAAGGTCGGTCGGCGGCGGAAACTGCGGACCGTCATCGGACAGGACGCCGCACCCATAGAACAACGCCTTGACGTCCGGGGGCTGGTTCTCCCTGGGAAGCACCTGGATGAAATCCGCCCAGCAGGCATCCGGCTCGTTGCAATCCGCGATGATGCCGCCGGGGACAGGGAAGCCGAGTTCCTCGGACGACTGGTTGAACCACAGCTGAACGGCCTGCGTGCGAACGGTCTGCACGTTTGCCAGCATCTTCCGCCACGGCTCGAGCGCGAGCAGCTTCTCGTCAAAGATGAACGGCAGGCCTGCCACGGTTATCCCGAGGATCACCTGATCGAAGTCCTGACCGAGTTGCAGCGTCGTGTGTCCAGCGTCAGTCCAGCCCGACCACATGGATTCGAGGTTGACCCCTTTGAGCGCATCGCCGTTGACGATCTGATCCGTGATCGGCGTGCTCGGCCAGCACGGCAGGCCGTTCACGTCCACGAGCGGCGAGTACTCAGGCACCTTGAGGTCGACCTGGAGGGCGATCTCGATCGCGCTGATGACGCCGGCGGTATCGTCGTAGACCAGTTTCTCAACGCGGTTGAAGAACTTGAACGAAACGCCGCGCTGCTTCAGAGCGAGATACAACGGCGCGAACACCGTGTCGCCCATGCCCGCGTTCATCTTGTAGAGCACGTGTCCCTGATACGTGAGCATGGTCCGCAGGCTGCCGTGCAGTGCAGGTCCAGCCTCCACCGACGGGCGCGACACGTCCCCGCCTTCGTAGGCGAAGAAGATGTCGTAGAGCGACTGAATGAGGGGGCCGTTGAACACGAGAGGATCGGCGCCCTTCTCGTTCAGCCACTGGCGGAAATCCTTGTTGGCAATCGCGCCGAAGCCGGCGTGCAGGATGTCGTCCTCGAGCACGCCGATGACGATCGTCAGGAGCAGGTCCACCAGGCTCCAGGCGCGGCGAGGATCGTCGTGGGAGAGGAACGGTCGTGCGATGTCGCCCACCCAGCGGCGAAGGTCCTTCAGGATGGCCACGATGACGGGATGATCGTCCTTGGCCGCGAACCGTTCCATCGCGTGCTGGAAAAGTGCCCGGCCGACTTCGGCGGTCGCGGCCTTGCCGCCTTGGTCGAGCCCGGTGAAGAGGTGCGCGAGACGCGACAGGAATGGATGCGCGAGGGGGACCAGGGGAATCCGGTTGGAGACCTGCGTGACGAAATAGCCGGACGCGTTCTCGAGGAGATTGGTGACGACCGCATCCCACGTGGGTAACCCCGGGGCAACATCCGACCCGGGAAACGCGAGCGGATCCGACGGGAAGTCGATACGCCAGGGATACGTCTGCCCGTCATAGGTCTCGCGGAACATGAAGCTGTCCTGGCCAACCCACGCCTTCTGCGGCGTCGCCAGTGGCGCATCGGGCGGGCGGTTCAAGTCCGCATAGCAGCGCCGCATCAACGAAAACGCGTTGTAGTAGAAGCCGAACCAGACGTGAAGGCCGTGTTCTTCGATGCGTGCGTTCATGTCGAGGTTTCGGCCGCTGGCTCCCTGACCGCCCAGACGCCACCCCATCTGATAGACCGTGATGTCGTACTTGTCCTGCACCGCCAGCTCGTAGGCGGCGGTCATGGCTCCGACACCGCTCCCAAGCACGGCAATCTTCGGCCGCGCGCTCCCCGTGTTCATCAGAAGTCCTTTTCGCCGACGATCTGGATCGGCGCACCCGAGATCGCCGCCGCGCAGGCGAGCCCGGCCATCACCGTGCCTTCAACGCTCGAGATATTGAGTCCGTTCTCCACCCAACAACCGGTCAGGAAGAGGTTTGCGTAGCCGGAACCGTTTGGTGGCAGCTTCGCGAACTCGCCGCCCGCCACCGCCAGCACATAGCGCTCGGATGGATCGATGTTCACGCGGTCGTAACGCGAGGCCACGATGCCGGGATCGAGCCCGTTCGCGCCACTGACAGACGGCCACACCGGCGCCGCGCTTCGCTGCATGAAGGCGTCGGCCGTCGCCACCGCCGACGCAAGCATCTGTGCCGGAAAGCCGCTGTCGTCCGGAGGCGGAATGGGCGGGTCGCTGTCGGGCATCGGGCCGCAGCCATAGAAGAGTCCGGTCACGTTGGCGCCGGGCGACCACGCCTCTCGCGCGAGGACCTGCGCAAAGTCCGCCCAGCTCGCGTCCGGTTCGTCGCAGCACGCGGTGATGCCGCCGAGGGCGTCCCAGCCAGTGGCTGCCGCCGTCGCGTGCGTCCAGATCTGGATCGCCTGCGTCCGGACGGTTTTCACCTGGTCGAAGAGCGCGCGCCATGCGGGCGCGTTGGGTTCACCGCTGTCGAGCAGCGACTGGCAGATGAGCGGCAGGCCGCCGAGCGAAATCCCCAGAACCAGTACGTCGAAATCCCGGCCGGCCTCGATCGTCTCGGTGCCGACGTCCGGCCAGCCGCTCCAGTGCGATTCGAGGTTGACGCCTGCGAGTCGATCGCCGTTCTTGATCTGGTCGGTCAGTGGTGTCGAGGGCCAGCACGGCAGATCGTTTATCGGCACCAGCGGTTCGTAGTCCGTGCCCACCAGGTCGACCTGTCGAGCGAGGTGCACGCGTGCGATGCCTCTCGTGCTCGTCCCTGGAATGGCGCCGGGTTCGAGCGCCGTGACCCGGTGAAAGAACTTGAACGTGACGCCGCGCCGCTTCAACACCTCGTAGATCGGCGCGAAGATCGTGTCGCCCATCCCGGCGTTCATCTTGAAGACGATGTGCCCGCGGTAGCCGAAGATGATCCGGAGCGTCGCACGAACGGCCACGCCAGCCGCCACGTTGGGCTGATCCACGCGCCCCTCTGCGTAGGAGAACGACGCGTCATAAAAGGCCTGGACGACCGCGGATTCCACAGCCTGCTCATCCGCGTCGTGCCGCCGGAGCCAGTCGCGAAACTCGAACCGGTCGAGCGGCTTGAAACCATTGACCAGCACGTCGTCGGCGACGAACCCGCGGGCGTAGGTCAGCGCCAGGTCGAGGATGATCCACGCGCGGCGGAGATCATCGCTGATGGTCGCGTTCACCACCTGACGCAGATGGACGGCGACCGCCGCCAGCACGCGATGCAGATCCTGAGCAACAGCGCCGTTTGACTTGAGCTGGGCCGCCAGACTGGCCGCCGCCTCCAGGGCTGCGCCCGCGCCCACGGCCACCACCGCATCGGCATCTGCGCGGACTTCCGACTTCAGCCAGGCGACGACTTCTCCAACGACGGAGTGCGGCGCTGTCGCCGCCGGCTGGTTCAGGTGGGGGGCGACCTCGCGGTGGAAGTGCTCGCGCGCGAAGTTGACCAGCCGTTGCAGCAGTTCGTGCACGTCGGGCAACTCGCTGCCGCTCGTACCCGGAAACCCGCTGTCGTGCGGGAACTCGATCAACCAGCGTTTGAGCCCCGTGTCGAGGTGCTCGAGGAACACGTGTGTGTCCGCACCGACAAATGCCTGTTCGACTGTGGACAGCGGATGGTCGGGCGGACGTCCCAGCTCGTCGTACACCTCGCGCATCACCCGGAACGCGTTGTGGTAGAAGCCGAACCAGATGTGGAGTCCGTGCTCCTCGATGCGACCGTTGTCGGCCAGGTTGCGGCCGCTGGCCCCCTGGCCGCCGAGGCGCCACCCTAACTGGTAGATCGTGACGTCGTAGCCGCGGGAGGAAAGTTCAAGGGCGGTGGTCAAGGATCCCAGCCCGCCTCCGAGAACGGCGGCGCGGGGACGGGCTACGGCAGAGTCGGCCATGGAGAGTGAAGACTACTCCACGACGGGTGCTATACGGACATATGGATCCGCTCTACCGGCAGGCGATCGTTCGAGGAGTGTTCGGGCTCATCTTCTTTGCCGTCGTCATCTTCTGGCCGGCTGGCACGTTCGACTACTGGCGAGGCTGGCTGTTCATGGGGACCTTTGTCGCGTCGACTCTCGGCTTCACCGTGTACATGGCGATCTATGACAGACCGCTCTTAGAGCGTCGGATGAAGGCCGGGCCGCAACATGAGCGAGAGTGGTCCCAGAAAATCATCGTGTCGTTGATCTACTTCACGTTTCTTGCGTGTCTCGTCGTGTCAGCGCTCGATTACCGATACGCGTGGTCGCCAGTTGCACCGTGGGTGTCGATCCTTGGCAACGTGGTGATTCTGCTGTTCTTCTGGTTCATCTTCTGGGTGACCCGCGTCAATAGTTTCGCCGCATCCAATATCCGCGTGGAAAAGGATCAACGGGTGATCGATACCGGGCCGTACGCCAGCGTGCGTCATCCGATGTACGCCGGCGCCATTTGGCTCTTCGTCGGAATGCCGCTCGCGCTCGGTTCGTGGTGGCCGATCGGTCTGATCGTGCTCGTGATGCCCGTGCTTGTGTGGCGGCTTCTCGACGAGGAGAGAATCCTGCAGAGAGACTTGCCCGGGTATTCGGAGTACATGCGCAGGGTACGGTTTCGTCTGGTTCCGTTCGTGTGGTAGACGCGCGCTCGCATCACTGCACTCGGCATAAGATGCCGCGATGGACGTTCGCACCTTTCCCAACTGGACGCGCCCCGGCGTCGGGATGAAACCTCGCCGCGAAAACCAGCGGCCCCTCCTCCCACAGCACGCCCGGCATTGCCCGGTCCTCGAGGCCGGCAGCGGGCTCGGCTACATGGTCTATCCGGCGCTCGAGCCGCACGAGTCCTATCACGTCGAGTTCCAGGGCGAAGGGCAGTATCAGTTCACCTACTTCATGCAGGCGGCCGCCGCGCGATGGCAGCCGATCTTCTCGCTGACGATCGCGATGCCGGTCGGCGGCATCGGCGTCATGAAGGAGCAGGTGCAGTTCCAGGTGCCCGATCCGCCGCTCGACGTCGAAGAAGCCAAGCAGTTCGCCCGCGTCTTCATCGTCCCGGAGGACATGGGCACGCCGCAGGGCGCAATCACGCTGCGCGGCAACATGGGTTTCCGGACCCCAGAGGGGTGGGACACGGTCTACACACAGGTGTTCAACAACGTCGAACGGCCGATTGCTCCGATGCTCGTGGTGCGCGTGGAGACCGATTGGTACGTG
Source organism: Vicinamibacterales bacterium (assembly GCA_035537775.1). Lineage (GTDB taxonomy): Bacteria > Acidobacteriota > Vicinamibacteria > Vicinamibacterales > UBA2999 > Gp6-AA40. The sequence goes on along the minus strand of DATLLQ010000174.1, from coordinate 2,901 downwards.
CACGACTCGGAGTTCCGCTACGTGCTGCAACCTGGCGAGGGCATTGCCGGCGCGCACAACCTGCCGATCGGGCAGGTCTTCTTCGTGTCGCGTGAAGAGATCACGCTGCAGGAGTGCAACGACAGCGAGATCGCCGTACTCCGCCAGGCGAAGGCGAACTTCCTCCGCGAGAAGACCGCGCACAAGGTGACGACGCCCCACGGCCTCCACTACAGTCCCCACTACCTTCGGGAGAGCCGCGGTCGTAAGGGTTGAAGGCGAGATTCGTGGCTACACTACGTCCCATGGGGCGTCATGCAGCCCTGCTGCTCGCGCTGGTGTTGGCGCCGGCCGCGTCGTACGCGCAGGACGCGAGTGCCTTTGCCGGTGAATGGCGGAACTCGAAGAAGGATACGAAGAGCATCGTCGGGGCGCGTGTCTACCAACAGGGCGGCCGCTGGATGCTGCAGCTGCTGGGCGCCTGCACTCCGAGGCCGTGCGTCTGGGACCCGCTCCCACTGAATGCAGTTGCCGAATCGAGACGCGCGGGGGCGCTTCAGGCGACGGCGACGTTCAGTCGATCGAACATGCGGCGCCAGATTTCGCTCCACTTGGGTGAGGACGCGCTGGTTGTCACTGTCGCGTCGCATCAGCTCGCCGTCCCCGCCCGTCGCATCGAGGAGCGGCGCTACACCTCGACTGACGAGCTCGCGTTCGTGACGGCGAAGACCGAGCCGCTGCCGCGGCGGCGCACTCCATAAATAGCCTTACAATCGGCTGCCCATCATGAACAGACGAAGGCTGGTCGCGGCGTGCGTCGTCCTGGTCCTCGTTTGCGCGTCCACGGCTTCCGCGCAGCTGGACGTCTCCGGCGAGTGGGGCTCGATCTTTCACGAGGATCTCCCGCACCGCGGCGGCATGCGCCTCGGCGACTACACGGGCCTGCCGCTGAACGAGGCCGGGCAGCGCAAGGCCGCGAGCTGGGACGAGGCGATGCGCTCCATCCCGGAATGGCAGTGCATCCCGCACGTCGTGACCTACGCGATGCGCGGTCCGGCGACGATCCGCTTCTCGAAAGTCACCGACGTCGCCTCGGGCCGGCTGCTCGCCTACAGCCTGGTCGGCAGCTACGGACGTCCACGGACGATCTGGATGGACGGCCGCCCGCATCCGTCGGATCTCGCGCCGCACACCTGGGCCGGCTTTTCCACCGGCCGCTGGGAACGCAACACGCTCGTCGTGACGACGACGCACATCAAGCCGGGATGGCTGCAGCGCAACGGTGCGCCGACGAGCGACCTGGCGACGATGACGGAGTTCTTCACCCGCTACGGCGATCACCTGCAGCTCGTGAGCTTCGTCAACGATCCCGTGTTTCTCGCGGAGCCGTTCATCCGAACAACCAACTACGAAGCGGCCCCGACCGCCAATGCCAACGCGTGGGGCGTCTGCGGCCCGGCACAGGTTGCCGATCAGATTCCCGGCCAGGGAAAGCACTACGTCCCTCACTACCTGCCGTCGGAGCGGGAGCACATCGAGGACTTCCTGAAATACAGCGGCGTACCGGCGGCGGGCGCCATGGGCGGGCGCGATACGACGTACCCGGATTTCGCGCGGAAGCTGGAAACGAACACGGCAACCGGATCGAACACCACGCCCGGTCCGCGTGAGCGGGTTCAGCGCCTCGACACTCCGGTCGGGACGCCACAGGTGCTTCGCGTCCAGGGGAACGTCTTCGTCATTGCCGGCGCCGGCGGCAACATCGTCGTGCAGACCGGCAAGGATGGCGTGGTCCTGGTTGATTCCGGTCTCGCCTCGTCTGCCGCGCAGGTGCTCTCGGCCGTGCGGACGATCTCCGAGCAACCCGTTCACTACGTCCTGAACACGAACGTCGATCTCGATCACGTGGGCGGCAACGAGGCGATCGCGAAAGCGGGTGCCCGCCCCGGCGGAGGCCTCGTCGTCGCCGGACCAGGCGGATCCGGCTCGGCGGTGATTGCCCACGAGGATCTGCTGCTTGCCGTCAGCGCGCCGACAGGGGAGAAAGCGCTGCTGCCGGTTGGCGGATGGCCGACGGATGCCTTTGCCGGCGACGTAAAGGAAGTGTTCACGAACGGCGAGGCTATTCAGCTGATCCACCAGCCGTCGGCGCACGCCGCCGGCGACGCCATCGTCTTCTTCCGCCGCTCCGACGTCATCGCGACGGGCGACGTCTTCGACATGACGCGCTATCCGCGGATCGATGCGGCGCGCGGCGGCACGTTCAGCGGCGTGCTCGCGGCGCTCAACCAGATCATCGACATCGCGGTTCCCGAGGATTGGCAGGAAGGCGGGACCATGATCGTTCCCGGCCACGGCCGCATCGCCGACGAAGCGGATGTCGTCGAATACCGGAACATGGTGGCGATCGTCCGCGATCGGATCGCCGACATGATCAAGCGCGGCATGACGCTCGAGCAGGTGAAGGCTGCGCGGCCAACCTATGAGTACGACGGCCGTTATGGTGCGGTGAGCGGCCAGTGGACGACGGAGATGTTTGTCGAGGCGGCATATCGAGACCTGGCTAAGAAATGAAACAGGTACGACGGGTGCGAGAGGTGCTAAGGGTGCGAAAGGTGCGGGTGCAAGGGGTGCGATGTGTGCGATGGGTGCACGCGTGCGTCGTCGTTCTTGCGCTCGCGTTCGCCTCGGCCACCCTCTACGCGCAGGGCAGGGGCGGCGCCGCACAGGCGCCGGCGACTCCCCGCGCGGCAGCACCTTTTGATCTCACCGGCAGCTGGGTTTCCGTCGTCACCGAGGACTGGCGATGGCGGATGGTGGTTCCGAAGAAAGGCGACTACTCGAGCGTTCCCTTGAACGCCGCGGGTCGCAAGGCTGCGGATACGTGGGACCCTGCGCAGATGGCGCAGGACGGATGTAAGC
>DATLLQ010000173.1:0-3996 GCA_035537775.1 Vicinamibacterales bacterium | reverse complement strand
CGCGGCGCCCGACACGATGCGCCGTGTCACGACCACGCTGGAAGCGCTCTCGACTTATGCCGGCATCCCGGACACCCCGCAGCCGGGCCACCTGACCGACGACGTGCAGCCGCCAGGATTCGAGGCGCTCGCAGCGCTGGTCCCGAGCGTGGACCGTGCGGGCCGTCCAGCCGGGCCTCCACGCGTCATCAAGTTCGAGCAGAAGCCGCCGAAGAAGGCGGACAGGAAGACGTCGAATGCCGGCGACGAACAGGCGCGGGCTGCGGAACGTCAGGCACAGCGTGCCGCGGCAAAGGCGGCGGTGCATGAAGCCGAACATGCGCTTCGCGACTCGCGGAAAGCCGCTCAGCGCGCTGAAGAAGAACTGAAGAAGGCGGCCGCGCAGTCGAAGGAGACGGAAGCGGCAAAGCTCAAAGCGGAACAAGCGCTCGAGCGCGCCAGCGCGGACGCCGACGAGGCGAAGAAGCACGCACGAGCCGTGGCAGCGAAAGCGGAGGAAGCAGCCCAGGAGGTCGAGGACGCTGAGCGCGCGCTGGCAAAAGCGCGTGCTCTCATCGATGATTCAATCTAATCCTCAAATCATCATTCATCAATCATCGATGGACTCCCCACTCCCATCTCCCCTGTCCATCGCTCAACCCCGCCCACATCGAGTCCGAACTGATCGAGCACGCGTGACACCGTGTGGTCGATCACGTCGTCCACCGTGCGCGGGTGGTTATAGAACGCTGGCAGCGGCGGGAGGATGACCGTACCCATCCGCGACAGCTTCAGCATGTTCTCGAGATGAATGTCGCTGAGCGGCGCCTCGCGCACCACCATGACCAGCTTGCGCCGTTCCTTCAGGATCACGTCCGCCGCGCGATGAATGAGGTTTTCGCCAAAGCCGTGCGCGACGGCGGCCAATGTCTTCGCACTGCACGGCGCGATCACCATCCCGTCGGTCCGGAAGGATCCGCTCGAGATTGCCGCGCCCATGTCGGCCGGCGCATAGGTGACCGACGCCAGCGACTCCACCTGCTCACGCGAAAACGACGTCTCGTGCAGCAGCGTGCGCGCGCCCCAGCGGCTGATCACCAGGTGCGTCTCGACGCCCGCCTCGCGCAGACGCTGCAGGATGCGGACGCCATAGATGGCACCGGTCGCGCCGGTGATGGCAACGATGACCTTCATCTGGCGCTGCTCAACTACCGACTACCGACTACCAACTGACACTGTGAGTTGGGCATTCAGTAAAAGTATCATCGACGTCGTGTTCAGGCGCCAGCGCACGGGCTCGGTCATCTGTACGTCATGTGGGGTACTGGTCGGTGTAGACGACGACCGGTGCTACAACTGTGGACGGCGCAACCCGGGCCTCTGGGGCTGGGCGCCGGCCTTCCGATCGCTCGGACAGGACCTCGGCTTCGTCCCTTTCGTCATCGGCACCTGCATCGTCGTCTACGTCCTGATGCTGCTGGCTTCGCGCGGGAGCATCGAGACCAGCAATCCGTTTACGCTGTTCTCGCCGTCCACGCTCGCGATGTTCCTGTTCGGCGCCAGCGGATCGATTCCTGTCTTTCAGTTCGGCCGCTGGTGGACGGTTCTCAGCGCGGGCTGGCTGCACGCCGGCTTGCTGCACATCTTTTTCAACATGTGGGCCACGCGGCAGCTCGCGCCGGCAACGGCGGATCTGTATGGCCCGGGCCGCATGGTGATCATCTACGTCGTCGGCGGCGTCGCCGGATTCACACTGAGCTCGGTGGCCGGTGAATTCTTTCCGACGTTGATCATCCTGCGCGGCGGACAGTTCACGGTCGGAGCCTCGGCGTCGATTTCTGGTCTGATCGGCGCGATCCTCGCCTATGGCCATCGCAGCGGCAGCGGCATGGCCCGCAGCTATGCGATGTCGAACGTTGCGATGCTGCTGATCATGGGCTTCCTGATCGCGGGCATCGACAACTACGCGCACCTGGGCGGTTTTGGCGGCGGCTACTTCATGGCGCGGTTCCTCGACCCGTTGAAGCCCGAGCGAACCGATCACATCGCGATCGCGGTGGGCCTGCTGGCCGTCTCGATCCTCTCGATGGTCGCCTCCGTCATCCACGGAATGTATTTCTGATGAGCGGCATCAGTATCGGACGCAGCATCGCGGTGGTGGTGGCGGCACTGCTGCTCCTGGGTTTCATCGACCAGACGCTCGAGCGTACCCTCGTGATGACGCTGGCGCAGGCGCCGGTCCAGGACGCGGCCGCGTACCTTACCATCCGGAATCGGCCGGCCGTGCTGGCCTTTACCGTGGTCACCCACGCGCTGGCGTCGCTGCTGACGGGCTACGTGCTGGCCAAATTGGCGGGCTCGCACGAAGTGCAGCATGCGATGGTAACGGCGGCTTTGGCCGTCATGCTGATCGGGTTCGCGTCGTTGACGCCGAATATCATGCTGCCGCCGTTGTGGGTTCGGGCCGCGATGGTCCTCATCACCCCACCGGCGCTGATCGCGGGAGCGTACGTGCGCGGACAGGCACGACTCATTCGCATGGAGCGGGAGCAATCGTGAGACTTGCATATCAGGGAGAACCTGGCGCCTACAGCGAGGCTGCGGCGCTCCACTTCGGCGGGCCGAACGCCGAGACACTGCCGTGCAAAAGCTTCGACGACGTGTTCGAGGCGGTGGTGAAAAAGCGCGCGACGCACGGCGTCGTGCCGCTCGAGAATTCGATCGGGGGAACGATCCACCGCAACTACGACCTGCTGCTCGAACACGAGCTGTCGATTACCGGCGAGGTCGAGCTCGACGTGGTCCATTGCCTGCAGGCGCTGCCCGGCACCAGGATCGAGGACCTCACCATCGTCTATTCGCACCCGCAGGCGCTGGCGCAGTGCGAGCGCTACCTGAAGGATCTCGGCGTGACGGTGGAAGCGGTTTACGACACGGCCGGCGGCGCCAAGCTCGTGGCCGAGCAGAAGCTGGCGAACGCCGCCGCGCTCGCGTCGCGCCGCGCGGCGGAGGTATTCGGGCTCGCCGTGCTGCAGGAAGCGGTGCAGGACTTCGAATACAACATCACGCGCTTCGCCATCATCGGCGGTGCGCCGCCGCCCGACGCCAACAAGACCACGATCGTCTTTGCCTTGCCGAGCACCCCCGGCGCGTTGTTCAAGGCGCTCAGCGTCTTTGCCCTGCGCGACATCAACCTCACCAAGCTCGAAAGCCGGCCGATTCGCGGGCGCCCCTGGGAGTACCTGTTTTACGTGGAAGTCGAGGCGCGGCGCGACGACCTGATGTGTGCGCGCGCGATCACGCACCTGGCGGAGTTCGCAAAATGGACTCGTGTCCTTGGCACCTACAAGGGAACGGAAAAGCGAGCCGCCGCGGGAGCCTGATTCGTCTCACAGCCACCCTGATCGTCGCCGGACAGTGTTCGACGGCGTGTCAGCCGGCCGATGTGGGCAGTCGACGGATTCACGCCGGGTTCGCCTTCGAGGGTCTGACACCCGCGTCGGTTGGTGTCGTCAGCGATCGGCTGAGCGCACCGTTGACGCCCGATGATCTTCGGACCATCGAGTCGGCCGCGCTCCGGGAGCTGCACATCGCGTTCGCGAACACGCGATTGCAGTTCAACACGTCGCACCGATACGCGTATCGCGTGCGCGTCGTACCGCAACTCGTCAGCCGTCGCGCCCGTCCGGCCGCGGGTGAGTCGTTCTCGTTCGGTGGCACGCTTGGATCCGGCGCTGTGGCGTTCAACATCGTGGCGCTCAGCGCACTGGCCTATGCCCCTGCGGGGACGGATCACGCAACGATCGTTCACGCCATCGGTCGCGGTATCGGGCGGACGGCCGTCCATGAGTTCGCCCATCAGATCCTTGGCCCGGCGGCAATGGATGGAACCGCCGATCTATTCAGCTACGAACACGCGGACCTTCGCGCCGAGCATTTCTTCGCCCAGTTGCACTGGGGTCCGGCCGCGGTGCGGCTTCGGCAGCGGATCGGCCTGCGTCCACACCGCTGAATCCG
>DATLLQ010000172.1:0-4876 GCA_035537775.1 Vicinamibacterales bacterium | reverse complement strand
GGACTGACGGCTACTTGCGTTCGGTGATCGTGATTGGCGAGGTGAGCGTGAATCTCAACTCGGTCTCGCTCGCCACTTCTGCTGCGTCGCCGCGCGTGGCAAGCGATGCGGCCGCACCACCACCACCGCCGACGGCCGCGCCAATCGCAGCGCCCTTGCCGCCACCGGCAATCGCACCAATCGCGGCGCCGATGCCGGCTCCGATACCGACCTTCTTGGCGTCCTTGCCCTTCGTTGTCTTCGCTTCCTGGATGAACGTATCGGTGTCGAGCTCAATCGTCCGGCCATCAGCCAGCGTCAATCGCCGCAGCGCCAACGTCAGCGAGGCCACCCCCTTCACTTTTCCGCCTGGATCGGACTCCACGACGACACCCTCAACGCGAGCGCCCTGCTTCGCGATCACCCAATCGCCATCGACGATACTTTTCGCGAGCACGGCATTGAACGCCTCACCGGGCTTGTTCGCGCTCGTCGAAATCGTCGACGTCGTAAACACGCTCAGCGGCGTTCCCTGGCGCAGCGTGAACTGACGCGGCGGCGGAGGTGGCGGCAGCGGCGGAGCCGCAGGCGCCGGAGCGGGCGCGACTGCCGCTGGAGCTGGCGCTTGAGCCGCATTCTGACTTGGCGGTCTCGCCGCTGGACGAGGTGCGGGCGCGGGGGCCGGAGCAACCGGCGCAGGAGCAGCTGCCGAAGCCGGCGGAGGCGGCGCCTCCGGTGCGGGCGCTGCCGGTAGTGCAACCTGCGCGACGGGCGGCGGCTCTTGCGCACGATCTCCGCCACCGCAGGCAAACTGCAGCACGCTGAATCCCGACATCGCGAGCCCCGCGACAATCAACACGACTGTTCGTTTCATCATGAAGCGGTCCTTTCACGCAACCCGTGACTCTTGGCGGGCACCACGCTTCAACACGTCGAGCGCCACTTGGGCTCGCTATTGCCGACCCAGTGGATGCGACGGGTCTCAAACGGCCGCCCGGCGGTTGGGCGCGGGGCTGAGTCGATCAACGTGACCCCGTTGCCTCTTCGTGCACTTTCAACGAGCCTCACGAGCTGCGCAACCGATCCAACTTCGAGTTTCGCCATGACGCGTCCGCGGTGCGCCTTCACGGTTCTCTCGGTAGTACCCAGCTCCGAGGCGATCTGTCTATTATGCAGCCCCCGGATCAGTGCCGTAGCAACCTCACGCTCGCGTCTGGTGAGGCGGTCTACCCGCTCGACGAACACATCATAGAGCCGTTGCTCCGCTTCTGTGCGAGCACTTTGCTCGAGCCCTCGCATGACGGCCGCCACGAGCTGTTCGGTATCGACGGGCTTGGTCAGAAAGTCGATCGCCCCACTTTTCATGGCCTGGACGACCGTCCGGACATCACCGTGACCCGTTACGAAAACTACCGAGAGGGTGCTCTCGTCTTGGAGACGTCTCTGAAGCTCCAACCCCGACAGGCCAGGCAGGTGATCGTTGAGCACGAGGCACGCTGCGCCGGAGGCGGGGCGCTGCGCGAGGAACGACTCCGCAGAGTTGAACGCCCGAACGGCAAAACCGAAAGAAATCAGATGGCGAGACAGCGCTGTTCGCGCCCCTTCGTCGTGATCGACGACGAAGACATTTCGCAGTGGCACCGCATAAGAAACGTCGACTGCTATGAATTGGTACAGCTCGGCCTTAGCGGCTCGCAGTGGCCCGTTCAGCATCAGCAGAAACATCTGCAGCGGCAGGACACGTCGAGAGACGCCAGCGACCGGCAGACTGCATCGCCGATCCAGGCAGACGTCAAGGCTGATGAACGTCCGCGGCATATCGCGATAACCGGCAGGTCACGGCGGCGTGTACTCGCAGCTCGTTTCGATTCCTTCAAGAAGAACCGTCTGAACGATGACGCTCCTCTGGCGTAGCTATTGAAAGATCTCGTGCGTCGCGAACGGCCTCGTTGAACGGTCAGGCCGTATCGGCAGATGACGGGGCCGGTTCGCCTCTGATCACCCGCGGGCTCATAGACCGGCGCAGCATCGGGACATGAGCACCGGCAGGCGGTCGGCCGATCGGTGGTGGCCGACCCCGTTTCCCCGACTCCCTGTGATGCGCTTGAGTATCGCGGCGCAGCTGCCGCAACGATCAGGTGTTGACCAGGCCCAGCCAGGTCGCGTAGCGAACGAGGTCAGCCGTGTTCTTGAAGCCGAGGACGCGCATGATCTCGTACTTGTGCGTCTCGACCGTCCGCGGAGACACCTGCAGCGCGTTGGCGATCTCGCGCATACGGTATCCCTTGGCTATGAGCTGCAGAACCTGCCGCTGACGTGGCGTCAGTTTGGCGAGCGGCTTATCGCCAGCGGGCAACCCGCCGATCTGCGCCGCCACCTGCGGGCTGAGATAGGTTCCGCCGCCGAGGACCTCTTGTATTGCGGTCAGCAGCTCCTGACCGGCTGCGTGCTTCGACACGAAACCGACCGCTCCGGCGGCAATCGCTTCCTTCGCGATGCGCGGGTCGGCATACATCGTCAGGATGATGATCTTGGCGTTCACTCCGCGGGCGCGTAGCTGAGTGATCGCGTCGAGGCCGCTCAGTCCAGGCATCGACAGGTCGGCGATGATGAGGTCGGGCTGGAGGTCAACTGCAGCTTCGACGAGGCTGGTGCCGTCGAGCACAGTGCCTACCATCTGGCAGTGGTCCGCCAGCAGCCGGTTCAACCCCTCGGCGACCATCATGTGGTCATCGGCGAGCAGCGTGCGTGGCGCCGCGGTCATTGTCATCGTCCCAGAGAAATCTTCGTCATTAACGCCGAGCCTCATTATTTCGAACACACGACAGCAGCCGCAATCTACTATGCACGGTTTCTGCAGGACTTTTCTCGGAATGTGAGTGCCTGCACGAGCTTCCGCGTCGGCGCGCAGGAGGCGCCCGCACACCAAGGTCTCGACGGCCGACTCCGGCCGCTCATGGTTCGCGTCGGCAACGACCAGGCCCAGCCCTAGCGTGACCGCGCGCCGAGCGACATCCTCGACCGTAAGAGGATCTCGTCGAGGATGACCTGCGGATCGTCGCGAAGAACCATGCGCATGCCCTGCAGGATGAGGAATTCGCGAGATGAGATGAAGCCATCCAGTGCCTCGCGGCTGTCCCATTCGGACACGAGCGTCAACAACTGGCTGTCGCCGGCGTCCGCCATCAGGCGGCACGTCAGGCAACCGGGCCAGGTGTGCATCCGACGGATGAACCCGTCGATGGCGCTCAGTGCCTCCGATCGCTTGTCATCCTTTACCCGCAGGTTGACAGTGGCTACGTGCATCGCAGGAGGCTTCCCCGACCTCCGGCCCTCAGCTCGCCGCGACATCTCGCGGCTTCGTTCTCCCCAAAACGCAGCGTTTGTGGGTGCTTCAGGCATTGAGCATTCTGTTGAAGCACATCGTGGCCCTGATTGGTCGCGCGACGCGCAACGCTCTCGTAGGGGTGACGCAACCGCCGTGCCTGTCTGGGCCATGCGATAGACGCGGATTTTACGCCCCGCCCGTTCCCCCTCGCGGGTATGGCCGCGGCGAACCGCAGAATCCCGGACAGGCGAGCCCTGGTCTCGTGCGGTAGGATCGCGCTTTCGCGAAAACACGGCGCTTTAGATCACTCCTCCAGCCATGGCCGCAAACAACATGCACCTCGGCGCAGATCTTGGCTCGCGAGTGCGGGAACTGACCCTCTTTCACGACGTGTGTCGCATCCTGCAGCGCGACGATCCCGTGTCCGCCGGCGACATTCTGGAAGATATCGCCAGGGCCATCGAGCGCTCGTGGCCCCCTCGACACCCGATCGCCGTGCGCGCCCGGCTCGGAACATTCGAGGTCACGACGTCCAGTTTCGAGAATCTCGCGCCACTGTATCGCGCGCAGTTCACCCTGGCCGACGGGGGCGCCGGTTCCATCGACGTCGCATACCTCGAGGATCACGGGCCGGCAGGCGAGAAGCAGACGTGTCAAGCGCTCCTTGGAGACGTCGCGGAGATGTTCAAGATCGCCGCCGATCGCCGCCTGGTCATGGACGCCCTGCGCCAAAGCGAGCAGCGGTATCGCAGCGTCGTCGAGAATCAGAGCGATCTTGTCTGCCGGTATCTGCCGGACACGACGCTCACGTTCGTGAACGAGGCGTACTGCCGCTTCTTCGGAAAGCGGCGAGAGGAGCTGATCGGCAGGCGATTCATCGAGTTGATCCCGGAGGCCGAGCGGCCGGCCGCGCTGAAACATGTCGCAGCGATTCTCAACGGCGGAGAGACCCGGATCGACGAGCACAGCGTCGTCCTGCCCGACGGGGGACTGGGCCGCCAGCAGTGGATCGACCATGTGATCGAGTCGCCTGGCGACAGCCAGGAACTTCAGGCCATCGGGCGGGACATCACTGACCGCTGGCGGGCGGAAGAAGCGCTTCGTCAGAACGAGATGAACCTGCGAGAGGCCTACGAGCGAATCCGCTCACTGGCACACCGGCTGATGCTGGCTCAGGAAGCCGAACGGACAGAGATCGCTCGCGACCTCCATGACGACATCAGCCAGCAGTTGGCTGCGCTTGGCATCGGGCTCAGCCTGCTCGAAGCCCGCGTGAAAGACCAGGATCTACTGCACAACGAGGTGGTCAGGCTGCGCCAGATGGCGAGCGGACTGGCTGAGAAGATCCGTCAGGTGTCGCACTCACTCCATCCAGGTGTTCTCAAGCACGCGGGGTTGCACGCGGCCATTGCCTCCCACTGCGAAGCGGTGGACGCGCAGCATCCGTTCCAGGTCAGTTTCGAGGCTCGCGGGACCTTCAACGACCTGACGAGCGACGTCGCCTTGTGTCTGTACCGCGCGACCCAGCAGGCGCTGCGCAACGTGGCGATGCACGCGAACGCCACTCGT
>DATLLQ010000171.1:0-5018 GCA_035537775.1 Vicinamibacterales bacterium | reverse complement strand
CCAGAAGTCGAAGAGGGCGTCCACGTTCTCGCCATGGTGTCGGGCAAGCCGGTCGCGGAGATCGCTCGAGCCATATACGTCGCGGACGGCCGCGATGCTCGTCACGGTGACCGGCTCGACGAACACGTGCGGCGCTTCGAGCACAAGCGCACGGACGCTGTGATTGGATGCAGCGTGGATCAGCGCGATGGACCCGCCATCGCTGTGCCCGAACAGGATCGGCGCGCGGATCTCGAACGTACCAAGAAGGCGTGGGAGCACGTCGAGCGCTTCGCCGTGCATGAACGACGGCAACAGCGGGTCTCGAAGTGGATCCGATCCGCCGTAGCCGTGCCGGTTGTAGACCAGCCCGCCGCAGCCAAGCCGCGCGCAGAGCGCGGCGGGGAAGTCACGCCAGCGCGAAATCGCGCCCAGTCCTTCATGGAGGAACACAATCGTCGGCGCGTCAGCCGGAGCCGGCCCATGCCACTGGTATTCCAGTCGCGTTGAGCCGACTGTCACGTACCGGGACGCTTCGGCAACCTGGGATGCCATCACAGCCGCTCGATCACGAGTGCCACGCCCTGGCCGACGCCGACGCACATCGTTGCCAGTCCGTAGCGTCCGCCTCTGCGATGCAGCGCGTGCGCGAGCGTCACGACCATTCGCGCGCCCGAGCATCCAAGAGGATGCCCAAGGGCAATCGCGCCGCCGCAGACGTTTACCGTGTCCGGATTGAGGTCGAGGTCGCGAATGCAGGCGATTGCCTGAGACGCGAACGCCTCGTTCAGCTCAATCAGATCGAGCTGTCCCGCAGTGAGGCCTGCGCGTTGCAGTGCCTTGCGCGTTGCTGGAACCGGCCCGATTCCCATGACAGATGGATCGACGCCGGCGACAGCCGACGCCACGATGCGCGCGAGCGGGCGGCGGCCGTCGAGCCCACGTTCTGAGACGATGGCCAGCGCCGCGGCGCCGTCGTTGATGCCGCTGGAGTTGCCGGCCGTGACGCTCCCGTTCGAAGCGAAGGCAGGCTTCAGCGTGCCGAGCTTTTCCAGCGATGCGTCCGGCCGCGGGTGCTCGTCGCGGCTGACGACCTGGGACGCCCCGCCACCCGTCTTCACGGGAATGATTTCATCGTCGAACTCGCCTGCGGCGACGGCCCGCGCCGCGCGCTGCTGGCTCTCGAGCGCAAATCGATCCTGCTCCTCCCTGGTGATGCCATAGGCGGTGGCAACCTTCTCAGCGGTCGCCCCGAGGCCGATGGTCCAGTCCGGGTTCATCTGCGGGTTGACGAAGCGCCAGCCGAGCGTCGAATCCGCAACCTGTGGCGTCTCGCGACCCCAGGGCTGCGACGACTTCAGCATCACGTACGGCGCGCGCGTCATGCTCTCAACGCCGCCGGCGACGAAGACGTCCCCTTCACCGGCTCGAATCGCATGAGCCGCGGCGATCGTGGCCTGCAAGCCGGAGCCGCAGAGACGGTTGACCGTCTGACCAGGGACACTGACCGGAAGACCAGCAAGCAGCGCGGCGATCCTCGCCACGTTGCGGTTGTCTTCACCCGCCTGATTCGCACAGCCGAGAATCACGTCGTCAATCGACGCCGGGTCGAGGCTTCCGCGATCGACGGCGGCGCGGACAGCGAGCGCCGCGAGATCGTCGGGGCGGACGGCGGCCAGTGCGCCACCGGCACGGCCGACAGGCGTGCGGACCGCCGACACGACGAAGGCGTCTCTCAATTGAACCGGACGTACTCGAAGTCGAGCGGCTGATTGTTGATGCCGGTCCGCGGCGGCGCAATCCAGTTCGCGAACTTGCCTGGTTCCACGACGCGCCCGGACATCAGCGCCTGCACGAAGGCGTAGTCCTTTTCGCCGGGCATCCAGCGCGAGCGGCGCGCGCGCCACTCGTCCTCGCTCACGACCTCGCCCGCCGGCGTCATGTGCTGCCCGGCGAAGGTTCCGATCGCGCGATTGAACCCCTTGTGCGGCAGCTGCAGCCGGAACGGCAGCCCGGCGCGCTCGATGTGGCGATTCCAGCGATCGACGCCGGCCTGGACCTCTGCGATGTAGTCGTCTCGCAGCCGTTCGTTCAACGCCGAAAGAGCCGGCACCTCGCGGTTGACCACCCGTCCATCGGCCACCTCGCCGACTGCATACGTCGCCTCCGTCAGCAGGTGGTCGTCATCGAGCTTCGTCTCGCCGTAGCGCCCCTTGAGACCGCAGCTGTAGTAGGTCGCGGCATTCGAGGACACGTCGGAGCCGAAGAGGTCGAGCGTCACGCTGTAGTGGAAGTTGAGATAGCGCTGAATGGTCTGCAGATCGATCACGCCCAGCGCGCGGACATGATCCGGATCGTCGACCTTGTGCTCCGCCATGACGTCGGCCGTTCGCTTGACGATGCGCCCGACGCCTGTTTCGCCGACGAACATGTGGTGCGCTTCCTCGGTGAGCATGAAGCGGCAGGTGCGCGCCAGCGGGTCGAATCCCGATTCGGCCAGCGACGAGAGCTGGAACTTGCCGTCGCGATCGGTGAAGAACGTGAACATGTAGAAGGCGAGCCAGTCGGGCGTCGGCTCGTTGAACGCGCCGAGGATGCGCGGGTTGTCCTCGTCTCCGGAGCGCCGCTCGAGCAGCGCCTCGGCCTCCTCGCGGCCGTCGCGCCCGAAATACCGGTGCAGCAGGTAGACCATCGCCCAGAGGTGACGGCCTTCCTCGACGTTGACCTGGTAGATATTCCGGAGATCGTAGAGCGAAGGGCACGACATCCCGAGCATCCGCTGCTGCTCGACGGACGCCGGCTCGGTATCGCCCTGCGTCACGATGATGCGGCGCAGCGGCGATCGATATTCGCCGGGAACGTCCTGCCACGCCGGCCGGCCCTTGTTGATGCCGAAGTTCACCTCGCGCCCGGCAGTCGGCGGCGCCAGGAAGATCCCCCAGCGGTACTCCGGCATCCGGACGTACCCGAAGTGTGCCCACCCTTCCGGGTCTACGCTGATCGCGGTGCGCAGATAGACCTCATGCGCTGAGCTGGCAGTGGGCCCCATGTCGTACCACCAGCCCATGTATGCCGGCTGCCAGTGTTCGAGCGCTCGCTGCAGCACGCGATCGCGCCCGAGATCGACGTTGTTCGGGATTTTGTCGCCGTAGTCGACGTTGCTGGTCATACCACTGCGCTCCGATGCGGATCGAATTTGAACGATCGTTCCAGAACGAATCGTAGTGGCGCTGACCGGCGACGTCAACGTCGGCGGCAGACTGTCAAGAACCTCGACCGTGCAGCTGAGCCGCGCTACCATTCGCACGTCTTGCAATCATCGGGAGGACTCTGAAGATGCGAACGTTCCTTATAGCGTCGTGCCTCACCCTTGCGTGTGCGTCCGTGACGAATGCGCAGACGCCAGCGCGCACGACCCCAGCCGCGTGCGACGCTCTCAAGCAGCTGCAGGTCGCGGGGGTGAACCTCGCGGTCACAAAGACCGAATGGTTTGCCGCCGGAGCCCCGATGGCAGGCGGACGGGGAGCGGCCCCGGCGGGCGGACGCGGCGCGGCACCACCTGCGCCCAGCAAGCTCCCGGCGTACTGCCGGCTCGACGCGATGATCGATCGCCGCGCCGGCGTGAAAGGCGTGAGCTACGGGATCGGATTCGCGCTCGCCCTGCCCGAGGACTGGAACGGACGCTTTCTGTTTCAGGGTGGCGGCGGGCTCAATGGATCGGTGCAGCCTCCGCTCGGTGCGTCGGCCGCTGGCGACACTCCCGCACTGCAGCGCGGCTTCGCAGTCGTCAGCACCGACACTGGCCATCAGGGAACGGGCGCGTTCGACGGCAGCTTCCAGCAGGATCAGCAGGCGAACCTGGACTTCGCGTATGCCGCGATCGGCCGGGTGGCGGAGGTTGCGAAACGAATCGTCGCGCAGCACTACGGCAAGTCACCTGACCGTTCGTACTTTGCCGGCTGCTCGACCGGCGGGCGCGAAGCGATGATGATGACGCAGCGCTACCCGCTGCACTTCGATGGCGTCATCTCGGGCGCGCCGGCGATGCGCACGGCCTATTCAGGCATCGGCGACCGATGGGTCGCCGCGACGCTGAACGAGATCGCGCCGAAGAACGCGCAGGGACAGCCTGTTACGCGAGACGCGCTCTCTGAGAGTGACAAGAAGGTGGTCATCGACGGCCTGCTCAACGCCTGCGATGCGGGCGACGGCGTCAAGGACGGGATGATCTTCAACATCAACGCCTGCAAGTTCGATCCAAAAACGCTCGTCTGCAAGGGCAACAAGACCGACGGCTGCCTGTCGATGGCGCAGGCCACGACGCTCGAGAAGGCGTTCGCGGGACCGAAGGACTCGAAAGGGCGCCAGGTGTATCCAGGCTTCCTGTTTGATGCGGGCATCTCGTCCACGCAAGGCATTGCCGGACTGCTTCACGGCGGCCAGCTTGTCGGCGGCGGCGGTGCCGGCGTCGGCATGAACGTGGACGAAGCGGCGGAGCGTGCGACGGCCGATCCGTCGGAAGCGCTGTCGTCCACGGCGCGATGGACCAACCTGAATACCTTCTCGGGCCGCGGCGGAAAGCTGATCTTCTGGCACGGCGTCAGCGATCCGTGGTTCTCGGCGCTCGACACGGCTGATTACTACGAGCGGATGACAAAGGCGAACGGCGGGCCGGAGCAGGTGCGGAACTTCAGTCGCCTCTACATGGTGCCGGGAGCTGGCCACTGCGGCGGCGGGCCGTCGCTCGATACCTTCGATGCGCTGTCCGCAGTCGTCCGCTGGGTGGAGCAGGGGGTTGCGCCCGACAGCATCACGGCAACAGGACGCGCGTTCCCTGGCCGCAGCCGGCCGCTCTGCGCATATCCGCTGCATGCGCAGTACAAAGGGCAGGGCAATCCGGAAGACGCAGCGAACTTCGAGTGCCGGCCCTGAACCCTCCCGACATTGCCCGTGAGCTGATCGACGCGTACGCGAGCCGGCAGATCCTGCCGGCTCCGCTGACGTCGAGCGATCCAGGGTTCGACCTGTCAGCGGCGTAC
>DATLLQ010000170.1:0-12668 GCA_035537775.1 Vicinamibacterales bacterium | reverse complement strand
GGGCCTCATCTACGTGAACCCGGAAGGGCCGAACGGAAGCGCGGATCCCGTGGCGGCAGCACGTGACATCCGCGAGACGTTCCGCCGCATGGCGATGAACGACGAGGAAACGGTGGCGCTCATCGCCGGCGGACACACGTTCGGCAAGACGCACGGTGCGGCGCCTGCGGACAAGCATGTCGGCAGGGAACCTGAAGGCGGCAACCTCGAGGAGCAGGGCTTCGGCTGGAAGGGCAGCTACGAATCCGGTGTCGGTGCCCACGCGATCACGAGCGGTCTCGAGGTGACGTGGACGACGACGCCGACCAGGTGGAACAACGATTTCTTCAAGCACCTCTTCGAGTATGACTGGGAGCTGACGACGAGCCCGGCCGGCGCGAAGCAGTGGAAGCCGAAGGGCGGCGCGGGCGAAGGCACGGTCCCGCACGCTCACAACAAAGGGGAGAAGATCGCGCCGAACATGCTGACGACGGACCTGTCGCTGCGGTTCGACCCGATCTACGAGAAGATCTCGCGTCGCTTCTACGAGAACCCGCAGGCGTTCGCCGACGCGTTCGCCAGGGCGTGGTTCAAGCTGACGCATCGCGACATGGGGCCGATTGCACGCTACCTGGGTCCCGAGGTTCCGAAGGAGCCGCAGATCTGGCAGGACCCGGTCCCCGCGGCCTCTGGCCCGCAGATCGGCGCGAAGGACATCGCGGCCCTCAAGGAGAAGCTCCTCGCTTCGGGTCTCACGGTGTCCCAGCTTGCCTCCACCGCATGGGCGTCGGCGTCGTCATTCCGCGGCACCGACAAGCGCGGCGGCGCGAATGGCGCGCGTGTGCGCCTCGCGCCGCAGAAGGACTGGAAGGTCAACAATCCGCCCGAGCTGGCGAAGGCGCTGAAGGTTCTTGAAGGAATTCAGAAGGACTTCAACGCCCAGGGCGGTGCGAAGGTGTCGCTGGCCGATCTGATCGTGCTGGGCGGATGCGCAGCCGTCGAGAAGGCCGCGAAGGACGGCGGTCACCCCGTGCAGGTGCCGTTCACACCGGGACGCATGGACGCGTCGCAGGAGCAGACGGACGTCGAATCGTTCGAGGTCCTCGAGCCTGATGCGGATGGCTTCCGTGATTACCTCGGCGAGGGGCACCACGTGCCCGCCGAGCACCTGCTCGTCGAGCGAGCGTTCAGGCTCACGCTCAGCGCGCCTGAGATGGCCGTGCTGCTCGGCGGCTTGCGCGTGCTCAACGTCAACAGCGGCCAGGGCAATGTTGGTGCATTCACCAAACGGCCGGGGACGCTGACCAACGACTTCTTCGTCAACCTGCTCGACATGGACACGGAGTGGATACCGACGTCCGGCGAGGCGACGATGTTCTCGGGCCGCAGCCGCACGAAGGGCGATGCCAGGGGAACCGCCAGCCGCGTGGACCTGGTCTTCGGCTCGAACTCGGAGCTCCGGGCACTCGCGGAGGTCTACGCGTCGGACGATGCGAAGGAGAAGTTCGTGGGAGATTTCGTGGCCGCGTGGGACAAGGTCATGAATCTCGATCGCTTCGACGCCCGGGCGTAGACGTTGAACCACGAAGGCCGTTACTTCGTGCCTTCGTGGTTCCGCTCTTGCCAGCGCCAGCTACTCGCCGAATTGCCGCAGGTGATGGTCGGCGTGAAGATAGGCCCACCGGAGCCACGACCGTCGTGACATCGGGCCGAAGATCGGGTGGGCAGGACACGGGTCGATCGGCCCTTCGGCGATCCGCCGCAGCAGCGATTCGAGATCGCGGACGTCGGCGGCAAATTCGTGTGGCTTCGTTCCTCCGCCAGCCGCCTGATCAAGTTCAGGCCGCGTCGGAATGCCGGCGGGCCACCGGACCGGAAGATACAGCGCCGTCCACTTGACGATCGTCCGCTGCAGCGGGCCGCTCGCGGCGCTGACGGTCGTCCGTCCCACCGCCACACGCATCGCGTCGCCGAGATGGCAGACCGTCTGATGCGCGGACATTCGCCCCCAGCGCGCGATGTGCTCGGGACGCAGGCGATGCAGCCGCTCGACGATCTCGGCCAGCTCGTTCGGGTCGGCAAGCGTCTTCATGCCACTGAGGCGGCGTGCAGGCCGAGCAGCCGATCGCCGCCGGCTTCATGGAACGCGGCTCGGACGCTGGCCCGTCCGGCCTCCGCTTCTGCCTGAAGCGCACGAAACGCCGGATTGCTTCTCAGCGCATCAAAATGGCGGCTGTGCGCCAGCGTCGTCGCGGCGAAATATCCCTTGCTCACGGCGCGCTGCAGTTGCGCAAGACCCTGCTCGTGATCGCCAACCTCGCACATCATCCACCCTTCAAGGAAGAGTGCTTCCGGGTCCACCTGGATCTTCAGATTCGACCAGCTCGCGACGCTCCTGACCATGTCCTGCGGCCGGCGGTCGAGCCAGGCCAGGAGATAGTCTGACCAGGCCTTGAACGTCAGCAGCGTTATCGATTCGCGTACCTTGAGCAGCAGCTGTCGCGCTTCATCGTGACGCCCGGCCAGGCCGAGCCCCATCACATGGATGCCTTCGTCGCCGCCGCCGTCCACGGGCGGGCCGGCCAGGCTCAGATGCTCAAGGCGATCGGTCATGAGCAGTGTCTGCAGGACGCTGGTGGAGATGTTCGGGTCGAGGCGTCGTGCTTCGGCGTGGGCGGCGATCGCCTCGTCGAACAGGCCGCCGTACCGGCACGTCTGCACCAGCCCGGCAAAGAGTTCGGGATCGTTGCCGTGACGCGCCACCTCGCGCAACAGCCGTGCGGTGGCCCGCGCCGCCTGGCCGATGTCCGCTTCGAGCGCCGCGTAGAACTTGTGGGCGACCGAGAGGCGCGGATTCAGGGCGAGCGCCCGTTGCAGCGCCTCTTCGGCTCGGATCTCGCTGTCCGGCGTGGCCTCGACGAACTTGCCGATCACTCGATGGGCGCGTCCGAGGTGAGCCCAGGCTTGGGCGAAGTGCGGGTCGAGTTCGAGTGCCCGCAAGTACAGTTCACGCGCCTGTGGCAGCGTGACATATGCACGCGCCAGCTGGTTGGCGCGCAGGTAGAACTCGTACGCGCGAGGATTCCTCGGCGCGTCGGCCGCCGGCGACATCGCATCACCCGTCAGCGGCATCGTCAGCGCGTTGGCCACGCGGCGAGCGATGTCGTCCTGCAGCGCGAAGAGCTCGCCGAGGTTCGAGTCGATCGTGTGCGAGGCGAGCAGGGTACCGCCCGGTGCTTCCACGAGCTGCGTCATCGCGCGCACCTGGTCGCCCGATCGCAGCAGGGTACCCATGACGACGCGATCGACACCCGCTTCGGAGGCGAGCGCCTTGAGATCCGGCGTTTCACCGGCGAAGCGTGCGGCCGTGGCGCTGGAGCGCACCACCAGCGATCCGACGCCCGACAACGACGTGGCGATGGCGTCGGGCAGGCTGAATGTCAGGAACTCGATGTCCGTGTCGGGACGCAGGACGCGAAACGGAAGCACGACCACTCGCGTCAGCGCACGTGCCAGGGCTGGTGTGTCGTCGCCACCGGTTCGGAGCTCGCGCAGTTCGTCGGCCATCTCGTCGGCGGTCTCAAACCGCTCGTCGGGACGCTTGGCCAGTGCCCGGCGAATCACTCGGTCCACGGCGGCGATGCCTGGTGACCCGGTCAGCGCGGGTGGCTGCTCGTGCAGCGTGGCGTGGAGGACGTCCACAATCGTGCGGCCGCCGAATGCCGGGCGCCCGGCCAGCGCCTCAAACAGGATCGCGCCCACCGCGAACAGATCGGCGCGCGCGGTCACGTCCTCCTCCGACAGCTGCTCGGGAGCCATGTAGCGCGGTGTGCCGATGGCCATGCCCGGCTGCGTCAGCTCGATGCTGACGGTCGGCGACATCATGTCGTTGTGGCGGGCCAGGCCGAAGTCGAGCAGCTTGACCCCATGTGGCGTGATGAAGACGTTTGACGGCTTGACGTCACGATGCACCATGCCGCGGCCGTGAAGAGCTGAGAGGGCGGCAAGCGTACCGAGAATGATCTCCAGGGCCTCAGACAGCGGCAGCGCCCCGCGGCGAAAGCGGTCGGCCAACGACTCGCCTTCGAGCAGTTCCATCGCGATGAACAGCGTCGGCCCGTCCTCGCTGATTTCGTGAATCTGACAGATGTTCGGATGGTTGACGCTGGCGGCTACTCGCGCCTCGCGCCAGAAGCGCTTACGCGCAATGTCGCTGTCGGCCACGGCCGAGATGGTTTTCAGCGCGACCGTGCGCTCGAGGCGTTCGTCCCGGGCGGCGTAGACCACACCCATGCCACCCTCGCCGAGCTTCCGCAGGATCGCATAGTGGCCGATGCGCGCCGGGATACCCGTCGTCGGTTGGGGAGCTGGGCCACGTTGGCCTGCAGGCGACGTGGACCGCGAAAGCCAATCTGAAATCGCCTGGCGCCAGCCGCGGCGGGAGCTGCCATGTGTGTCGTTGGGCACCCGCGACGATCATAACGTCTCGGATACTACGAAACGTGCTCTTCCAAACTGAGCGCGTCGCGTGGCACGTGCGGTGCAGGATCGGACCCATGCCTGTAACTTCCGCACCACCGCATCCGTTCATCAAGAGCGTTCATGGCGTCCGTTACCAGGTGAAGGACGTCGCCCGCTCAGTCACGTTCTACACCACGCATCTAGGTTTCACGGCCGGGCATCAGCAACCGCCGGCGTTCGCGACGGTTGCGCTGGGCGACGTGTCGCTGTTGCTCAGCGGTCCCGGGGCATCGGGCTCGCGGCTGATGCCGGGCGGCCAGAGTCAGGAGCCTGGCGGCTGGAATCGTCTCGTCCTGAAAGTGTCGGATCTTCCCAGCTTGATCACCGACCTCAAGAACGCGGGAGTACGCTTTCGCAACGAGATGGAATCCGGGCCCGCTGGGCGCCAGATCCAGGTCGAAGATCCTGACGGCAATCCGATCGAGCTGTTCGAGCCGGCGCGCTAGCGCCTACTTCCGGGAGGCCACGACGAGGCCCCGCTGGCGCCGCAGGTCCTCTTCGATGCGGCCGATGAGCGCGCGGAACGCTGGATCGTTTCGCAGGGTCACGATGGTGGGGTCGCGTTCGAGGTGAAGGCCGTCGCTGTTCCAGAGCGTCCTGTAGCCTGCCTCGATCGCGGCCTCGAGCTCCTTCAGCGCGGCTTCCTTCTCACCGAGTGCCGCATGGGCCCGTATGCGCGCCGTGCGTGCGTCGTTGGGATCATTCACGCCCGCGCGCGGCGCCGCGGCAGCCAGCACGGCACGAAGGAGGCGGTTTCGCTGCGCGCGATCGCCTTCAGCGTCGAACAGTGCGGCGGCGGCCAGCGCTTCGTCGAGTCGATCGCGATCCACCACCGGTTCAGGAAGCATCAGGCCCGGCGTCGCATAGGTGACCTCGCGCCGCACGCGCTTCCAGTCGCCCAGGAACGCGGCGGCGGTCATCGCCGTTGAATGCCAGATCGGGTCCTCGCCCTTCTTCAGCTCCGCATCGGCGAAGGCGAGCAACTCGCGATCCTTCAGATCCAGCACCAGCGGAATTGCCGCATGGACGCGCTTGCCGATGTCCGTGGAGTCCAGATTCCTGGCAACACGGTCGGCGTCCTCCCGCATGCCGAGGTTCACGTAGAGGATGATCAGCGGCAGGACGGTGGTTGGGTCCTGCTCGTCGATGGCAGCGCGCAGCCACGGTTCGGCCTCCGCCAGGCGCCCTTGCGACATGAGCAGGTTGCCAAGGTTGACTTTGGGATCCGGGAAGTCTGGATACAACTCGATGATTGAGCGGTATTGCCGCTCGGCCTCGTCCTTCTTGCCCTGGCTGGCCAGGCCGGCGCCGTACATCAGCTTGGCGACGCGATTCAGCGGATCGATCTCCACCGCCTTCCGTGCGTTGGTGACCGCGTCGTCAACCCGACCCATCGTGTTGAGCAGCGCCGCGTGGTAGACCAGGGCGTCGGCGTTCTTCGGATCGATTGACAACGCCTTCCGGAACGCGGCGTCCGAAGATGCAGCTCGCTGCTCGTCGCCGCCGCGGAAATAGATCATGTAGTCCAGCCAGCCTTTTGCCCGCCACGCGTCCACGCTGTTGGGATCCAGCGCCAGCGCCTTGTCCAGGGCGGCTGCCGACTGCGCGGTGGCGTCCTCGAAGCTCAATGCTCCGTAGTTCTGCATCAAGACCGCGGTGACGTGCGCGAACCCGGCCCAGGCGGTCGCGTTCTTCGGCTCGATCTCGGTGAGGCGCCGGAAACGCTCGCGTGCCGTATTGATCTCCTCGCGGCCGAGGCGCCGCGCCAGTGCGCGAGCCGTGAGCTCGAGGTTCACCGCCTCTGGATCGCGTTCGCGCGGCGCGCTGCCGGCGCCAAGTGCCAGCTTCAGCTGAAGCGCGTCGGCCACCGCGCTGGCGATCTCCGACTGGACAGCGAAGGCATCCGAGACGTTGCGCTCGTACGTGCGCGACCAGAGGTGAAAACCGTCGTCGACCTTGATCAGCTGCGCGACCATGCGCATCCGGTCACCTTCGCGGCGGACGCTGCCTTCAATCACATGGGTCACGCCGAGTTGGCGGCCGACACTTCGCAGATCTTCGTTCCTGCCCTTGAAATAGAACGCGGATGTGCGCGCCGCCACCTTCAGCCCTGGAATCTGCGCGAGCGAGTGGATGACCTCTTCCGTCAGGCCGTCCGCGAAGTACTCGTCCTCTTTGCCCTGCGAGAAGCTGGCGAATGGGAGGACGGCGACCGATGCCGCCGATTCCGTGCCCCCCGACTGACGCGTCCAGGGGATCCATGGCGCGACAACGACGACCAGGGCGATGGCGGTGGCGAGCCCGCCGATCCACGGCAGCCACCGCGCCGCAACCGCCGCCGTCCGTCCGGTCTGTTCGTCAATGGAGGTTCCGCCGCCCGCAAGGACGCGTCTCGCGACGGCCATGTCGGGGAGCCGCCGCTCGCGATCCTTTTCGAGGCATCGCTGAACGAGCGTGCGGACCGCCTCGGGCAGGTCGCGCGGCAGCAGATTCCAGTCAGGAGTCGAGGTCAGTACGTGTGCCAGCGTTTCGGTGGTGCCACGCCCCGTAAACGCACGCGTTCCGCTCAACATCTCGAAGAGAACGCAGCCGAATGCCCAGATGTCGCTGCGCTGATCGACCTCCTCGCCGCGTGCCTGCTCTGGACTCATGTACGCGGCCGTGCCCATCACCGTCCCCGGCATCGACAACGCGGTGATCGGGGCTGATTCCGAGGCGGCGGCGCGCGGGGCGTCGCCACGCTCTGCAAGCTTGGCGAGCCCGAAGTCGAGGACCTTTGCCGTCCCGTCGGGCGTGATCTTGATGTTTGCGGGCTTCAGGTCGCGGTGGACGATCCCGCGCTGATGGGCAACGTCCAGCGCGGCCGCAATCTGGCTGGCCAGCGGCAGTGCTTCCTGGGTTGGGATCGGCCCGCGGGCGATCCGCTCGTGGAGTGTGTCCCCTTCAACCAGTTCCAGCACGAGCGCGCGGAGGTCGCCCCGTTCCTCTATGCCGTAGATTCCGGCAACATGCGGATGGCTCAGCGAGGCGAGAACTTCCGCTTCCCGCTGGAAACGGGCAATGCGTTCGACGTCCGTCGCAAAGGATGCCGGCAGGATTTTGAGGGCGACCTCGCGCTTGAGGCGGGTGTCGCGGGCGCGGTAGACCTCGCCCATCCCACCCGCGCCAATCGGCCCAGAAACCTCGTACGGGCCGAGGCGTTCCCCCGAGGAAAGCATTCGCCCGAATTTTACCGGGAAGCTGGATCGATTCTTCGATACGAACGGGTGAGGTGTTGTTCATGCGCAATGCGACATCGGAACTGGTCCATTCATCGTTCACGGAAGTTCTCCACGCCAGCAGTCCGGATGAGGAGCGGGCGGCCGACCTCGACCTGTACGCCTGGCTCGTCGGGCATTGGGAAATGGACGTGACGACTTTTCTGGAAGACGGCACGACACATCAGGGCCGCGGCGAGATTCACGCCGGCTGGGTGCTGCAAGGCCGGGCGATTCAGGACGTCTGGATGATTCCGCGCCTGCGGGACCGGCGGCCCGGGATCGAGCCACTGCCCGGCGCGGGGAACTGGTACGGCACGACGCTGCGGATCTACGACTCCGCCCTCGGCGCCTGGCGAATCCTCTGGAGCGACCCGGTGACCAGCTTCTTCACGCAGCAGATCGGCCGCGCGGAAGGAAAGGACATCGTCCAGACGGGACCCGATCCGCGTGGCGGCTCGATGCGCTGGACGTTCCGCGAGATCGAGCCGGATGCGTTTCACTGGACGGCCGAGCGCACCACGGACGGCCGGAGCTGGAAGCGCGAGGTGGACATCCGCGCCCATCGCGTCTCGCACTGAGTCACCAACAGCCGCGCTTTCACACTTATGTCGCCGTGATGCTGGTCAGAAGCCTGTCCGATCGCGGATGATTCGATGTGTGATTCGACACACGCGCGGGCTGGCGATGCTGGCTGCGACCCTAGTCATTGCCTGTTCCGCGCCACCGGCGACACAATCGC
Organism: Vicinamibacterales bacterium; assembly: GCA_035537775.1. Taxonomy (GTDB): domain Bacteria; phylum Acidobacteriota; class Vicinamibacteria; order Vicinamibacterales; family UBA2999; genus Gp6-AA40. The sequence continues at coordinate 4,169 of DATLLQ010000170.1, read as the reverse complement.
TGGCGGGCATCTCGTCGGCGCCGTTCGGCGCGCTTACCGGCACGCCAGTGCAAATCTTCACGCTGACCAACAAGAACGGGCTCGTCGCCCGAATCACGAACTACGGCGCCACGGTGACCGAGCTGCACGTGCCGGACCGCGCCGGCCAGCTCGCGGACGTCGTCCTCGGCTACGAGAACGTCGACGGCTATGTCAACGGGACCGCTTACTTTGGAGCGACTGTCGGGCGCGTCGCCAATCGCATCGGCAACGCCGCGTTCACCCTCGATGGCAAGCGCTACCCGCTCGAACCCAACGACAGGCCTCACCACCTGCACGGCGGCAGGAGAGGGTGGAGCAAGGTCGTGTGGGATGCGAAGCCGGTGGACACCGCCGCGGGTCCGTCGCTCGAGCTCACCTATGTGTCAAAAGATGGCGAGGAAGGCTATCCAGGCACTGTCACTGCGAGGACCGTCTACACGCTGACCAACGACAACGAACTTCGCGTCGAAATGGAAGCGACGACCGACAAGACGACCCTCGTCAACATGGCTCATCACAGCTACTGGAATCTCGCCGGGTACGGTTCGGGAACGATCCTCGATCACGAGCTGACGCTCAACGCCAGCCAGTACACGCCGGGTACGCCGATGGTGCCCGACGGCCGGGTCGTTCCGGTCACAGACACGCCGTTCGACTTTAGGAGCAGTAAGCCGGTCGGCAGGGATCTGAAAGAGGCTGGCGGCAGGCCGGTCGGCTACGACCACAACTTCGTCGTGGACGGCGATCCGACTCAGCTGCGCCCCGTGGCGCGTCTCAAGGACCCAAAATCAGGCAGGGTCATGACGCTTTCTGCTGACCAGCCTGGCGTTCAGTTCTACACTGGTAACTTCCTCGACGGTTCGGCAAAAGGAAAAGGCGCGAGTTACGTTCAGTACGCGGCGCTCTGTCTCGAGACGCAGAAGTTTCCGAACGCGATCAACGTACCTGCGTGGCAGGACCAGGTGATCTTGAAGCCTGGCACTCCGTATCGCCACGTGATGGTGCACAAGTTCAGCGCCGAGCCGTAAGCCGGCGCGAAACAGAAAGTACAACGGTATACAAGGATGCGCCGCCAGCGTAAGTTGCAGGCGTCGGACTCGGTTTCTCCGGAGCAGTTGCGCGGCTTGACCGAACGCATCGAGCTGATGCGGGAGGAAGAGCGCACTCGAATTGCGCGCGAGCTCCATGATGAGCTTGGACAGATTCTCATCGGCATCAAGCTCGATTTCTCCTCGGCGGTGCCCAGTCTCCAGCAGCTGAAACCGTCCGGCGAGGTCGTCGATCGCGTGCAGTCGGCGATGATGCAGATCGATCTCGCGATCGCCACGGTGAGCCGGATCTCGGGTGCGCTGCGCCCGGCGTCGCTCGATCATCGCGATCTTGGCGGTGCCATCGCCTACGAAGCGCGGCTCGTGGCTGCGCGCTCGGGCATCGACATCCAGGTCGTCAATCGCATGACGAGCCCGGTCACCGCGGACGTGGCGACGGCAACATTCCGCATCTTTCAGGAAGCGCTGACCAACGCCGTGCGCCACTCACAGGCGACGCGCATCCGCGCCCGGGTCGTGACTCGATCGTCGCGGCTGGAGCTGTACGTGCGCGATAACGGGATCGGCATGGAGGGGGGCGACGCGGCGGCATCGTTCGGCGTCCTCGGCATGAACGAGCGTGCGCGGAATGCCGGCGGACGGCTGGTCATTCGCGGCCGGCCGGGGCGTGGCACCGTCGTCGCGTTCTGCCTGCCGCTTGGCATGGCCGTGGTGGTCACGGTCTAGATCGCCGGGAACGCCTGTATTCTACGCACCATGATCGATCGACGCGCGTTCCTGGCCTTCCATCCACGAACCATGCTGCGACTGGCGTGGCAGATGACGGTGGCGGTTGCGCTATGCAGCCTGCTCCTGGACAGCACAGCGGTTGCTCAGGCGCCGGACACCGGGAGCAAGGGCGCTGTCCTCGGCACGGGCACGTTCACGGCCTTCGTCGAGAACATGGATCGCTCGCTGGCGTTCTACCACGACGCCTTCGGCATGGAAGTCCCGGCGTTGCCGGCAACCGGGGAGCGGCCCTACAACCGCGCGAATCCGCAGCTCTTCGCGATGTTCGACATTCCTGGTGCGAGAGAGCGCCACCAGCCGGCGCGAGTCCCGGCTGCAAAGGTCAACGTGGAGTTGATGGAGATTCAGGACGTCGAGCACAAGACGATCCCGCTCCGGATCCAGGATCCCGGGAACGCGACGCTTGTACTGATCGTGCAGGACGTCGGCGCCGCGCTGGCACAGGCTCGGAAGGCTGGTGCCTCGGTGGCCACACCGGGAGGAATGCCGGTGGCGACCGCCGATGGCGGCCGCGCCGTCCTCGTTCGCGACATCGACAACCGGTTCGTCGAACTCAGACAGCCGTCATCACAGATTCAGATCGGCCCTCCGGCGCCGAACGTCACCGACATGCGCCTCTCGATCGCCGTCGCCGAGCTTGACCGCACGACCCGTGTCTATCGCGACGTGCTTGAATTCAAGGTGGAGGGCCAGACACCCTTCGCCGCGGACGCCGCAGCTCAGGCCCTTACGGGGCTGACAAAGGCGCAAATGCGCCGGAGCCGTGCGCAGGCTCCGGGCTCCACGCTGTGGATCGAGTTCGTCGAGTACAAAGGCGTCGATCGGACGCCGTTGAAGATGCGCATCCAGGACCGTGGCGCGGCGCGGCTTCAGATCCGGGCCCAGAACATCGATGCGTTGGTGAGCGCGATGAAGCAGGCGGGGCTGAAGGTCGTGTCGCAGGGCGCCGTCGCCGTGCCGATTCCGCCGGACTTCAAGGGCGCGCTCGTCGCCGATCCCGACAACTTCTTCCTGACACCGTTTGCCCCGTGCGACGGCTGCACGTCGAGGGCCGCTGCACCGCCCGGTCGATGAGGCAGTATCCTACGCGCCATGATCGATCGCCGCGCGTTCCTGTCCTTCCTTGCCGGCAGCCCGCTGCTGGCGGCATTTCCCCAACTCGCTTCCGCGCTGCAACAGGGTGGCCTCGAGCAGGCGGCGCATGCGCTGGACGTGTTCGACTTCGAGGCCGCGGCGCAGAAGCTGGTGCCTCCCGCGCACTGGGGATACCTGATGAGCGGCGTCGATGGTGAGGCGACCCTGCGGGCGAACCGCGAGGGATTCGATCGCTATCAGCTGAAGACGCGCCGGTTCATCGACGTCAGCAAGATCGACCTGTCCACGATGTTGTTCGGCGGGACCTACAGCTCGCCGATCGCGCTGTGCCCGATCGGCAGCGCCGGCGCATTTCATCCAGATGGCGAGAAGGCCGCCGCGGCGGCGGCGCGCACGAAGAACCAGCTGCTGATGATGTCCACGCAGGCGACCTTCCCGATCGAGGACGTGATCAAGGCGCGAGGCGGGCCGATCTGGTACCAGCTCTACACCACCGGCAGCATCGACGTGACCCGCCGGCTCGTGAAGCGCGCCGAAGCCGCCGGATGCCCGGTGGTCGCGGTCACGATCGACACACCGAATGGCCGCAACACCGTCACGGCGACGCGCCTCGCGCGCGAGGACGCGCGGCAGTGCGCCGCGTGCCACAAGGACGCCACCGGTGATCGCATGAATCCGCGGGCAAACATTCTCGGCAACCTCGGCCCGAAACCGATGTTCGCCGGAATCGACACACAGGGACTCACGCTGACGTCGCCGTCGCTGACGTGGGATTTCGTGAAGCGCCTCAAGGACATGACGACGATGAAAGTCGTGCTCAAGGGGCTCGAGAGCGGCGAGGACGCGGCGCTCGCGGTGCAGAACGGCGCCGACGGCATCATCATCTCGAACCACGGCGGCCGCGCCACGGAGACCGGCCGTGGGACGATCGAATGCGTTGCCGAAGTAGCCGCCGCCGTCCGCCGGCGCGTTCCGATTCTGGTCGATGGCGGCGTCCGGCGCGGCACCGACGTGTTCAAGGCGCTCGCGCTTGGCGCCAGCGCCGTCGGGATTGGCCGGCCCTACATCTGGGGACTCGCGGCACACGGCCAGCAGGGCGTCGAGCGCGTCCTCGACATCCTGAACAACGAGCTGCGGCTGGCGATGATCGGCTGCGGGGCGACGTCGGTGAAGGAGATCAGCGCTACGTCGCTGATCGACCGGCGGAAGGCGTAG
>DATLLQ010000169.1:0-11086 GCA_035537775.1 Vicinamibacterales bacterium | reverse complement strand
CAAACCCTGCAGTCCGCGCGGCCCGCCAGGCTGCACCCGAGGTACGCCATCAACCGGCTGTGCCTGCAGCTCGCCGTCGCGCACGAGACGGAGACGACCCGCTCGCTCCGTCACGAGCATCGAGCCGTCGGGCAGGAACGCAACCGACCACGGCTGTTCGAGATGTCTGGCAATGACGACGACCTTGAGCTTGCGCTCTTCGGCGGATTCGAACTGGACCGGGTGACGCGGTAGATCAGGCGGAGACCACTCGATCGCAGGCGGCGCGTCTCCGCCTTTCAGCTCGTGCGGCGCGACGGACTGCCGGTGCTGCGCGCGCCCGCCGATGACCATAGCCACCACTGCGAGTACAACCAGCAGCTTCCGCTCAGTCACTCATGCCCCTCGCCGGCATGACGTGCACGCGCTACGCCAATGAGACCTCAGCCTCCGATAGTCGCGCCGCTCACAGGTCACTCGCGCCCAGGCTTACCAGTGAGACGCGTCGCCACCCTCGGTGTGGTTGATGGGCGATGAACGCGGCGGGCAGGGCGGGAGCGTATGTCCGAAGCAAAACCGTAGTCTGCGTATTGGCACAGCTTGTTGTTCGGCGGCGGAGGCTGAGGTACCCGGATCAAGACGGTTTTGCGGAGCGACATACGCTCCCGCGCTGTCCGCCCTTGATCAGAACCCGCTTTCAGTGAGTCATCGCGTAAACGAGATAGTCGACGCCAAGGCGATACGCGTCGGCGGTGCCATCTTCCCCGTACAGTCCTTCCGCCGACCACTCCCAGTAGTCGCCGATGTCGTTGTTGTAGTTGGCAATGGCCATCATGCGGCCATCGATCTGGTTGTTATCGAACAGCCCGTAGAACTCGGGCTCGATGCCTCGCAGCATCGGGTGCGGGATGTTGAGGTTCTTGATGGTGAAGAAGGACTGAAAGATCGGATGGTCCACCTCGAGCCGGATGAAATCGTGATCCGGCATGATGGCCCGCATCTGCGTGACGAGGTTGCGCCACTCCCAGTCGCCGTCGAAGTCATCGAAGATGATGAACCCACCCTTCAGGAGATACGCGCGCAGATTCTTCGCCTCTGCTTCGTCGGTCGTCCAGCCGCCCGGCTCGGACATGTAGATGACCGGGTTCTGGAAGATGCGCGGATCCTCGAGATCGAAGATGTTCGACCCCTTCAGATTCACGCGCATGTGTGTCATGTAGTCGAGGATGGCTGCGAAGTTCCTGTCAGCCTGCGGGTAGTCGTGTTCCCACCCGCCGTTGCCTCCCACGCGGGTCCCGTAGCGGATGCGCGTGAAGGCGAACTGGCTGTCGTACTCGACCGCCGTCGGCGGAGGGAGGAAGAAGCGGCCGAACTGACCGGCGACCACCGGAATCGCCGTCACCAGCAGCACGACGATAGTGGCAGCCACCAGGCCGTGTCGCGCCGTAGCTCCGGAGCGAAGGCGGAGCCGGCTCAAGGGAGCTCCCTGGTCATCTCGATCATGGTCCGCCGGAAACCCATCTTCGTAAAGAGCTCCTGCGCGCCCGTATTTGGTGTCGCCGTCAACAGCAGGACACGCGGGACGCCGCGGCTGCGCAGCCACTCGATCGCCGCGGTCATCAGCAGCCTTGCCACACCAGACCCGCGCGCAGATTCACGAACGACGATGTCCTCGATGTATCCGCAGGCGTCGCGCAGCTCCTTCCACGAGCGGTCCTCGAGCGCGGCGTACACATAGCCGCCGATTTCGCCGTCCCGCTCCGCGACAATGACCGTCGCATCGTCACGATCGAGCTGCGACGTCAGGAATCGCGCGTAGCCAATCTCGGTTCCGGATCCCGGTGCCAGGAATCGCTGGGGGTCGAACTCGTGATGCACGCGGACCAGGAGCGCGCCAAGCTCACCGAGCGCTGTCGCATCCTTGCTCGTCGCGGTGCGAATGATGAAGTCTGCCATTGTGCGGTAACAGCTATTTCTCGCCGATGAGATACCGGCACCCCTGAGGACCCATCCGTGCCGAGTGCACTGCCCCGGCCGGGACATCCGGCGGGCGCTGGCCTGCCACATACGTCTCCGTTGAGCCGCCGCACGTCAGCGTCATCTCACCGTCGAGGATGATGTGCGCGGTGTCAACCGGATGTGAGTGATCCGGATACGACGCGTGCGGGCCGTCCTGCCAGACGTAGACGCGGCGAAAGCCCTCCTCGCGCAGCCGCTGCTCTGGTGATGCACTCACGCTCGAGCTCGCCGGTTCGCGAATCGCATGTGCGGATTATGCCAGCCCCCGAGGTAAGACGCTTGCAAGCGTCCTCCTTAGAGGTTCAGCGATGAAGATCCTGCTGGCAGTTGACGGGTCGGAGGCCTCCGACGCCGCCATTGACGAGGTTCGGCAACGTCCCTGGCCCAAGGGCAGTACCGTGCGGGTGCTCTCGGTCGTGCAGCAGTACATGCCGTCCGCGCCTGACGTTGTGCTCGCATCGATGACGTTCGAGGAGATACGTGCCCGCCTGAGCGAGGAAGCGGAACAATTGACGCGGGCGGCGGCCGAGCGAGTCGCAGCGCCGTCGATCATGGTGGAGACGGACGTTCGTCAAGGCGATCCGCGCACCGCGATTCTCGATGCCGCGGACGAATGGAAGGCCGACCTGATCGTCGTCGGCTCCCATGGCCGGACCGGGCTCCAGCGGCTCGTGATGGGCAGCGTCGCGCAGTCGGTGGTTGCGCACGCCCGCTGCTCGGTGGAAGTCGTGCGGCCGCGCCGGCGCGCAGCGTAGACTCCGCCGACGTCGCCACCCGGTCTCTCTCAGAAGTCGTGTGTCCGCCTCCAGGCGGAGATGGGCTAACGACTACAGACTATCCAACTACCCAACTATAACTACCGTCAGTGAGTGATGGCGTAGAGGAAGACGTTGATGCCGGTGGCATACCCGTCTGGCGAGAACCGGTAGAAGTACTGCGGATCCTCGCCCTCCCGTTCCCAGCTGTCAGGGATGTCGGTGTTGTGCATCATCACCACCATCAGGTGGCCCTTCTGGTCGGTAATGGCACGGGCCTCCACGGGAGCGGTGACGCCGCGATCGGTCTGGCCACCGCTGCGCCGCCACGACTGGATCGACGGCATCTGCGGCACTTCCTTCATCGCGAACTGCGTGCTCCACATCGGGTGACTGATCGGCAGATCGATCACCGGATACATGTGCGGTGGGACGACCCGTGAGATCTCGGCGTCGAACTGTTCGCGCGCAAGCTCGCCCCAATAATCTGAGACGAACGCAAACCCGCCCTTCAGCAGGTAATCGCGGAACGATGCGACCTCTGCCTCGCTCAACGCAATCGTCCCCGCGTCCTCGAACAGGACATAGGGGCACTTGAACAGCTCGGGATCGGTCAGGCGAACGACGACGTACTCCGGGTCGGTGCCGGTGGACTGTCGGGCTACGTGAGTTTTCGTGAGCTCGGCGAGGCGGATGCTGAAGTTGATGTCAGCGCCCGGATAGTCCGTGTCCCAGCCGCGCTTCTCGCGCCGGTCGCTGGTGAACATGACTCGGCAGAAGGTGAATCCGCCCTGGAAGCTCTGGGCCGTGGGACGTCGCGGAGGAGTCGTGCCGTAGAAGCCCGCGAAGATACGCTGGGCATAGCCGGTGCCCGCACCGGCGCAGAGGATGGCGACGACGAGTGCCGCAAGGGCCCGTCCGCGCATAGGCGTATGGTATCCCCTGCCCGCCCGTAGCCCGCTCGTAGTGTCCGGCTTTAGGCGGACCCCGCGCCGCCGCTCGATCGCGCCGCCCCGGTGGGTCGGCGCTACTGCTTGCTGACCTCCAGCTTGTCCACCACCCGTTTGATCCCGTCCGTGTCGCGAGCCAGCTGCACCGCGCGCTTCCGCTCGTCGTTGGAGGCGACAACCCCGCTCAGGGTCGCCACCGAGTCGGCGGTGTCCACGTTGATGGCGCGCGCCTTCACGTGATCGTCGAGGGCCATCTTCGACTTGATCTTCGCCGTGAGCCGGCCGTCCTTGACGGTGTCGCCGAGTTTGCCCGCCGCGTCGCCGGCTCTCTCGGTCACCTCGCCGGCAACCTTGACGGCCCCGCGTTTGGCGGTCTCTGCAGCGACATCGGCTGCCTTCGCCCGAAGCAACGCGCCGTTGCCGGACCAGTAGGTATACGCGGCGACGCCGGCAACTCCCACAACCGTCAGCAGCAGAAGTCTGCGAATCAGACGCATGAGCTGGACTCCTTTTGTACGTAGACCCTGAAGAATACGTTTAGCTCGGTCCCGCGGTTCGCTGGACGACCGCGCGATAGACTTCCCCGATCGATGCTGTTCCGCAGCGACATTCTTCAGGGCATCGCCGAAGGGCGCGTGACGCTTGCGTTCAGGCGCTGGCGCCGGCCTCCGCCGGCTGACGGCTCGACACTGCGCTCGCCGGTCGGCGTCCTCCGCCTCGACCGCGTCACCGTCGTCGACGAAGGCGACATCACCGCGCAGGACATCAGGCGCACCGGGATGTCGCGGGAAGACTTGCGGGCGTCGATCGAAGGGGACGGAAAGCTCCTGCGAATCGAGATCCGTCTGGCCGGCGACGACCCGCGCATCGCCCTTCGCGAACGGCTGCCGGAGGACGATGAGCTCCCGGGCATCGCCAGGCGGCTTGCCCGAATCGACGCCGCGAACGAGATCCCGTGGACGACGCGCTATCTGCAGCTGATCGCCGGCCAACCGGGCGTCGTCTCACATGTTCTCGCGCGTCAGGTGGATGCCGAGGTCCTGCCATTCAAGCGCCGCGTGCGGCAACTGAAGGAACTTGGCCTGACCGAGAGCCTCGAGGTCGGCTATCGCCTCTCGCCGCGAGGCCGTGCCGTGCTTCAGCATCTTTTGACGGCAGCGCAGGACCGTCAAAGACACGATAACTAAGGCTCTCGACCTGGCGGCCGGATCTGCGCCAGCTGCCGGGTCCGCATGACGTCCTCGCGGACGAAGATGGTGACCGGCGGATTGACGAACGTCGCGGGCCGCCGCGCAAACAGCGACGGCGTCTGGAACACCGCGCCAACGCGATAGCCTCTCTCCCCGTTGCGCAGGCTCTGGAACGCGCCGGCCGGAAAGTCCAGCTCATGCTCGCGCTCGTAGTCTTCCAGCGGCATCGACACGATGAATTCCGGTCCATCAGCCGCGGTGATCGTCGTCAGGAGATCCGGTGGAAGCTCCTGGCGTGTGACAGAATCCGGCAGCCGCGGCAATGTGACCGCGCGATCGAGCACGTGGCCGATGCGATCGCCCGGTCGCGTGACCGTGCCCAGCCACGCACTCGCCGTTTGCCGGCCGTCGAACATCATTTGATACGTGAGGTCCCCTCCTCGCACCGCCGCGAAGAGGATGACGACGACGGTGGCGGCCCGGCCGGCCATCCTGAAGGCAGACGACTGGTGTGACCAGCCGTGCGCCAGCAGATCCGCCGCCGCGAACGCCATGACGTAGGTCGGGATCATCACGAAACGCAACAGCGCAAACCGTACGGGCAGGATCACGCCCACGATGACGCCGATCGCCGGCAGCAGCCACAACAGGCGCCGGCGGTCATTGCGCGCCCACCACACGATCCCGGCAAGGGAGGCCACCAGCATCGGGATGCCCATCGCGTCCACGAACTGGGTCGCGAACTCGCGAAGGAAGGCCAGATAACCGTCGACGGTCGCCGGATAGCGGTTGAAGAAGACGCCCTGCGTGCCATGCGTGATGAAGCCAAAGTGCAGGACGGCACGGCTCGGCCTGAAAATCCAGCCGGCAGCAACGACATAGACGACCGCTGCCACCGCAACGGCCATCACTGGAGCGCGCAACGAATTGAGGAGTCCTTTTTCAGGTGTCCGCGCCTGTCGCAGCTGGAGCGCGAGGATCACGGCTCCCGCCGGCAGAAACGCCGCGTAGGACGCATCCTTCGACGCGGTAGCCAACGCCGCCGCCACACCCAGCGCCATCCATCGTCCGGGCGTCGCACCGTCACGGAGACAGCGCGCGAAGACGAACAGGCCGACGGACGTCCAGAACAGCGCGCCCATGTCGACGTTGCTCGTCCGCGCGTAGTAGACCATCGTGTACTGGAAGAGCACGAGAGCCGCCGCGATCATGCCCGTCGCACGGTTTCGGAGAACCTCGCCTGTCTTGAACGCCATCACCACCACGCCGGCGGCCAGGAGCGTGCTGACGAACCGCGCGAGCAGCGTCAGGATCTCGAGCTCGGCTCGCGGGTGATCGAAGCCGTGCGGAAAGTTCGGCTCCGGATAACTCAGGTGACCCGTGAGCCAGAAGACGACGTAGGCCGGAGCGACGAGAACGAGCTGCGTCAGGTAGTGGAACAGCGGGTACTGCGGGTTGAACGTCGGCTCGTTCGAGGCGAAGACACCGTACACCTCGTTGATCGCGCCGACCGGACCGAGTTCATCGGTGCCCCACGGGCCCGACTGACCGCGCACACCGACCGGCAATCCCCACCAGATGCCAGGGACGTACAGCAGCAGGGCCAGCAGAAAGATCGTGAGCAGCGGACGCCAGGCGGCCGAACGGCCGGCGAGGGGTTGAAGAACCTGACTGGCAATCACCGGAGCGCTGTCGTCACGAGCGCCACCATGCCGACCGTAATCCGGACGCGCGCGCTCATCCGTGCCGATTATAGGTCGCACGACCGCAGCGAGCGGCGCCTCCAACGTCAGAAATTCTTCGAACGGCTGTGATGCGTTCGTCACGAGTGCGTGCGAGACTTGCGGTTTGCTCACGCCTGCACATGGATGGGCTGCAGGCGCGTGGCGAACACGAGGAGGTGCTTGATGGCAGTTGCGACGTCGACCTTGCTCGGGCGGCCGGTCTGGTACGAGCTGATGACCACCGACATGAAGGCGGCCGAGAAGTTCTACAGCACCGTGGTTGGCTGGAAGACCGCGCCGTTCAAAGAGGCCGGCAAACCATACACGACATTCAATCGAGGCGACACCGGCATCGGCGGCGTGATGGCGAAACCATCGGAGGTCAAGGCGCCTCCTTTCTGGGCGATGTACGTCGCCGTGCCGAATCTCAAGGAAGCCGCGGCGAAGATCACGCGCCTTGGCGGCAGGACGCACACCGAGGTGATCGAGATTCCCACCGTCGGCCGCCTGCAGATGATGATGGATCCGCAGGGCGCCGCCTTCTACATCATCGAACCGTCCCGCGAGGAAGGCCGTCCCGAAGGTGCGCCGCAGATCGGCGACGCCTCGTGGCACGAGTTGATGACGACGGACATGACGTCGGCGATGAAGTTCTATCAGGACGCCTTCGGCTGGCAGCCGAGCCAGTCGATGGACATGGGCGAGATGGGGCAATACCAGATGTTCAATCGCCCGCACGGGATGATCGGCGGCATGATGAACAAGCCACCGCAGATGGCGAACGTCCCGCCGAACTGGCAGATCTATTTCCGTGTGCCCGACGTGCACGCCGCGGCGGAGCGCATTACGGCAAATGGCGGCAAGATCCTCAACGGCCCGATGGAAGTGCCCGACGGCGACTGGGTGGTGAACGCGATGGATCCCCAGGGCGCGGCATTCGGCCTGCACCAGAAGAAGACGTAGCAGCGGGTGCGGGACTGCATGTTCGTGCGCGTCATACGGTCCCGCACATCCGGTATTGCAGTTGCAACAGACGAATGCATCGCGTCAGGAGAGGTGATGCATGTCCACTGCGCCAACGACGGACGAGCTCGAGGCGGCTTTTCGCGGGCTGGACTACCCCGCCCCGCGAGCCAAGCTCCTCACGTTTGCCTACCAGAACGATGCGGCGCCTGCGGTCATCGAGCGCATTCAGGAGCTCCCTGAAACAGCCGACTTCCTCAACGAAGAAGAGCTGCGCCGCACGTTCGGCGTGACCGTGCACGGTGAGCACCCGCACGGGTGGGAGTAGAGCAGAGCCGCGTCTATCCGCCGTTCAGTTCTTCAGGCTGCGTGGCTCGAGATCGAACGCCGGCCGAACAATCTCTTTGCCGCCGGAATCGTCGTCACGGCGCCGATGGCGATTAATGTCCACGCGATCGTCCGTCGTCGAGACTCTCGCATCCGCTGCGACAGGAGAAGACCAATGCCGGCGCCGAGGGCCCCGCGCGTTCCGGCGATGAACGCGACCTCAGGAATGGTGAGCTGTATTTGACGCATATCGTTCCTTCATGTCCTGCCCTACGACCGTAGGAGCGATATGTCCGGGAGCAAGACCGCAGCCACTTCCTTTGCGAGCAACTCAACAACTCAGGGGTGGCGACTCACCAAGGCAAGGCTGTTCGCGGCTCCCGGTTCGCGGCGCGGAAAATCGGATCCTTCGGCAGTGGACTTACGGTCCGCCGTCGCCTTGAACGATCCGCACGACAGCCTTCCAATCGTTCGAGGCAACCGGGCATGTCGAACATCAGCGCCGAAAGCGGCGACGCCGGCGCAGGCAGTGCCTACGGGTCCGATTTACTCTCTTCGCTGATCACGCCGCTCACAGGTCGCACGCGCCCAGCCATGCCTTGGCGAGCCGCTCCGTCCGGTTGCCTCGGCAGCGCGGGAGCGTATGTCCGGAGCAAAACCGTAGTCTGTGCTTTGGCACAGCTGGTTGTTCGGCGGCGGAGGCTGAGGTGTCTGGATCAAGACGGTTTTGCGGAGCGACATACGGTCCTGCGCTTTCGTTGGGAACAGGCGCCTGCCTCGCCCTTCTAGACAAACCGGTAACAAGGCTTCGGTACTTTGTGGGCACCTATCGCGGAACGCGATGTGTTGGAGTGCTACCGGTATGAAACGAGGCATCGGGATTCTCACGGCGGCAATCTCTATCGCCACGGCGACGTCTTCGGCGCTCGCGCATCACAACCATCTGTATTTCTACGATCAGTGCAGGAGCGTCACGATCGAAGGAAGAGTCGACAGCGTTCAGTTCACCGACCCGCATGCCAGGATCGTGCTCAGGCTGGACGACGGTACGACGTATATCGTTGACTGGATGACGCCGAACAACCTGAGGCGAGGCCTCATCCTCGAGCCGGCAAGGAAGGCATTGGCACCTGGAGCCCGCGTCTCGGTCGCGGGCGCGCCGATCCGAACGGCGGCCGAGATACGCGGCTATCTCCCCGAGTTCACGCGCAAGGTGAATCCAAGAACCATCGACGCGAAGCTGATTCGCGGTGGCGACAGCTTCATCTGGTCGCGGCCGCCCCAGAACCCCGAACTCTGCAAGGACAAATAAGTCGCCCGGGCGAGAGCACCCTCAGTAGCGGGATGAGGGCGCACGTCTGGTTACGTCAGCAGCGGCTGGAACGCTCTATCATGATGATCGTAGTTAGTACGTAAGTGCACACGTCAAAGGCCGGAAGATGACAGTCCGACGGTCCGCCGCCCTGTTCCTGTGCGCCCTCCTGCTCGCCGCTCGACCGGCGCTGGCGCAGCGCTACGCCGTCGAGAACCTGGACATCGACGCCACCGTTCGCGAGGACGGTGCTCTGGACGTCCGCGAGATTCTCACCTACGACTTCCGCGGCGCCTTCACATTCGCCTTCCGCGACATCCCCCGAAAGCCGATGACCCGCATCGAAGCGATCGCGGTCACCGAGGATGGACGCGAGTACGTGTCGTCGAACTCCACCGAGCCGGGTCACTTCTCGGTGGCCGAGCGCGGAACGTCCACGCGCATCACCTGGCGTTATCGGGCAAAGGACGAGCAGCGCACGTTCACCCTCTCCTACCGGATCACCGGACAGATCCAGAAGTTTCCCGACACGGCTGAGCTGTACTACAAGTTCGTGGGCGAGGACTGGGATCGGCCGATCGGCAACGTCACCGCCACCGTACGCTTCCCGCAGCCGGTGCCCGAATCCGCTCTGCGCGCGTGGGCACATGGGCCGCTGCAGGGCAGCGTGCGTCTGGCGACAGGACGGGTCGATTTCGACGTCTCGCCCCTTCCGGCACGGCGGTTCTGGGAAGGCCGCATCCTGTTTCCTCCCGACGTGGTGCCGCGACTTGCGCTCTCGTCGCGCGATCCGCGTGCCGCCGTCGTGCTGGCGGAGGAACGCCGATGGGCCGAGGAGGCCAACCAGCGACGCGAGGCGCTGCGGCGCCGTAGCGAGGCGGATGCCGCGCGTCAGGCGCGGCAGGCCAGGCTGGAGGTGCCGTTCGTCCTCACGTCGATCGCGCTCGCGGTGGCCGCGATGATCGTGTTCTTCAGGTTGTACGAGCGCCACGGCCGGCCGTACGAAGTGACGGTCCACTCTGCGCCTGGCGATCCGCCGAGTGCGCATCCGCCTGCGCTCGTCGGCTACTTGATGAATCGCACCGTCGGCCCTCCGGCGATCGTCGCCACGCTGCTCGATCTGGCGCGGCGTGGATACCTCACCGTGCGGGAAACGGAGGACGTCTCGGACGGGCTGTTCGGCGAGAAACGGCAGACCGACTACCGGTTCGAACGAACGGCGAGGCCGCTCACCGAGCTTCGCCCGTACGAGCGCGACCTCGTCGAGTTCATGCTGCGGGAAGCGGGCGGCGACGACCGCTTCTCGATGCAGAGCATCAATCGCGCGGCGAAGAAACGCGCCCGCGAATTCCACAAGTGGTTCGCGGCATGGGTGTCTCAGGCCAAGGAAGCCGGACGGTCGGAGCAGTTCTTCGAACCGCCGCCGTCCCAGGCCATGGGCCTCAATCTTCTGGCTGGCGCGGGCATCGCGGTCACCGGGCTGGTGCTCAGCGGGTTATCCGGATCTGGTGCCGGCGTGCCGGCGATCATCGTCGGCATCCTCGTCATGATTCTCACGGCCGTGTTGCGACGCCGCACGAGGGAGGGGCAGCGGCTGTTCGCCGCATGGGGCGCGTTCCGCGATCACCTGCGGTCGCGCGGCGAGACGTCGGTGAACGCGACGCAATTTGGCAGCCTCCTGGCGCTCGCCGTGCTGTTCGGCACGCACAAGCAGCTGCTCGCGAAGGTGCGGCTGGCTGACGGTCAGGGTGATGGAGCGGCTCCCGTCTGGTTCTACGGCGGCAGCGGGCACGCGGGCGCTGGGGATGGCGGCTTCTCGAGCAGCATCTCGTCGTTCTCCACGAGCATGTCGTCGATGGTCTCGGGC
>DATLLQ010000168.1:0-5663 GCA_035537775.1 Vicinamibacterales bacterium | reverse complement strand
TGGCTGCCTTCACGCACCCGGAACTGTTCGACGTCGAGAGACATGTGTGACGGGGACACACTATATCGCCCTCCGTCCGGCCGCAGTCTGACAGCCCAGAAACAGACGCGTTTCGCGATCGCCCTTCGAGGTGCGTTCCGCCGCGCTGCCGTCTGAACCTGACACAATAGCGAGCCATCCCACTCGGAGGACGAATGGTCTGGCTCGCCATCGCCGCTGGCGGCGCGCTCGGTTCGGTCGCGCGCCACGGCGTCAATGTTCTGGTTCACGGCCGCTGGCCGCTGCTGCGCTTTCCGCTCGCGACGCTGATCGTCAACGTGCTCGGCTGCCTGGTCATCGGCGTGCTGGCCGGGCTGGTGATGTCTGACCGCATCACCCTTCGCTTCTACTGGCGCGAGTTCCTGTTCGTCGGCATCCTCGGTGGATTCACGACGTTCTCAACCTTTGGACTTGACACCATCACGCTCGCCCGCGCGCATTCCTCGTCGGCCGCGGTGTGGAACGTCGTTGCCCAGGTTGCGCTCGGTCTGCTCGCGGTCAGGTTGGGGATGCTGGTGGGTAGCCGGTAACCACGAAGGCCACGAAGGGTGAAGATGCAGAGCGAGGACGAACGCTGCGCCGAGGCGAAGAAGCTCCAGCGCCTGGACGACGCGTTTCGTGCCGGCGATCTGGAAGCCTTGCGCGCTGCGGTGGACGATCCGTCGTCCATTCCAAACGGCCCGATGCCGTTCACCGTCGGCACCTGCCTCGTTCACGCGATTTATCTCAGTCCTCTCGCCTTCATCCGGACGCTGCTCGAGATGGGCGCCGATCCGAAAGCGACGGTTGACGACGGGTTTCCGCCGCTGATTGCGGCGCTGAGCTGCTCGCGCGAAGTAGCTGGCGCGACACCGCGCCGCGATGTGCTCGAGGTGTTGCGGCTGCTTCTGTCGCATGGCGCTGACCCGCATCAGCGCGGCATCAACGACTACACCGCACTCCACATGGCCGTGGGTGAGGGCAATGCCATGGCGGTGCAGATTCTGCTGGATGCCGGCGCCGACCCCGAGCTGCGTACGCGGATTGACGAGTGCGAGACGCCGCTCGAGATGGCCCGCTCGACTGGCCGTACGGACATCATCGCGATCCTCGAGCGCAAGGGCGAGCCTGAACGTCGTCGTCTGCGGTCAGGGCTGACGCTGCTGCTCGACGTTCCGGGCAGTGGCGCTCCGGTCCAGCGGCAGCAGCGGTACCTGATTCGGTTGCGCCTCTGGCTGCACCGCGGCGATCCGGTTCGCTGGCAGATGGCGTCCGGTCCTGCAGGCGTCGGCCGGCTCGAGGACGACGGCGAGACACTCATCACGGAGATGCGGGTTGACCGGTCGTCGATGATGAACGGCCTGTTCTACGGGGTGGAGGGCATGTGCGTCGGTGGCACTCGCCGGCTCGAGATTGCGCCGCATCTCGCCTACGGCGAGAAGGGCATCCCCGGAGTAGTTCCCGAGAACGCGTTGATTACGGCAGAGATCACGATCCTGGCGCGTGCTGAGTAGCGCGCTGTAGTGTCCGCCTTTAGGCGGAGCCGGTCCGGCTAAAGCCGGACACTACGAACGAGGTTCCTCGGCGATCAGCGGGCCGGGCGGTGATGTGTCGGGACGCGGATCGCTGATCGGGACCGGTGGCGGCTCAGACGGAGGCGTGTCGGGGATATGGTCCGGCTCCGTTGGCTCGTCAGGTTCCTCCCCGACCGGCTCGTCGGGCTTCCGATTCTTGTCGTCCTTGATGGTCACACCAGGGATTACGCAAATCGGGTTCCCGAAATACCTTCTCTACTGTGTTTCCCGTGGACCTGCCGTCGCCGGATTCATCTGGCGGATCGCGCCGAGGTGATACGCGAGATGCGCCACGCTGCCTATCGTGGAACCCAGCGTTGCGGGATCCCATTCGCGCACCCCGATGGCCTCCCGCCACTTCTTGATCTCATCGCCAAGCGCCGCCAGAAGCTTCGCCCACTCGGCGTCGGTGACTTCGTGGTGGCGCCAGCTTTCGCTCCACGTCGCGTCCTTGAAGGGATCCTCGCCCCGCGCCCAACGGTTCATCAGCGTGAACCCGTAGTGCAGGTGATGGACGTGCGAGGCAATCGACGCTCGCCCCTGTGGCCGGGCGCTTGCCTGGGCCGGGGAGAGGGTGCTCAGCGATTCGAGCAACCCGCGATCGCCTGGATTGAGCACGTATGCCGTGCGCCCGGGAGGGCCCACGGAGAGCTCCGTCAACAGTCCCTTGAGTGACTCGGCGAGCTGAGCGTTCAGGTCCATGGAGCAGGCATTATGATAGGCCGTTCACACGGACGAGCCCGGCCCATGCAAATCAACCCCAAGAAGTGCGTCGCCTGCGGCAACTGCACCTACGTCTGCCCGATGGGCGCCATCTATATAGACCCGGTTCTCAAGCGCGCAACCATCGACCGCGACGAGTGTGTCGAGTGCTACACCTGCTTCAACGGCCTCAGCCAGGAGCATCTCCCGCCAACGCTGGTCAGGGCCGTGAGGCGGACATTTGCGGCCCTGCGGATCCGCTTCGAGCCGGAACCGGACGTCTGTCCGACCGCAGCGTTCGAGCCTGACGAGCTGTCCTGGCCGCGAGTCGTCCGCCGTGCGTTCTCCGATCCGCGGGTGCCGCATGAGTCAACGGGCGTCGAGGGCCGGGGGACGGAAGAAGTGAAGACCAACGATGTGACTGGACGCGTGGGTGCAGGCGAGGTCGGGTTCACGATCGAGCTTGGGCGTCCGGGCGTAGGCGTGCGCTTTCGCGATATCCAGGAAGTCTGCCGGTCGCTTGCCGCCGCGGGAGTGGCGTTCGAAAAGAAGAATCCGGTCACCTCGCTCATGAGTGACGTGGCGACAGGATCGATTCGCGAAGACATCCTCGACGAAAAGGTGCTCTCGGCGATCGTCGAGATCAAGGTACCGGTCGCGCGAGCCGAGGAGATCATCCGCCTGGTGTGGGACGTCGAAAAGCGGATCGACACGGTGGTGACGATCGGTGCCGGTGTCCGCTGCGATGCGCAGGGAGACGACACGGTCGTGGCGCCGATTCTCGAGCGGCTCGGCTACAACCTCGCACGCGCGAAGACCAACGTCGGCCTCGGCCGCCGCGGCGCGCCGGCGCAGGCCTCCGAGCGCGAGGCGGTGTCGGCATGACCAACACGCTGCATCGATTCGGAAGCGCCGAGAGCTTCGATGACGACTTCATCGTGTTTGCGATGGCGTGCAAGGGGCCGTTCAAGCAGGAGAATGCGCTCGACGGGTTGCGGCGCTTCCTGCAGATCGCGATCGAGTACGGCCCGGTCAACCTCGGCGACGCCCGTCATGGCGGGGCGATTCGTCCGTCGCGGCAGATGAACCCGCTGGCGCACTGGTCCCGCGACATCGCCCCGGATTTCCAGGCGGTGGTGGACGGCCTGACCGATGTGACTACCTGCGCCGCCGTCTTCGACGATCGGGAGAAGGCGGAGAAGTTCGTCCGGCGGATTAAAGAGGAGAACCTGGGCCTCAGCGTCAACGTCTCGACCTCGATCACCGGTGCCGAGGACTGCTGCGAGTACGCCGGCATTCCCCGTCACAGCGTCGGCTACTCACTGGGGTTCGAAGGCAAGACCGAGATGATGCCCAACGCGCAGGTCATGATGCTGTCGACCATGTGCGGGCACGGCATGATCAGCCACTCGCTGGCGAAGAAGATGATCGATTTCGTGAAAGAGAACCGGCGCACGCCAGACCAGGCGGCGGCGACGCTCACTCGATTCTGCTCGTGCGGCGTGTTCAATCCCGCCCGCGCGAAGCGCATTCTCGAAGATGCCCGTACAAAAACGTCATAGCGCGCTTCAGGTTGGTGCCATCGCCCTGGCCGCGTTCGCGATTACCTGTGGACGGACGGCAGCGCCGCCTTCCGGCGACACGCTCGTCCTGAGCAACTTCACGCTGATCGACGGCGGCGATCGCCAGCCGCTGCCGCAGGCCGCGATGGTGATCGAGCACGGCCGCGTTTCATGGGTGGGGCCGCAGTCGGACCTGAAGGCACCTGAGGGCGCAGTAACGAAGGACCTGAAGGGCGCCTACGTGATCCCGGGGCTGATCAACACGCACGCACACCTGGGCAACACGGTCGATCTGGTGCAGGACAAGAAATTCCACACGCGCGACAGCGTTGAGCAGGACCTGAAGACCTATGCCTCGTATGGTGTGACCACCGTCGTGAGCATGGGAACGGATCAGGACACGATCTTCCCCGTTCGCAACGATCAGCGTGCCGGGTTCGCGAAGCTGACTGCACCAGCCGCCACCGGCTCCACGAGCGCACCAGCGTCCTCGTGGAAGCCGTCGATGGCGCGGGTCTACACCGTTGGGCAGGGCCTGATGTTCGAGGGTGGGTATGGCGGGCTCGCCGGCGTCAACGACCCGGTGGCGTCGCCGGAAGAAGCCATTGCCGCTGTTGACGCGCAAGTGACCAAGGGCGCGGACTTCATCAAGCTCTGGCTCGACTCGGAGCTCGGGACCATGCCCAAGATGCCGCCGGCGATCACGCTGGCCATCATCGACGCCGCGCACAAGAGAAACGCTCGCGTGCTGGCGCACGTGTTCTACCTGGAGGACGCGAAGCGACTGGTCGAACAGGGCGTGGACGGCTTCGTGCACATGGTGCGCGACCAGCCGATCGATCAGGCGCTCATCGAGGGCATGCTGAAGCACGGCACCTGGCAGTTCGCCGGCACCCTCTCGCGCGAAGCGGCGATGTTTGCCTACGGGTCAACACCGGAGTTTGCCTCCGATCCCTTCTTCACGCGCGGCGTCTCCGCGAGGACGCTCGAGCTGATCAAGAGCCCCGAGCGGCAGAAGACCCAGGCCAGCAATCCCAACTTCAAGAAGTTCCCGGCGTTTTTCGAGAACGCGAAGGCCAACTTCAAGCGCATGGTCGATGCGGGTATCCCGTTCGCGGCAGGCACCGACGCGGGACCGCCCGGACGTTTCCCCGGCTATTTCGATCACTGGGAGCTGCAGCTGATGGTCGATGCCGGGCTGACGCCAGCACAGGCGATCGACGCGGCCACGCGCCGCGCGGCGATGTTCCTCGGCGCGGAGGATCTCGGCACGCTCGAACCGGGAAAGTGGGCGGACCTCGTCGTGCTCGACGCCAACCCGCTGACGGACATCAGGAACAGCCGGAAGATTCGCACCGTGTATATCGCGGGCACCGAAGTACCGCCGATCACGCAGACCGGCGGCTCGTAGGGTTCGGACAACTCGTCGCGCTTTGTGAACTGGAGCAGCTGTGCGCACTGCCATCTTCACGATTGCGCTAGATGTTTGCAGTTCACCGAGGATGGCTGGCTCGTCCACTGACCCTTCGATGGGTGACGACGCCACTTCAGTGGTGCCGGTCGTTGCGCGGCGGACGATGGAGATCTTCGACGTGTGGTTCCGCGTGCCGCTGGCCAGAGGGCTCTGGTAGTGGGCGTTTTCGGATACTTCTATCCGTGGGGACTCGTCCTGCAGGCGATCGCGCTGGTGCATTTCATTCAGCGCCGGCCCAATGGGATGTGGCTCTGGGCGATTCTCTTCTTTCCTCCGGGAGCGCTCCTCTACATCGCCGTTGAGGTCCTGCCCGATCTGTCGCTGGCGCGGCAG
>DATLLQ010000167.1:0-4149 GCA_035537775.1 Vicinamibacterales bacterium | reverse complement strand
GCAAGCGGACGACAGCGGAGTGCCGCACCCCAGGACTCAACGGTCCACTCGAAACCGTCGGACACCTGCGGCAGGCTCGTGTAGGATGGAACGGCCACGATGACCATTATAGGAACCGGGCTCGATGCGACCGAGATCGATCGCATCGAGGAGGCGATCAAGAAGTACGGTGACCGTTTCGTCCGGCGCGTGTTCACGGAGGGCGAGATCGCCTATTGCCGCCGCAAGAAGGACTTTGGCCCGTCGTTCGCTGCTCGCTTTGCGGCGAAGGAGGCGGCCATGAAGGCGCTCGGCACCGGGCAATCTCAGGGCGTCTTCTGGACCGGTATCGAAGTCGTTCGTCGGCATGGACCGCCGATGCTCCAGTTTCACGGCGGCGCCGCGACACGATTTGCAAAAATCGGTGGAACGAAGTCGCTGCTCACGCTCACCCATTCCAAGGAATTGGCGATCGCTCACGTGATGCTGCTGCAGGACTGATCGAAGGGTCCGGATCACCCCGAGCGCAGCCGAGGGGTGACAACCGCAGTCGGCACCTTCTCGCGCGACATCCCGCGCTCGCATTTCACCCCGTCGTAACCCTGCACGTCTCAGTCAATTGCCTCGACGCGTCGCCGCCGGCCGCGCGGCGCGGCGCTTGCCATCTTGCTCTGCGCCAGCGCATCGCTTTCGCACCTCTCGCGCGAAAGCCACCGCAGACGGAGGACGCCGTGGTCGTACGAATCACACCGAATGACAAGAACAACCCGCCAGGCAAGCTTGCCGACGCGGAGGTCCATTTCACCGAAGGCGAGCTCGAAGGGATGAAGTTGATCGGGTTCGCGGTCTGGGAGCGGCGAACCGGCGGCGGCCGCAACGTGACGTTTCCCGCGCGTCAGTACTCAGTCAACGGTGAGCGCAGGACGTACGCCTTGCTGCGCCCCACCAACGGCGACGCAACGAAGCAGGACCGCATTCGCGAGATGGTGTTGCAGGCGTACGCCGTCTTCGCGGAAGGCGCCGCGAGCGAATCGTAGGTAACGGGCCGACCGCGGACTGAGGACCGCGGACTGAGGACCGTGGACTGAGGACCGTGGACCGACGCCCGCCTCACTGCTCGTGCAGCATTGCGAGGAGCCGGGCGTTCTCTTTCTGCCGCTTCGGCGGAAGCGTCCATTCGGCTCTCATCGCCTTGTCGGCTTCGGCGCGGAAGAAGGTGTCCTTCATGCCGCCGTCGATGATGTCCCACGGCAGCACGTCGTCTCGAGACCGGTCGCGGAAGACGTAGAAGTCGGCATCGATCCCGGCTTCCTTCACGGCGGCGCGCCAGTTGCCGCCGTTGCGTTCGGCCGCTTCGATCGCAGGAGCCACGCGCCGATCTCCGAGAGAGAGCAGCGCCTGGTAGAACGAATGTCGCTCGGACTTGATATTGAAGTAGACGTTGTCGATGTCGGCCATCAGGCCGTGCATCCGCTTGATCTTCCGTTCGACCGACGCGTCGTTTTCCATCGGCAGCCA
Organism: Vicinamibacterales bacterium; assembly: GCA_035537775.1. Classification (GTDB taxonomy): domain Bacteria; phylum Acidobacteriota; class Vicinamibacteria; order Vicinamibacterales; family UBA2999; genus Gp6-AA40. The sequence continues at coordinate 2,652 of DATLLQ010000167.1, read as the reverse complement.
CTGATACGCTGTGCCCGGCTTGGGCACCAGCGGATTGACGCTGCCGACGATTCGACCGACGTGTCCGCGCGGGCGGGCGTGCGTGAGCATGATCTCGCGAAGCTGCAGTGCCAGATCCCGAATGGCGTCCAGATCGTCATCGGTTTCGGTTGGGATACCGATCATGAAATACAGCTTCAGGTTGTCGAAGCCGGTCGAGAAGATCATGTCCGCCGCCGCCAGGATCTCGTCGTTGGTTATCGTCTTGTTGATCACACGGCGAAGCCGATCGGAGCCAGTCTCGGGAGCAATCGTGATGGTCCGCTCGCCGCTCTCGCGCAACAGGCGAAGGATCGTCGGCGTCAGATCGTCCAGGCGAAGCGACGCAGGGCTGATGCTGTAGCCCATTTCGACGAGGCTCGTCAGGATCTCTTCGATCTGCGGGTGGTCGCACAACGCGATCGATACGAGGCCGGCCCTATCCGAGTAAGACTTTGCGCGCCTGGCGAGATCGAGGATTCGGTCCTTGGGGAACGCGCGGACGGGAAGGTAGTTGTAACCCGCCCAGCAGAAGCGACAGAGATTGGCACACCCACGTACGACTTCGATCAGGAACCTGGAGCCGAACTCCGTGTCGGGCGTGAAGATCTTTGTGGCGGGCGGATCTGCGGCGTCCGTCGTGCGCAGTGCCGCCTTCTTCACGATCGCGGGAGCCGTGGTCCCTTCCTTGACGACGAAGCTCTCAATCGTGCCGTCGTCGGCGTACTTCACATCGTAGAAAGAGGGGACGTAGAAGCCGCGCTCGGCGACGAGTCGGCGCAACAGATCCTGTCGATCGCTCGCCTCTCGAAACGCGTGCACGAGCGGCGGGATGAGCGCCTCGCCTTCGCCGGCCGCGATGATGTCGGCAAACAGCGCGAGCGGCTCAGGGTTCACGAACGTCACGGCCCCACCGATCATCACGATCGGATCGTGTGGCGTGCGATCCGCCGCTCGCAACGGAATGCCTGCCAGTCGCAGCAGCGTAAGCACGTTCGTGTAGTCCCACTCGAACGACACCGAGAGGGCAAAGATGTCGAACTCGCGAACGAGTGTCTGGGACTCGAGCGTGACGAGTCCGGCATTCGACGAGCGCAATGCCTCGAGCTCGCTCTTCGGCGGAAGAAACGTACGCTCGCAGACGATCGCCTCTTCGGCGTTGAAGAGGGAATACACCGTCTGGAACCCGAGGTTGGACATCCCGACGAAGTAGGTATTCGGGAACGCGAGCGCCACGCGCAACCGGCCGCCGTGCGGCTTGCGCACGTAGCCGACCTCCTTCGCCAGGAGGTCGCGGGCGCGTTCGCGCTGCGACCACCGACGCGTGTCTTTTGCGCGGTGGGGCGGAGAGGATTGCGGCATGGAACGTCGGGACGCTGAGCCCGAACTCGAGCGATCACTGACGCGAGAGCTGCGGCTCAGCCGCCGACGCTCCCGCCTTCCGTGGGTCTACTTAGTGTACCACCGGCCGCCGCCCGCCCCTCGTCGCCGGCCTTATGTCTGTCGCCGCAGGAAGGCAGGCACGTCGAGGGGCGAGCTTGCCTCGAACACGTTTTCACCTGCCGACACTCCCGGGGCGCTTGTGCCCAGGCTCGAAAGCGAGAGTTCGACGACCGGCCGCCGGCTTACGCCCACCGTCGGAGGCGCTCCCGGCTGAAGAGTCGTCGCCGGCGCCTCGGTCATGGTTGCCGTGCTGCGTGGCCTCGCACCGCCTGCCGCCGCCACCTGTTGTGGAATCTCGGCCGGCTGGTTCAAGTGGGCCGTGTAGACATTCAGATCCACTGGCGTAACCGGAGCGGCCTGCGGGGCCTGGCGTGCAGCTGCCTTGCGATCGAAGCCGGTTGCGATGACAGTGATCTTCACCTTCCCGGTGAGTGTCGGATCGACAACCGCACCGAAGATGATGTTCGCGTCCTCGTGCGCCGCCTCCTGGATTACACAGGACGCCTCGTTGACCTCGACCAGCGACAGATCGGGCCCGCCGGTCACGTTGATGATCACGCCACGTGCACCGTGGACCGTGCTGTCCTCGAGCAGCGGGCTCGCGATCGCGCGCTGCGCGGCCTGCATCGCGCGGCCGTCGCCCTCCGACGTACCGGTGCCCATCATCGCGACGCCCATGCCGGACATGATCGTTTTCACGTCCGCGAAGTCGAGATTGATCAGGCCGGGCACCAGGATCAGATCCGAGATGCCCTGAATCGCCTGCCGAAGGACGTCATCCGCCAGTGTGAACGCGTCGGTCAGCGGCGTCTTGCGATCGATGATCGAGAGCAGCCGCTCGTTGGGAATCGTGATGACCGTATCGACGCACTCGCGCAACGCCTCGAGCCCTGCCTCTGCCTGCATCAGGCGCTTCTTTCCCTCGAAGCGGAACGGCTTGGTAACCACCGCGATCGTGAGCGCCCCCAGCTCGCTCGCCAGGCTCGCAATCACGGGCGCAGCGCCCGTCCCGGTGCCGCCGCCCAGCCCCGTCGTCACGAAGATCATGTCGGCGCCCGATAGCTGCTGAATGATCGCGTCCGTGTCTTCGAGAGCCGCGTTGCGCCCGATGTTCGGGTCGGCGCCCGCGCCCAATCCCTTGGTCAGCTTGCGGCCGATCTGGATCTTGACGCCTGCCTTGTTGTGATCGAG
>DATLLQ010000166.1:0-32813 GCA_035537775.1 Vicinamibacterales bacterium | reverse complement strand
AAGCCGTGTGGTCTTGAGACGGGACGCCTGCCGAACCGCGGGCGCGAGCACGGTGACCATGCGCGTGTCGGGCCGCACACGCTCGCCTTCATAACGCGAGATCACCCGTCCGCGGGCGTCCTGGTCGGGGTCGCAGCGGGCGGTCTTCGGATCCTCGCGTTCGCACAGCTGGCGCGGCGGGTAGATCCGGCGGCCCACGACCGCCTTGCTGGCGCGATCGATCTGCAGATCGACACGGCCGAACGCATACCCCCCTGAATAGGCCGAGGTGATGGCGATACCCGCCACCTCATGCCCGAGGCCCTCGTGGACGTGGCCCGCGATGATGTAGTCGACGAGGCCCGCCGGCAGCGCGCGCGCGACCGCGAAGATCTCCGACGCCTGATCGCACGAGGACAGGTTCCTGGGATCCTCGAAGCTGGTGCACTCCCCTCCCGCGTGCGCCGCCACGATCACCACCGCGGCGCCAGCCCCGCGCAGCCGCTGCGCCTCGCGGGCGATGCTCTCGGCCAGCGGCGCGACCCGCAGCCCGGTCGTGTTGGCGGAGATCGTCTGTGTCAGCGCTTCGGCAGTCATCACTCCGACGATGCCGACCGGGACTCCTGCCGCCTCGACGAGCACCGACGGCTTCACGTTCGGCCAGACCACGGGAGCGTCCGTGGCAGTGTCGATGAGATTGGCAGCAAGGAGGGGGAATCGGGCTGCGGCGGCACGGGCCTTCAACGCCCCGCGCGGATCGTCGGTGGCAGCCAGCGGCGTCGCCGCCGCGCCAACCGGCCCGAAGTCGAACTCGTGGTTGCCAAGGGCTGCCGCCGTGTAGCCCAGGGCGTTATAGGCCGTCACGACCGACGCCCCCTCGGACAGGTTGGACTCCAGTGTCCCCTGCCACATGTCACCGGCATCGATCAGCAGCACGGCGCCAGCGTCGCGCGCACGGGCCTCGCGCAGGTTCCGCACGTACCCGGCGAGCAGCGCGAGTCCGCCTCGCCCGGCGACCGGCAGCACGCCACCGTGAAGGTCGTTCGTCCCGACGATCGACAGCGTGACCGTGCCTGACGAGCCGGACTGGGCTTCGGCACGTAACGCGTACGGTGCCGAGCCGGCGACCAGCGCCAGAACCGCCCAGAACGACGCAGCGGCGAGTCGCACCGGCATGACGGGATTCTAGCGGGACTTGTCGAGGAACGCCTTGAGGTTCTGGACCTGCTGCGCCAGCACCTGATCGACGAGCGGCGCGAGCTTCTGGAGGCCGCCGGGGGCGTATCCGCCAACCACGTAGGTCATGGTCACGGTCGACCCCTGGCCGCTCGCCGCCACCTGCCATGTCATGCTGCCGGTCACGCCGAGCTCCTGCAGCGGTCCCAGGGCCGTCTGCAGCCGCAGCAGCGAGCCCGGGACCAGGTTGACGACCCGGCCGTGTTCGACCGCGCCACCGTCCGGCAGCTTCTCGCAATAGCAGCCGCCCGGCTGGGCCGCGATCGACAGGTTCTTCGCGTCGCCGGAATAGGTGTGATCCTTGTTCCACCACGACCCGATGTCGAGCAGCGCTTGATAGGTGCGAGCGGGCGGAGTCGCGACCTGGACGGTCGTCTTCAGCGTGAAGCCGCCTGCGGCACTGTCGACCACGTCCGCGGCGGCACCGGCCGGCGCGCAGATGAGCACCGCGACGAGCGCGGCCCACACGAGCCGCGCCCACGCCGTCATGCCGCCACGGCAGGCCACTACAGCACCTTCGCCGCCAGCGCGCGCATGTCCACCGCGGGCCGCGCGCCGTACTGACTGATGACCGCAGCCGCCAGCGCGCCGCCGAGGCGGCCGCAGGTCGCCAGGTCGTGACCCTGCGTGTAGGCGTACAGGAATCCCGCGGCATAGGCATCGCCGGCGCCGGTGGTATCCACGACCGTCACACCCTGCTCGGCGGCGATCGTGTGGACGTCGTCGCCGTTGACGACCACGGATCCCTTCTCGCTGCGCGTCAGCGCGGCAATCTCGCAGTGCTTGCGCACGGCCTGCACCGCCTCGTCGAAGTTCTCGGTCTGATACAGCGACAGAATCTCCGATTCGTTGGCGAACAGGATGTCGACGTGGTTCTCGGCGAGATCGAGGAACTCGTCCCGATAGCGGGCGACGCAGAACGCATCCGACAGCGTCAGCGACACCTTGACGCCGGCATCCTTGGCGCGGATGGCAGCGTCGCGCATCGCCTTCTTGGCGCGCGGCTGGTCCCACAGGTAGCCCTCGAGATAGAGCACCTTCGAGGACGTGACGTAGTCCATGTTCACGTCCTCGGGCCCGAGCTGCGTGGTGGCGCCGAGGAACGTCTGCATCGTGCGCTGCGCGTCCGGGGTCACGAAGATCAGCGACCGGGCAGTCGACAGCCCCTGCGTCAGCGGCGGCGTGTCGTAGGTCACGCCGATCGCCCGGATGTCGTGAATGAAGACCTGGCCGAGCTGATCGTCCGCCACCTTGCCGATGTAGGCAGAGCGGCCGCCGAGCGCGGCGATGCCGGCCACGGTGTTCGCCGCCGACCCGCCCGAGGCCTCGATGCCCGGGCCCATCACCGAGTACAGGCGCTCCGCATCGGTCGCGTCAATCAGCGACATCGCGCCCTTCTGCAGGTTGTGGGTGGTGAGCAGATCGTCCTCGGCCTTGGCGAGCACGTCCACGATCGCGTTCCCAATCGCAGTGACATCGAACGTCCGGCTGTTCATCAAGCTCCTCGGCAAATACGGATTGACGGTTGACGACGTCGCGACTGACGAACCGTGCCGCCGGCACGGCCCGGATCAGGCGCGCTGAAGATACTTACCGACGAGCGGCGACAGTTCCCGCAGCGTCTCGGCGGGAATCGAGTCGGGCCGCGTGATCAACGCGAACTTCAGCGCCGAGGCGCATTCGCACGTCCGCTCGAACGGCAGCCGATCGACCGCATCGGCGATGATCCGCTGCGCCGTCCTGGCGTTCTGCGTGAGGTTACCGATGATCATCTCGACGGTGACGGAGTCGTGCTCGGGATGCCAGCAGTCGTAATCGGTCACCAGCGCAATTGTCGTGTAGCAGATCTCCGCCTCGCGCGCCAGCTTGGCTTCCTGCAGGTTGGTCATGCCGATGATGTCGGCGCCCCACGAGCGGTAGAGATGCGACTCGGCGAGGGTCGAGAACTGCGGCCCTTCCATGCACACGTAGGTCCCGCCCTGGTGCATCGTCGCGCCCGCCTGCACGCCGCTCTCGTGCGCCACGCCGCTGAGGAGCTTGCAGAAGGGGTGGGCGAAGCCGACGTGCGCCACGAGACCGCGGCCGAAGAAGGTGCTGATACGCCCGCGGGTGCGGTCGATGAACTGATCGGGGATGACAATGTCGAGCGGCTTGTATTCCTGCTTGAGGCTGCCGACGGCGCTGGCGGACAGGATGTATTCCACGCCAAGCCGCTTCATGCCGAAGATGTTGGCGCGGAAGTTCAGCTCGGACGGCGACAACCGGTGTCCGGCGCCGTGCCGCGCGAGAAACGCCACGCGCCTGCCGCGCAACGTGCCGATGACATACGGCCCCGACGGGTCGCCAAACGGCGTCGAGAGCGTGACTTCCTTGCGATCCGTGACCTCGGCCATGTCGTACAGACCGCTGCCACCGATGATTCCTATTTGGACCTGTTCCATGTGGGTGTGATGTGTCTAACCGGAGCCTCTAATACTACCCTGAGGCGGCCGGCTCTCCGCGACGGACGGCCTCCTCCCGATACACCGGACGATGAAACAGGCCTTCCAGCTCGTGACGCCGGACCGCCTGCAGATCCGCGAAGGCGGCGGATGCATGTCCGTCTTCGGGCTTCCGTTCTTTGGCGCCGGTGTCTTCATGTTCCTGACGCTCGCCGGCGTCGTGCCAGTCAGCAACGCGAACGAGGTGCCAGCCTTCACGTGGCCGGTGCTGGCTCTCCTGGCCATCGCGTTTACCACGGTGGGCGGTGGCCTGGTCTTCGGACGGAGTTGGACCACCCTCGATCGCGCAGAACGTCAGCTGGTCAAGCAGACGGGCCTGCTGGTTTCGCTCCGCGAGCACACCCACACACTGGCCGGATACACGACGGTCACCCTGGGCTTCGTGCAGGGCGACTCGGACACGGTCGACAAGTTCCCGATCGCGCTTTCTGGCCACGCCGGGCCGGACCTGCCAATCTGCAGTTTCACGACGTACCCGCAGGCTCGGGAATGCCTCAAGGCAATCGCCTCGCATCTTCAGCTCGAGATCGAAGATGCGACGACGGACCATCCAGTGCGCCTGACGGTCAGTCAGCTCGACATCCCATTGCGGAGGCGACCGCGCGATGGCGCCCCTCCGGCCGATATCGTCCGGCCGCCAGACGCTCGAAGCGGCGTCACGTGGGAGATGGGTGAGGCGACAATCGTCATCCCGTCACGCCCGCTCCGGGCGCTGACACTGGCCACAGCACTGGTTCCAATTGCGATCCTGCTGGCGATCGGTCCGCCACTCTCGACGTTCTTCAAGCAGACCCGCACTCCGGATCCGATCGGATGGATCTTCCTCGGCTTTCTGGCGCTGTTCTTCGCCGTGCTGCCGACAAGCGTGATCGTCGGCTCGTTTCTGCGATCGCGGCGCGGCGCCACGATCGTCGAGGTATCGCGGGAGCGGCTGCGCATCCTGGAGCGCGGCATCTGGAGGACGCGAACGATCGCGTCGATCGACTCGGACGAGATCCTCGACGTGGACTACAGCAGCCGCGAGTCCAGTACGGCTTCCGCCAGGCGTGCAGCCGAACAGCAGGCGTTCCAGGCCTACCCGTCGGCCTCTCACACCGTCAGCCCTCGTGTGGAGCGAATCGTGTCAGCGCTCGCCCGCTTCGCACAGGGCAAGGGAGTCACCGTCAAGAGCAGGAGCGGCATCACCACGTTCGGCCAGGGGCTGGACGACGAGGAGATCCGCTATTTGCACTCGGTCGTACGGCGCGCGATTACGGGATCGTGAAGAGTCAGAGTACGCGCTCGACGAAGCGACGTCCGTCCTTCTCACGGATGTAGCCGGCCGCGATCAGCGGGTCGTGCTCGAAGAAGATCAGGTACTCCCGGTCGATCGCCTCGCGAATGAAGTGCCGCTTGAACGCGAGCGAGTCCATCGGAAAGAGGTCGTAGCCCATCACCCACGCGTTCTCGAGGTGCGCCGCCGTCGGGATCAGGTCAGCGACGAATACGGCCGTGCGACCACCTGACTCGATGAACACGATCTGGTGCTGGCCTGTGTGGCCGCCCGTCCGGACGACGCGTACGCCAGGCCGGATGACCTGATCGCCCTCGAAGAAGTCGACGACCCCTGCGCCTTTCAGCGGCACGAAGTCGTCCTGAAGGTAGCTGGCACGGTTGCGCTCGTGCGGGTGCGTGGCGTCCTCCCATTCCGCGCCTCGAATCACGCAGCGGGCCTTCGGGAAACGTGGCCTCAACGTCGCGCCGTCGCGGACCGTCGCGCCGCCGAAGTGATCCCAATGCAGGTGACTGGCCAGCGCGATCTCGATCGACTCGCTCGAGAGCTTCACGGCCGCCAGCGCATCATCGAGCGTGCGCGAACGATCGAGCGCGTAGATATCCCGATCCTTCGCGCTCATCTTCTCGCCGACGCCGCAGTCCACCAGCATCCGCCCCCAGTCGGCCTCGATCAGTAAGGGCCGCATCGCCAGCTGGATGCGGTGACGATCGTCCGGCGGCGCCTTCTTCTCCCAGAGGGGGCGCGGAACCACGCCGAACATGGCACCGCCGTCCAGCCGGAACGGACCATCATTGAGCGTCGTCAGCTGCAGGTCGCCAAAGGCGATCGCCTGGACGTCGAGCCGGACCAGAGGCGGGGCGCCCTGCTTCAGCTCGACGAGCACGCCGTGGGCAGCCGACGGGTGGATGAACGCAACGAGGGCGCCCTCCGCTCCGGGTCGCGGCTGTTCGTCCACCAGCCGGACACCTCGCGCCCGCAGGTGATCCAGTGCGGCCTGGATGTCGTCCACGCGGAGCGTGATGTGGTGCATGCCAGGACCGCGCTTCTCGACGTAGCGGGCAATCACCGAGTCTTCGCTCGTCGGCTCGAGGAGTTCCAGTGCGGACTGTCCGGTTCGAATGAAGTGCGCCCGCACGCGCTGCGTGGCCACGTCCTCGGGCGCCTCGACGTGGAGGCCGAGAGAGTCGCGATAGAACGCGAGCGCCTCCTCCACGTTCCTGACGGCAATCCCGACGTGATCGAGGATCGCTTTCATGCCTTCAAGCCACTCGAGATCATTCCGGCAACGGCCGAATAGGGGTCGAGGTCACGGGCTGCCACGCGCTCGGCGATGCGATCGATTTCGCCTTCCGGAAGGCCGGCCTCAATGCGCTCCACGAGCCGCCGCGACAGCAGTTCACGCAGCCGGACCCGATGACGTTCGCGCTGGCGTACCGCACGCTGCCCGGCAGAGTGCTCCCGGAAGCGGCCGATCTGCCGCCACAGCTCGTCCACTCCCACTCCGCGGTTGGCTTCGGTCCTCACAATTGGCGGCTTCCACTCGTTCGCGGCGAAGGGATGCAGCGACAGGTTGGCCGCAACCGCCTGGGCGGTGCGATCGGCTCCTTCGCGATCGGCCTTGTTGACGACGAAGATGTCGGCGATTTCCATGATGCCCGCCTTGATCGCCTGCACGTCGTCGCCCGTGCCGGGCACGAGCACCACGATCGACACGTCCGCTGTCCGCACGATATCGACCTCGTCCTGACCGACGCCGACCGTCTCGATGACGACGAAGTCCTTGCCCGCGGCGTCGAGGATGAGCGCGGCATCGCTGGTGGTCCGCGACAGGCCTCCGAGATGTCCGCGAGTGGCCATACTGCGGATATAGACACCCGGGTCGGCCGCGTGACCGGTCATCCGTACACGGTCACCGAGAATCGCACCGCCCGTGAACGGACTGGTCGGATCGACCGCGATGATGCCGACGGTCGAGCCGGCACGGCGGATCTCGGCGGTGAGCGCATCCACCAGGGTGCTCTTCCCTGTGCCGGGAGCGCCGGTCACGCCGATCAGATACGCGCGCCCCGTGCGCTTGAAAATCTGTCCGATCAGGCTCGCGGCCTCGGGTGTTTCACTCTCGACGAGCGAAATGGCGCGGGCAATCGCCCGGGCATCGCCGGCAAGCACACCGTCCGCCAGTGATGCGTCAGGAGGCAAGAAGCTGCCGCGCGATGACGAGCCGCTGAATCTCGCTCGTGCCCTCGCCAATTGTCGTGAGTTTCACGTCGCGGAAGTATTTCTCGGCCGGGTAGTCCTTGACGAACCCGTAGCCACCGTGGATTTGCACGCCGTCCTCGGCCGCGCGAACGGCGATCTCGCTCGAGTACAGCTTGGCCATCGCCGCTTCGAGCGTGGTCCGCTGGCCCTCGTCCTTCATCGCCGCGGCGCGATAGGTCAGCAGCCGCGCGGCTTCGATGCGGATCGCGTTGTCCACCAGCTTGGCGCGGATGCTTTGAAACGTCCCGATCGGCTGCCCGAACTGCGTGCGGAGGAACGCATAGGCCCGAGCGGCGTCGTGGGCGCCCTGCGCAAGACCGACCGCCAGAGCCGCGATGCCGATGCGCCCGGCGTCGAGCACCTGCAGGGCGTTGATGAACCCCTGCCCTTCGGCGCCGAGCAGCTGAGCGGCGGGAACCCGGCACTGCTCGAAAATCACCTCGCTCGTCTCGCTGGCCCGCATCCCGAGCTTGTTCTCCTTCTTCCCCGCTCGAAAGCCCGGCGTGCCCTTCTCGACGATGAAGGCGGAGATCCCACGGTTGCCCTTGGCGCGATTGGTCACAGCCGTCACGACGATGAGGTCGCCGGTCCTGCCGTGGGTGATGAACTGCTTCGACCCGTTGATCACCCAGCCGTCGCCGTCCCGCACCGCTGTCGTGCGCATGGCGGCAGCATCGCTCCCGGAAGACGCTTCGGTGAGCCCCCAGGCAGCCAGCTTCTCTCCCTTGGCCAGGGGCACCAGGTACTGCTGGCGCTGGGCGTCCGAGCCGAACATATAGATATGCGAAGCGCCAAGGCCGTTGTGTGCGGCAATCGAGAGACAGACGGAGGGATCGACCCGGGCCAGCTCCTCGATGCACAGGCAGTAGTCCACCGACGACATGCCGGCGCCGCCGTACTCTTCGGGAAACTGAATTCCCATCAGCCCCAGATCCGCGCACTTCGCGAGCAGCTCGCGCGGAAACGCCTGCGCCTCGTCCCACTCCATCACGTGCGGGCGAAGCTCCGTCTCCGCAAACTCGCGAATGCTGCGTCGAAGCAGATCCTGATCGGGCGTGAGCGAGAGGTTCATGGAAGACCGGAAGGTATCGTACCATCCCCCATGCGACTCATCAGACCGCTCGTGCTCGCCATCGCGCTGATGGCGACCGCGGCGCCAGCCTACGCGGACTTCACGTTCATCATCGGCTCGAATACGACACCCTCCAAACGCACGGTCAAGGGGTTCGCGTTCGGGAGTGGCGGAGCGATCGCGACGGAGTTCGAGTACGCGAACAACGGTCAGGACCTCGACGAAAGCCTCCCGGGGCTCCGGACGTTCATGGGCAACGTGCTCATCCAGACACCCTTCTATGTCGCCGGATTCCAGCCGTACGCCACCGCCGGGCTCGGCTACTACCGCGAGCGGCTCGAGCCCCTCGAAGAGTCAGGCCTCGGGTTCAACACAGGCGTGGGAATCAAGAGGACGGTCTTCGGGCCGCTCAAGGTGCGATTCGACTATCGAATCTTCAAGCTGCGCGGAGATCCGCTTTACAGCACCGTTCACCGGATCTATACCGGTGTCCACCTCGCGTTCTGATCTAGCGTTTCTGAGGTGTCGCCGGCGGCGCGGCCCCGCCACCCGGTGAGTCGGTGAGCGGAACGAAGTTCATCAGGTGTCCACCGTTCGTCACCGAGTTCCGGTACAGGTTCCAGACTTCTTCGAGCTGTTTGGCATCCTGAATGGCGGCATTGAGGATCGGCAGGAATCCGTAGTCCACGCAGGGCACCGCCGGGTCCGCGAGCAGCGCATACAGCACGTCACCGTTCGGTCCGGTCTCGGCCAGTTTGAAGAATCGCCAGCCCCTGGCCTGCTCACGGAGCCCTGCGTCTGTCGTCTTGGCGAGTGCGTCGCGAACATAGCCCAGGAACTTGTCGAAGTCGGCGACCCTCGTCGAACGGACCGGGATCATCAGCATCCCCGCCGGGGCATTGAATGACCGCGCCGGCAGCGTTGCTGGCGGCGCCGGTGCCGGACACGTCACCGTTCCCGGAACGGCAACAGCTGCCGCGGGGGGCTGGGGCGCATCCGGCTGCTTCGCCGGTTGAGCGGCCTGCTGCGCAGCCGCGGCGGTGAGCGGTGTCAGCACCGCTGCGACCAGCACGGCCCGCCGAATGTCGATCACGGTCACGCTCCAGACGGCACCCGTGAAAGGCGCCCTACAAAAGAAAAGCCACGAGCGGCAGCGGCCGCTCGTGGCTGGGAATTGTACGACGCTGCGGGTCTACTGCGCGCCGGTCGCCGGTGCGGGCGCCGATGCAGACGTGGCGACGTCGTTTCCGACCATCTGCGAGAGCGCGCCCTTAAGCGCCCCCTTGTAGAGATCGTAGAACGCGCGCTTCTCATCGTCGCTCGACACCGCGTAGACGATCTGGACGATGTTGTAGTCCGCGCCCTTCACGACAGGGTTGATGACGTGAATGTAGGAGGGGGAGCCATCCTGGGACAACGGCTTCGGGCTCTTGAACACCTTCCATCCCGCCAGCTGCGCCTTCGCCTCTGGGGCTGTGGACTTGGCCAGGGCGTCCCGCAGCGTGGCCATGACCTTCTCGTAGTCGGCCTCCTTGCCAGGGTTGACGGAGTAAATCGTGATCACCGTGTCCGTCGTGTACAAGGTCTTCTGGGGCGCCGAGGCCGCGGGCTGCGCCGCGTCCTGAGCGTGGCTGCTCAGAGTGAAGACCGGCAGAACCATCAGCGCGCCAGCCACAACCAATCCCGACAGTCGTCGCATGTGCATTTCTCCTCGGAAAAGCGCGGGTATCCTACCGTACGTGGGAACCCAGAAATACGGTCATTATTTCATTGGCAAGAAGCATTCCTGCCCGTGTCAATTTCAAGCGGCGCCGATCATAGATCAGGATCCCCGCTTCGACGAACCGTTGCAGCTCTCCGCCATACTGCTGCCAGACATCCACTCCGTATTGTGATTCTACCAATGCCAGATCGATCCCGGCCGTCAACCGCAGCCTAGTAAAGAGCGCCTCTTCGAGGCCATCCTGTCGTGACAGGATTCGCCGTTCCGCGATGAGCTGTCCGCCAGCCTGGACTGTTCCAATGTACTCAGGAGTGGCCGATACATTCCGCCAGCGGACACCCCCGCGCGTCGAATGCGCTCCCGGACCGAAGCCAAGCCACTCCCCGTCGGTCCAGTATTTGAGGTTGTGCCTGGACTCGCGTCCCGGCCGCGCGACGTTCGAGATCTCGTACTGCTCGTAACCCGCCGCGTCCAGCCTCCCCATCGCCAGCAGATACATTTCAGCCGCGTCGTCATCCGGCGCGACGGACCACTTTGCCCTGGACATCGCATCGCGCAGCGGCGAGTTCGGATAGATCTCGAGCAGGTAGAGCGATGCGTGGTCGGGGTTCAACGCAATCAATCCCTCGACGGAGGCGCCCCACTCCGCGATCGTCTGCTGCGGCAGCCACATCATCAGGTCGATCGAGATGTTGTCGAACCCGGCGGCACGGGCCATCCCGAACGCCTCTCGAGCCCGCTCGGCGGAGTGCAGGCGGCTCAGTCGCTGCAGCTCGGCGTCGCTGAAGGATTGGACACCGAAACTGACTCGATTGATTCCGGCCGCGCGAAAACCGGCCAGCCGCGCCTCCGTCACGCTCTCCGGATTGGCTTCGAGGGTGACCTCGGCGTCACCAGCGAGCGCGAACGACTCGCGGCAGGCATCGACGATCGCGCCGACTTCCTCTGGCTCGAGGAGGGACGGCGTCCCGCCGCCGAAGAAGATCGTGTCGGCCGCGGCCTTACCCGCACCTGACCGCGATGCCTCGCCCCCTCGCCGAATCTCCTTCAGCACGGCGGCGACGTACTCCGTCTTCTGCGCGTGGTCGAACAGGCCGCGATTGAACGTGCAGTAATTGCAGATCGCCGAGCAGAAGGGGACGTGGATGTAGAGGCCCAGGGACATGAAACCAGCTTACTGAGATCCTGCCCTGCCCCCGCTCCACTTCAGGTCAGCCTTGCCGTCCCCCTTCTCGCTGGCGCGGATCTGAGCGCGGGCCTGACCTGCCGTCCGCGCAGGAAGCGACGGCTTGCGCGAAGCCTTGTTGCGGGTCTTCCAGAGGGTCAGCAGGTCATCGACTCCCCCATTCGGCGGGAGTTCGCGGTAATCCGCGCCATCCAGATAGAGGAACTCGCACATCTCATGGAGGCGCGACCGCATGCGGAACCCGATCCTGAACAGCAGCGAGTCGGGGTCGGTGTTATCCGGGTTGTCGTCGTAGTTGGACGTAAAAACTGTGGTCCGGCGCTCGCTGTAACGTGAGTTGACGATCAGATTCAGCGTTTCTTCCACCCACTCCGACGATTTCTCCGCCCCGAGGTCGTCCAGCACCAGCAGATCGCACTCGATGACGGGGCGAAGGACGTCCATTTCGGCCGTCCGGTTCACCGGGTCGTACGTACTCCGGATCACCCTGAGCAGGTCGCGCGTGTCGTAGAAGAGGCCGCGGGCGCCGCGCGTGGTGATCACCTGACGCAACACGGCAACGGCCAGATGCGTCTTGCCGACCCCAGGCGGGCCCTGAAGAAAGAGGCCCTTGTCGGTGACCGGAAACGCCTCAGACAGACGCCTGGCAAGCTGCAGGGCCTTCGTCAGCTGCTCGTTGTACGCGGTGTAGTTGGTGAAGTCGCAGTGCTGATAGCGCCGCGGAATGCGCGCGTCACCCAGCAGCCGCGCAGACGACGACTCGCGCACACAATCGCAGCGCGTGACGCGCGAGATCCCGTCGACGGTGATCGTCTTCCACGTGGTGTCGTCGCAGATCGCGCAGGGCACCGAGGGATCCTATCGCTGAAATGCAAAATTCAACATGCCAAATTCAAAATGAGATCGCCATTTTGCATTCTGACTTTGCATTGTGCATTACGCGCGACGCGCTCAGGTCTGTGATTTGCGCTTCGGCGTCTCCGGCATCTGCCCTTCGGCTGGTGGCGTGTGTCGAACGAGATCGGTTGGAGATGACTTGACAAGCGCGGTCGAGAGCCGAGTCTCCCAATCGTCGATGCCGCGGGCCAGCTCGCGCTTCACATAATCCATGAACTCGTTGACCTCGCCCTGCATCTGCTCGATCTTGCGGCGCATGTTCAGGATGATCTCGACGCCCGCGAGGTTGACTCCGAGGTCGCGCGTCAGCGTGAGGATCGTCTCGAGCTGCTCGAGGTCCTCTTCCGAGTACAGCCGCGTGTTGCCTTCAGTGCGTGAGGGTTTGAGCAGCCCTTCACGCTCGTAGAGGCGCAGTGTCTGCGGATGGATGTTGTACTTCTGGGACACGGCGCTGATCATGTAGTACGCCTTCCCGCGCTCAGCCCGTTTCGCCATCACTTCCGCCCCATGTCGGCGTTGATCTCGCCAAACTCTCGGAGCAGCTCCTTGGACCGCTCGTCGAGCACCGGCGGGAGCATCAACCGCACTTCGACGACCAGATCGCCGCGCCGGCCGCCGCGCGTCGACGGCATCCCGCGCTCACGCAGCCTGAAGCGCTGGCCCGACTGCGTACCCGGCGGCACACGCAGCCGGGCCATGCCGTCGGGAGTCTGCACATCGACCCGCGCCCCGAGCGCCGCCTCGTGGATGCCGATCGGAACAACGAGATGCAAATCGTCGCCGTCACGACGGAACGACGGGTGGGGCGCGACGTGGACTGTGAGATAGAGATCGCCAGGGGGGCCGCCGCGCACTCCCGCATTCCCCTTGCCCTGCACGCGCACGCGCTCGCCATCCGCGATGCCCGGCGGAATGCTGACCCGCGCCGTCTCCGTTCGCGTTTCATGCCCGGCGCCGGCACACCGATCGCACGGACGTGGACGGGGTTCCCCCGTGCCAGCGCACGACGGGCAGCTGCGGGTGAACACCATGTGCCCCCGCACCGACCGCACGCCGCCACTGCCCTGGCAGTGCGGGCAGGCGCCGGTGCTGACTCGCGTCAGGCCCGTCCCGGCACACACGCGGCAGGTGACTCGACGCGTGACGGTGACCGTCCGTTGGGCGCCGGACAGCACCTCTTCGAACGACAGCTGGACCTCCTGATGCAGATCCGCCCCGCGCTCCTGTGCCCGCCTGGTTCCGCCGCGCTGCGACAGCACTTCGGCGAACAGATCGCCGAACGTCGCCGAGTGATCGACGCCGCGTGCCGAGAAATCGAACCCTTCGAATCCGGTCGTGGTCCGCTCTGTACCCGACTCGAATCCCTGCCCCTGGTCGTAGCGATGGCGGCGCTGCGGATCGATCAGCGTCTCGTAGGCGTCGAGGATCTGCCGGAAACGGGCCTCCGCCATCCGGTCACCCGGATTGATGTCCGGATGAAACCGCCGCGCGAGCCGGCGATAGGCCCGCTTGATGTCGGCCTCCGTCGCCCCCTGCGCCACGCCGAGAACGATGTACAAATCCATTGGTGATTTGTGAGGGGTGATCGGTGATTCGTTGGTGATTCCCGAATGGCGACTTGTGAATGAAGGCGGAGCCGCGCTCTCAACCACCAATCAGCAATCGCCAATCACCAGCGATTCGCCAATCACCAGTCACTAATCCTCATTTCTTCTCGTCTTCCACCACCTCTGCGTCGATGACGTCGCCCTGCGTCCCTTCCGCCCGCGGCGCCGCCTCTTCCGGCCCGGCGCCCGGCGCTCCGCCACCCGAGGAAGCCTGTTTGTAGAGCGCCTCGGCGGCCTTGTGCTGGGCCTGCGTCAACTGGTCCATCGCGCGATCCACCGCTGCCGCGTCGTTCGCGCTCATGGCGCTCTTCAGCGCCTCGATCGCGCCCTCGATCGCCGCCTTGTCCGACGCCGCCAGCTTGTCGCCGCTCTCCTGAATGAACTTCTCGGCGCCATAGACCGCCTGATCCGCACGGTTCCGAGAATCGATCTCCTCGCGCCGCTTGCGGTCTTCTTCCGCGTGCGACTCGGCGTCTTTCATCATCCGCTCGACCTCGTCCTTGCTGAGGCCGCTCGACGCAGTGATGGTGATCTTCTGTTCCTTGCCGGTGCCCTTGTCTTTTGCCGAGACGTTGACGATGCCGTTGGCGTCGATGTCGAAGGTGACGTCGATCTGGGGAACGCCGCGCGGAGCCGGCGGAATGCCCATCAGCTGGAACCGCCCGAGCGTGCGGTTGTCGCGCGCCAGCGGACGCTCGCCCTGCAGCACATGGACCTCGACGCTCGTCTGGCTGTCAGCGGCCGTCGAGAACGTCTCGCTCTTCCGCGTCGGAATCGTGGTATTCCTCGGAATCAGCGTCGTCATCACGCCGCCGAGCGTTTCGATGCCCAGCGAGAGCGGGGTGACGTCGAGGAGCAGCAGGTCCTTCACCTCGCCCGCCAGCACGCCGGCCTGAATCGCAGCGCCAATCGCGACCACTTCGTCGGGGTTCACCCCCTTGTGCGGCTCCTTGCCGAAGAGGTCCTTCACGATCTGCTGGACCTTCGGGATGCGCGTGGAGCCGCCGACGAGCACGACCTCGTCGATCTGTTTCGACTCGACCCCAGCGTCGGACAACGCCTGCCTGGTGGGTCCGACGGTTCGCTGGAGCAGGTCGTCGACCAGTTGCTCGAACTTCGATCGGGTCAGCCGCATCTGCAGATGCTTCGGCCCTGACTGGTCGGCGGTGATGAACGGCAGGTTGATGTCGGTCTCCATCACCGTGGAGAGCTCCATCTTCGCCTTCTCGGCGGCCTCCTTCAGACGCTGGAGCGCCATCCGGTCCTTGCCGAGGTCGATGCCGTCGGACTTTTTGAACTCGGCGATGATCCACTCGATGATGCGCTGATCGAGGTTGTCGCCGCCAAGGTGCGTGTCGCCGTTGGTCGCCTTCACCTCGACAACGCCTTCACCGACCTCGAGGATCGAGATGTCGAACGTGCCGCCACCGAAGTCGTAGACGGCAATCGTCTCGTCCTTCTTCTTGTCGAGCCCGTAGGCCAGCGCCGCGGCCGTCGGCTCGTTGACGATGCGCATCACTTCGAGGCCGGCGATCTTGCCCGCTTCCTTCGTGGCCTGGCGCTGCGCGTCGTTGAAGTAGGCCGGCACGGTGATGACGGCGCGCGAGACCTGCGTGCCGAGATACTCTTCCGCGGCGTTCTTCAGCTTCTGCAGGATCATCGCGGAGATTTCCGGCGGGGCGTACTGCTTCTCGAGCGCCTTCACGCGCACGTCGTTGCCGGCGGCGGTGACGGTGTACGGCACCATCTTCATCTCTTCGCTGACTTCGTCGAAGCGCCGGCCCATGAACCGCTTGATGGAGAAGATCGTGTTCTCCGGGTTCGTCACGGCCTGGCGCTTGGCGACCTGGCCGACCAGGCGCTCGCCCGTTTTCGTGAACGCCACGACCGATGGCGTCAGGCGGCTGCCTTCCGGGTTGGTGATCACAACGGGCTCCCCACCCTCCATGACGGCCACCACGGAGTTGGTCGTGCCCAGGTCGATGCCGATGATTTTGCTCATAGTCCATTATCGATCTGAGTGTCGGATAGTCAACTTTTTCTGATCGTACGGCGCTCAGCTGTTGGAGGGCACCCGGAGTCAGGACGGAGGACCTCGGTGACCACCGAGGACCGTATACTCAGAAAAGTGACGACACCGGACGAAAAGCCGCGCCGGAAGGGAACCAGGCTCGTGCTGCGGATCGGGTTCCAGGCGCTGCTCGTCGTGGTGTTCCTCGCGACTGCGGCGCTGGGAACACTGAGCGGCGTCCTCTTCGCCTACGCGGGCGACCTGCCTGAGATCAGCGCCCTGGACGACTACCGTCCAAACACCATCACGCGCCTGCTCTCCCGCGATGGACAGGAAATCAGTCAGTTCGCGATCGAGCGCCGGGTCGTCATCGGCTACGACGACATGGCACCGGTGCTTCGGCAGGCGATCGTCGCCACCGAGGACGGAGGCTTCGAGCGGCATTTCGGCATCAGCGTGTCGAGAATGGTCATCACGGCGATCCGCGATGTGCTGACCGGCCAGCGTTACGGAGCCAGCACGATCACCCAGCAGCTCTCTCGAACGCTTTTTCTCACCGAGTACATGAAGGGCGGCGTCTTCGCGCGGTCCGGCTTCACCGGCATCGAGCGGAAGGCCAAGGAAATCCTCGTCGCGATTCAGATCGAGAAGCGCTACACGAAGCGCGAAATCCTGACCATGTATGCCAACCAGATCCCTCTGGGCCTTGGCATCTACGGGGTCGAAGCGGCGGCGCGTGCCTACTTCGACAAGCCGGCGAAAGAACTGAATCTCGAGGAAGCGGCGGCCATTGCCGCCTCCATCCAGACGCCATCACGGGTGAACCCCTTCGCGAATCCGGACGCCACGCTCGCCAGACGCAACACGACGGTACTGCCGCGGATGGTGGAAGAAGGGTTCATCACCGAGGAGCGTGCGCGTGAAGCTGCGGTGAGCCCGCTGGTCGTCGTCGGACGCCCGATACCGGATCGTTCGCTCGCTCCGTACTTTGCCGAAGAGATCCGCAAACAGCTCGAGCAGAAATACGGCGCCGTCGATCTCTATCAGGCCGGCTTGCGGGTGCAGACGACGCTGGACGCCGAGCTGCAGGAAGCAGCCAACGCGGCGATCGACAAGGGACTGCGCGTGGTCGACAAACGGCGCGGGGTCTACCGGAAACCCTCCCGTAACGTCGTCGCCGAGGGGCATACAGTCGAGCAGTTCACGCTCGACCGCTGGACACAGCCGATCCTCCAGGGCGACATCGTGCCGGCCGTCGTCGCCGTCGCGGGCGAAAACGCCCGCGTCCGGATCGGCGAGAACGAGGTGGACCTGCCCAGAGCCGCGTTTGCGTGGACGCGGAAGACAAAGGCGTCGGATCTGTTCAAGGTCGGCGACCTGATCGACGTTGAAGTTCGCAGCCTGCAGGGTACGCGTCCGACGGAGGTGTTCCTCGAGCAGACGCCGGTCATCGAGGGGGCGCTCGTCGCCATCGACAACCGGACCGGGCAGATCCGCGCGATGGTCGGCGGGTACAGCTTCGCGCGCAGCAAGTTCAATCGCGCGCTCCAGGCCAAGCGGCAGGTCGGTTCGTTGTTCAAGCCGATGGTGTACACGGCGGCCATCGATCGCGGGTTCACTCCCGTGTCAGTGTTCATCGACGAACCGGTGTCGTTTCCCGCGGGACCGAATCAGCCGCCGTATTCGCCGCTGAACTATGACCGGAAGTTCGAAGGGCCGGTCACGCTGCGCCGCGCGCTCGAGCAGTCGCGCAACGTACCGGCGGTCAAGGCGATGCAGGAGGTCGGTCCGCGGCAGGTCGTGCTCTACGCGAAGCGGTTCGGCCTCGATGAAGCGCCTCCCTATCTGTCGCTCGCACTTGGCGCGTCGGAATCGACTCTGCTGCAGATGACGAGCGCCTACTCGGCCTTCGCCAACCGCGGCGTCCGCATGGCGCCGTACAGCGTCGTGTCGATCACCGACCGCGAAGGCAACGTTCTCGAAGAGAACCGTCCCGAGCCGCACGAAGCGATCCGCGCGGACACGGCCTTTGTGATGACGACCCTGCTCCGGGGCGTCGTCCAGCGCGGCACCGCACAGGCGGCGGCTTCACTGGACTGGCCTCTCGCTGGAAAGACGGGAACGATGGATGAGTACACCGACGCGTGGTTCATCGGATTCGATCCGAACATCACCGTCGGCGTGTGGATCGGCTACGACGAGAAGAAATCGCTTGGGTCTGGTGAGACAGGTGCGTCAGCGGCGCTGCCGATCTGGATCAACTTCATGCGCGCCTACATCGACACGCGCGCGGATCGAAAGGCACCGCCGCAGTTCGAGGCGCCAGGAAACATCGTGCTGGTGACGCTGGATTCGGGAGTCACGGAGGCGTTCATCAACGGCACGCAGCCGCAGGCTGCCGCGCCTGCTGAGCCGGCAGTCACACCGACATCTCCACCGCCGCCTCAGGCGGATCTAGGGCCGGCACTCGAGTAGCGGACGCGGACGTTCCGGCTCAGATCCTCGGATGAGGCACGTGATGCCTCTTCCAGACCACCACTCCTTCGTAGATCAGGAAGCTGACGAACAGCAGCGCGACGGCTGCCATGAGCGCTTCCAGTGGATAGAAAAATGCGGCCATGATGAGTGGGATCAGAAGCAGGCCATCCATCCACAACAACGAAAGCCCGCCTTCGTAACTGACCCGCTCGGTCCAGAGATTACGCAGCCATGAGAGCACGAGTGCCTCCTTCGTCCATCGGCTGCGCTCAGGACGCCCCAAGCCGAGTCGAGGGACCGTGCCACTCCGCGTGGTACCGCGGAGTATACGCCTGTGAATCTGGACGTCAATCTGAAGAGGGCTTGTTGGCCGGATTAGTCCTCGTCGGCCCCTGCGGCTGAGTCGAGTGTCCCGTTCGCTTTCTTCATCAAGTAGGTCTTGATGAAACCGTCGAGGTCGCCGTCCAGGACACGCTGCGGATCGCCAACCTGGACCTTCGTCCGGTGGTCCTTGACCATCTGGTACGGCTGCAGCACGTAGCTACGGATCTGGCTGCCGAAGGCGATGTCGCGTTTCTCGCCGCCAATCTGATCCAGCTTCGCTTGTTGCTCCTTCATCTTCAGATCGTAGAGACGGGCTTTCAGCACTTTCATCGCGCTCGCCCGGTTCTTGTGCTGCGAGCGCTCGTTCTGGCACGAGACGACGATGCCGGTCGGGATGTGGGTGATGCGGATTGCCGAGTCGGTGACGTTGACGTGCTGGCCACCCGCGCCGCTCGACCGGAAGGTGTCCACCCGAAGATCCTTGTCCTCGATGTCGACCTCCACGTCCTCCGGGAGCTCCGGCCAGACGAACACTGAGGCGAACGACGTGTGGCGTCGCGCCGCCTGATCGAACGGTGAGATCCGCACCAGGCGATGCACGCCGGCCTCGGCCGACAGCAGCCCGAACGCAGCCTCGCCCATGAACAGCACGGTGGCGCTCTTGATGCCGGCTTCTTCGCCCGGCTGGTAGTCCAAGAGCTCGCGGCGAAACCCTTTGCGCTCCGACCACTTCAGGTACATGCGCAGCAGCATCTCGGCCCAGTCCTGCGACTCAGTGCCCCCTGCGCCCGGATGAATCGTCACGATGGCGTTCGACTGATCGTGCTCGCCGGAGAGCATCTTCTTGCTCTCGGCCGTGTCGATCTCGTCCTGAAACTCCTGCAGGCCCTTCTGCAGATCGGCGCTGACGTCCTCGCCGCCCCTCGCCCACTCGAACAGGACCCCGAGATCGTCGGTGCGGCGCTTGAGCGACTGGAGCAGCGTGCGATCGTCGTCCACGCGGCGGCGGCGCTGCATGACCTTCTGGGCCTCCGCCTGGTTGCTCCAGAAGTTGGGTGCGCCTATGTGCTTTTCGATGTCCGCGAGCTGTTCGTCGAGACGTGCTTCCTCAAAGATGCCTCCGTAGTTCGGCGGCTCGCCGGTTCAGCTCGTCAAAACGTCGTTGGAAATCGTCGAGGTCGAGGGCCAATGTGTGATCTCCAGGTCCGCCTGAAGGCGGACAAGTACGCGCAAGGTCCGGCTAAAGCCGGACACTACGTACGAATATGAACGACAAAACGATGATGGCCATCGACAGATATGCCACCAAGTCGCCGGTCGCCGTGTAAATCGTGCGGCTGGTGAGGAATCGCGCCTCCTCCACCAGACCGACCTGTTCAAAGATAGCCGACTGCGCGACGACGCGCCCATAGGGATCGACGACGCCGCTGATCCCCGTATTCGCGGCGCGGGCCATGTAGCGGCCGTGCTCGATCGCGCGCATCGAGGCCATCGCGAAGTGCTGGAACGGCGCCGACGAGTGGCCGTACCACGCATCGTTGGTGATTGTGGTCAGCAGCTGGCTCCCGCCGAGGACCGCATCGCGCACCAGCGAGGGATACACCACTTCATAGCAGATCGCCGTGCTCGCCTTGTGGCGGCCGACCGGCAGCATGACGATCGAGTCTCCTGGCGTGAACGGGGCGAATCCCGCGAGCGTCTGGACCAGCGGTGGAAAGAACGTCAACCAGTCGGCCAGCGGCACGAACTCGCCGAACGGGACGAGGTGGATCTTTCGATAGACCGCCAGCGTAGAACCGTCGGACCCCAGCTGGAACGCCGCGTTGTAGTGCAGCCTGGGATCCTCGCCCCTCGGCACAAGCCGATTGGGCGCGTCTTGATCGCTGCCGAAGAGGATCGGAACGTTCACCTCACGTGCGAGCGCGCGCATTTCACGCTCGCCGACGGGGTCGCTCTCGAACGTAAACGGCGTCGCCGATTCCGGCCAGATGATGAACTGGGCACCACGGCGCACGACGTCGCGCGTCATCGCGATGTAGGTGGTGAAGATCGGACGTGCCTGGTCCGGCCGCCACTTGAGCGTCTGCTCGATGTTGCCCTGCACGAGCCCAACGCGGATCGGCGTCCCCTCTCGTGTGAGCGAGCCATCGGCGATCCGCCACGTGCCCCAGCCGCCGATGGCAAGAAGCAGTACTGCTGTGGCTGCGATGGCTGTGGCCCGCCGCCGGCCGCTGGTCAACATGGCGTACGCAATCCCCGCGTTCACCACTGCGACGAGCGCTGACAGTCCGTACACGCCGGTGACGCTGGCGAGCTGCGCCACGGGAAGCACGGTGACCTGACTGTTGCCCAGCGGGACCCACGGAAAGCCGCCGAAGACGTAGCCGCGAAGAAATTCGGTGGCCACCCACGCCGCGGGCGCAACAAAGAAACCCGCCAGCCCGGCCCGCGCGATCAGCCGGCTGGTGATGAGCGCGGTGAAAGCCGGATAAAGCGCCAGATAGGCCGCGAGGAGCAGCATCGCGATGATCGCGACCGGCGTGGCAAGCTGCCCGTACTCCGCGACCACCGTGCTGGTCCAGTAGATGGTTCCGACGAAGTAGACGAGGCCGGTGGTCAGGCCCAGAAGAAAGGCTCGGAGAGGAGCCGGCCGCTGGCTTAGCGCGACGAGCAGCGGCACGAGCGCGACCCACGCGACCCCCGGATGACCGTACTTGGGAAAACTCAGCGCGAGCAGAACGCCCGACGCGACAGCTAGCGAGTAAGCCAGGGCTTGAAGTGCTCTTCTTGAATGAGCCGCTGCTTGATGGCCTCGGCGTCGCCCTGCTTGGCGTACTTGCCGACGCGTACTCGGAAGGGGGCGCGCGGTTCAGCGTCGTTCACGGTGATGAACGCCGGATAGCCCTTGGCGTTCAGGCGGCGGGCCGTTGCCTCCGCCTCTTCACGTGTTCGATACGCCTCCACCTGCACGACCGACCCCTTGCCCGGCGGCTCTGCGAACCTCGTGTTCGCAGCCCGTTCCGGCTTCGGTGCCGGCTTGTCGGCCAACGCTTGAGCAACGGCTGGAACGACCGCTGGCTTTGGCGCCGGCTTGGGTTCGGCAGCAGGAGCAACAGCTGGCTTAGGCGCTGGCTTGTCAGCCGCCTTGGGCGCAGCCGCCGGTTTGGACGCCGGTTTATCAGCCACCGCGGGAGCAACCGCCGGCCTGGGAGTCGCCGCTGGCCGCAACGGCTCGTCCCCGGGTACCGTCGCCTCGAGTGAGCCGTACGTCAGAGCCTCACGGTCGGGTGCTGGCGCTGGCTCCACAGGCTGCGTGAGTCGCAGGCTCGGCGTCTCAGAAGGTGCTGCTGAATCAGGAAGCGCAGCGGCGTTTGCCGTAAGGGCGTCGGTGAGGGGCTGCCGGACGCCGCGTCCGACCATCACACCGCAGAGGAAGATCACGACGGAGACGACGGTCGCCGCCATGAACATGAAAACGAGCTGTTTTCCGTTCAGCTGAATCTCGTGAACTTCGTGTTCGGACATCAGCCGAAGGGATTCTAGCACGGCGGGATCGGGAATCGCGTCCCGAATCGCTTACTGCGACGGCAGGCGATCCAGCATTCGCTTCGCCTCGGCATGCTGCGGATCCGCCTTGAGAATCCATTGCAGCTCGGCGCGAGCCGCCGGGTAGTCGCGAGTCTGGACGTAGGCATCGGCGAGCGCGACGTGCGCGGCAACGGTGTCGTCGCTCCAGATCGCGATCTTGAACTCGTCGATCGCATCCTCCATCCGCCCGCCTCGCAGGTAGACGCGGCCGAGGAGCATATGCGCCGCGCTGTCGTATGGAGCCAGGTAGACGGCACGCCGGAGGGCGGCGATGGCTTCACCATCGCGCTCGGCCTGAAACGCGCGGCGTCCGGCCTCCAGGTGGAACCGTGCGAGGTCGCGCTGGTCGCGCTGCTCCACCGCAACGATGACGTTCTCGACCCGCAGCGACGCCGGCACGTCCACGTCGCTCTTGATCCGCTCGAGCCCCTTCGGGACCTCGTTTCGCGCACCCTGTTTGGCGTCCCATGCCACGTAGTCGGACGAGAGCCGCTTGGCCAGCTCCTTCTCCCGCGCTCCCTCGGTCGCACTTCCGCTCGCCTGCAGCGCGACGCCCAGCACGTAGTGCGCCGCATCGTCTGCGGCATTACGGCGGACCGCTTCGCGCAGCGAGCTGACCGCGTTCGGAAGGTCCTTCTGGAGCCAATACGCGTACCCGAGATTGAAGAACAGGTCGGAATCGGTGTTGTCCGCCTGAGTGGCCTGGCGGAAATACGACACCGCACCTGAACCACCGCCCGAAGGTCTCCGAAGCTGGACGACACCCAGGTTGTTCAGGAGCGCAGGGTCGGGACGCGCCGCATTCAGCTCGGTCAGGGCGGCCTGCGCCTGGTCGAACTGCGACAGATAGAGCATTGAAATCGCGGCGAGAAACCTGGCCTGACGTGCCAGCCGATGCGTGGCGGGCACGTCGCGAACAGCGGCCAGTGCCTGCCGATGGTCCGAGAGATCCGTGTAGGCGTTCCAGAGCTCGATTCGGGTGCGGTGGAACGTCGGTTCGAGGCGCAGCGCCTGGCTGAGAAACGCAACCTTGGATGCAGGCGCGAAGGC
Organism: Vicinamibacterales bacterium; assembly: GCA_035537775.1. Classification (GTDB taxonomy): domain Bacteria; phylum Acidobacteriota; class Vicinamibacteria; order Vicinamibacterales; family UBA2999; genus Gp6-AA40. The sequence goes on along the minus strand of DATLLQ010000166.1, from coordinate 9,626 downwards.
AAGGACTCCCTTGATGTACTGCTCGAACGCGGCCACGTCCGGGTGCCCCTGCTCCATGGTCTGGGCGGTCACAGCGGAGCCGGGCGCAAGCTTGCGGGCCACCCGGCCATAGATCGCGAAAAAGTCGCTGAGCGGCCCGCTCTCAACGATTTCGGGGCTCATCCGTCCGACGTCGATGCGGATCGAGCGGGCTCGCACCGTGAGCGTCTGATCCTTGACCGTTACCGAGCCGACGACCGTCGAGCCCGCACCCACGAGCTGCCCGAGACGGATGACCGTGGCGTGGCTCAGGCTTGCGGTGGCTGGAACGCGCAGTCTTTCGAACGCGCGAATCCGATCCTCACGGGTAATCGTCGGGGCACCAAGCGCGATCAGGTCATCGGTGAGCACGACGGCCGAAGCCTCGCTCAGCCAGGAGGATTGGGCGGCTTCCGGCGTCGCTGCGGGACCTTCGCGGGAGAGGTTTTCGAAGGGAACGACCAGGAGACGCTGGGGCTGCGCCGCCGCCTCAGGCGCAACACCGAGCAACCAGCCGCACGCGATGATCCACACGAGTCGGCTGGACGTTCTCATACCCCTGCCCCGGCACCCTGGTCAGCCACAACTGCTGCAGGCTGGACGTGAACGATCATCACACACTGCGCGGCGCCGGTCGCTCGGCACCGATCTGTGCCGACCTCCACTGGGAGATTGAACAGATACATGAGCCGCTGGATCGCCGACGCATAGAACTCGCAGAGCGGCTGCTCCACAGAGTCGCGAACCTCACAGAAGATCGAGCCGCGGATGTCGACTGAGCCGCGGCCGTTTCGCCAGCGGACGAGTGCCCTGCTCCCACCGTAGGTCTGGCGCACCATCCGTCGCGCGATTCGAGACACCAGCCTGAGACGAATCGAATCCGGCAATGCACGCAGGAGCGTCCGCTCGTAAGCCGGCACGTCGGCGAACGTCCACTCCGCGGAGTACTCACCAGCACGCGCCGCCACGAGCCGATAGGCCTCGCCTTCCTGGCGCAGGAAGCTCAGCACCGCGGCGAGCGGCGCAAGGCCGATGCGGCCTTCGCGGAGCCCCGCAGGGTTCAGCCACGATTCGTAGAACTCGAGGCGCGTGGGCAGCAAATCAGCGATGCCCTGGTGGAGGCTCGCGACGAGCAACCGCCCGACGCCAGAGTCATTCATGGTGTAATCAGCGTACTCAACATGATTCTTCCGGTCCATGAGAGCGTGCGCGCGCACGTCTCACACCTGCTGACAGCCCTTTACTCGCTCGCCCACGACAGCCAGCCGGCGATCGCACTTGAATATCCTCCAAATCGTACGCTCGGCGATCTCGGGACGCCGGTGGCGTTCGAGCTCGCACGCCGCCTGCGCAAGGCGCCTCGGGCGATCGCTCAGGAGATCGCCACGGCGTTCGGCACCCTCGAGGGCATCAGGGCGGTCTCCGCCGCACCCAATGGGTATTTGAACTTCTTTCTCGAACGGCCGGCGTTCCTGCTTAACCGGCTGCGGCCGGAACCGGCCTCTCCGCGCCCGTCCACGGGCAAAGCCATCGTCGAACACACCGCGATCAATCCCAATAAGGCGGCCCATATCGGCCACCTGCGCAACTCCGCGCTCGGCGACACGCTGGTCCGTGTTCTTCGTTATCGGAACATCCCGGTCGAAGTGCAGAACTACATCGACGACACGGGCGTTCAGGTGGCGGACGTGGTCGTCGGTTTCCGCGTCCTGGAGGGCAAGTCGCTCGACGAAATCCGCGAGATTGCCGACTCCACACGCTTCGACTACTTCTGCTGGGACCTGTATGCCCGCGTGACCGACTGGTACGGCGAGAACAAGGAACGCCTTGCCGTCCGGGCGGAAACGCTCCATGACATCGAGCACGGCGGCAACGAAAACGCTGCCGTCGCCGCCTTTATCGCGGATCGCATCGTCCGCTGCCACCTGCAGACGATGGCACGGATGAACGTCGATTACGACCTCCTGACCTGGGAAGGCGACATCCTTCGGCTCAAGTTCTGGGCACAGGCCTTCGACGTCCTGAAGGCCAAGGGAGCCGTCTATCTCCGCACGGAGGGGAGGCTGAAGGGCTGCTGGGTGATGCCTATTGAGGATGGGGATGAATCAACGCCCAAATCCCAACTCCCAAATCCCAAAGCCCAGAGCCCAGAGTCCATGGTAGGGGCGCCTGCCAGCTCGGTCGAGGCCGACGTTCAGGCCGGTCAGGACGATGACGAGGAGCGCGAGAAGGTCATCGTCCGCTCGAACGGCGTCGTCACATACGTCGGGAAGGACATCGCGTACCAGTTCTGGAAGCTCGGCCTCCTCGGGCGCGACTTTCACTATCGGGTGTTCAGCGAGCGGGTCTACGAAGGGGCGCTGCAAGGCTCCCGCACGCAGGGACCGCTGTGGGCCACCTGCTCGAGCGGCGGCGAGAGCGACCATCCGCTGTTCGGCGGCGCCGCGTACGTCTACAACGTCATCGACGTCCGGCAGTCCTACCTGCAGAAGCTGCTGAAGCAGGCGCTCATCGCCGTCGGACACCCGGAAGGCGCGGAGCGATCGCATCACTTCTCGTACGAGATGGTGGCCCTCTCGCACGCCACCGCTCGCGAGCTCGGCTTCGCACCACCACCGGATTCCGAGGACGCGAAGCGCCCGTTCGTGGAAGTCTCAGGGCGCAAGGGACTGGGCGTCAAGGCGGACGATCTGCTGGACACCATGATTCGAAAGGCGGCCGGGGAAGTCGCCAAGCGCAATCCCGAACAGGCGGCCGGCGACACCGAGTGGACCGCGAAGCAGATCGCCATTGCCGCCGTGCGCTACTTCCTGATCAAGTTCTCGCGCGGGAAGGTGATCGCCTTCGACCTCGACGAGGCGCTCAGCTTCGAGGGCGAGAGCGGCCCCTACATTCAGTACGCCGTCGTCCGCGCCAACAACATCTTTCAGAAGCTCCAGCAGCGGGACGGACTCGATGAGCCCGCGCTGCTGGCCACTCTGCCCGAAGTGCCGGCCGCCGAGCTTGCGGGTGACAACGGCGACCACGAGTTGTGGTCGCTGGTGCTCGAGGCCTCGCGCCTCGATGAAGTCGTCGAGCAGGTCATCCGGACCCTCGAGTTCTCCGTCCTCGCGAAATACGCCTTTACCCTTGCCCAGGCGTTCAACGCGTTCTACCACCGCTCGCCGATCCTCAACGAGGAGCGCGACGATGTCCGCCGGTGGCGCGCCGCAGCGGTCATCTACCTGCGCAATCAGCTGACCCAGGCCCTGGATCTGATGGGAGTCGCGGTTCCGGCTAGGATGTAGGCCCCATGCCGGTCATCGGAATCACCCCGTGCTCCAAGCAGCATGACTACGAGGAGGCTGTCCGCCGCGCAGGCGGCGAGGTGCGTATCCTCAACTACGCCACGGACTCCCCCGCGGCCGTGGTGTCGGAAGTGGACGGCATCCTGCTGCCCGGCGGTGACGACGTGCAGCCGTCGCTGTACGGCGAGCAGACCCATCCTGCGTTCGAGGCGGCTGAGCCGGGTCGCGATGCCTACGAGATCGAGCTGGCGCGCCGAGCGACCGACGCAGACGTTCCGCTGTTTGCAATCTGCCGCGGGATTCAGGTGCTGAACGTGTCGCGCGGCGGAACGCTCGTGCAGGACATTCCGAGCGAGCTTCCAGACGCCGTCCAGCACGAAGTACGCGAGACGCCGCACACGATTGCGCACGATGTCTGGGTCTCCGAAGGGACGAAGCTGCACGGCATCCTGCGGGAGCGGATCGACGGCGACTCGTGTCCCGTGAACAGCCGTCATCATCAGGCCGTGCGGAAGGTCGGCGAGGGGCTCATCGTCTCGGCAACGGCGCCCGACGGTCTGGTCGAAGCCGTCGAGGATCCGACCAGGACGTTCTGCGTCGGCGTGCAATGGCACCCGGAGAACTTCTATCGCACTGGAGAGTTCCGCGCGCTCTTCGAGGCGTTCGTCGAAGCCGCGCGGAGGAGGACTGACGGATGAACTGGAAACGTGCGCTCCTCGGCGGCCTCCTGGCTGAAGTCCTCGTCATGGTCCTGATCGCGCCGGTCGCGGTCGCCGTCGGTCTCGACAAGCTGGGCGATCCTGCCAACGTTCCGCCGGCCCTGGGCTACAGCATCGTGATCGCGTCGTTCGTCGCGCCGCTTCTGCTCACGCAGTGGGTGGCGCGTCGCGTCTCCTCGCAGCTGGTCCTGCATGGCGCGCTGGTTGGCTTTACCGCGTTCGTCATCTACATGATCCCGATGGCGCTGTCGGGCGAGTCGCAGCCGCCGATCTACTGGGCCGCACACGCGGCAAAGATCCTGGGCGGATTGACCGGCGGTCTCGTCGCGGCGCGACGGCATGCCGGCCGCCCGACGGTCGCCGCTGTCTGACACCCGTAGTGTCCGGCTTTAGCCCCGGACCCGGACTCATGTGGATACATCCGCCTGTCGAGTGAAGAGCGCGATGCTCTCCACGTGGGCGGTGTTCGGAAACAGGTCCACGCCGGTCAGCCGGCCGAGCTCGTAGCCGGCATCGATCAGCGTTCGCGTATCGCGGGCAAACGTCGCTACGTCGCAGGACACGTAGACGATCCGCGCCGGCTTCAGGCCGATGGCCCCGGACAGCGCTTCCTTCGACATCCCCGTCCGCGGCGGGTCCACGATCATCGTCGCGCTCGACAGGTCTTCGCGTCGATCGCGGATGAGTGCCACGAACTGCTCGACGCTCCGGCGCTCCACGCGCACGCGTTCGCCGAATGGTTCCGCGTTGACCTTCAGGTCCTCGCCGCTGGCCGGATCGCCCTCAACGACGATCACGTCCGATCCGCGGGCAGCCGCCAGCGACAACCCGAACAGGCCAACGCCCGCATAGAGGTCAACCACCGGGCCATCCGGCACGAGCGCGGCCACGTGGTCAACCAGCCGATCGACGAGAAACCGGTTGCCTTGAAAAAATGCGCGTACGTCACGTCGCAGGCTCACTCCCTTGACGACGTCCGTAACCGTCGGGGTGCCCGACAGCACTTCCACTCCCGCGCGATCCGCGCGCGCAGCCGAGAGGCCGGTCAATCCGGCTGACAGCGATCCAAACCCCGCCGCCTCGACGCCGCTGTGCAGTTCCACATGACACGCGCGCTGGTCGCCGCTGATGTTCTCCGACAGCTCGAGTGCGGCCAGGCCGGCCAGCATGTCAGGGCCAACTGACTCCTGGATGCTCGCGATCCAGTCGTTCGTCGCGTCGCTCAGCTGCCGCGTTTGCGCAGCGCCGCACAGCGTGTGCGTGCCCTCGCGGTAGAACCCGATGCGACCGCCGTTTGCGTGCAGGCGCGCCCGCATGCGGTAGCCCGTTGTCGGCGAGCCGATGACGTCCGGCGGTGCTCCGAGCGGAACGCGGCCGATGCGCGCCAGCGCGTCCTGGATGATTTGTCCTTTCAGGAGAAGTTGACGCGGATACGCGATGAAGGCCAGCACATTGCCACCGCACCGCCAGTCGCCGGCGCCGTCCAGTCGATCGGGAGAGGCGTCGAGGATCTGCGCGGTATCGGCATAGACAACGCCTTTGCCGACGCGCTCGACCCGGGCGGTCACCCGCTCGCCTGGAATCGCGCCCCAGACGAGGACGATCTGTCCATGGTGTCGAGCGAGCATGCGCCCGCCCGCCGCAGGCTTTTCGACGTCGAGGGTCAGCAGTGTTCCCGGTTGCATACGCATTGGTCCGCCTGAAGGCGGACACTACTCAAACCGGATCACCGGCAAACGCCGGCGCTCGCGAATCAGTCGATCGACGGCAGCCTGCCGCGAGCGTTCGAACGCGTCGCGCACCATTCGATCGCGAAACGGAGCCAGCTCCGCGTCCGCCTCGGCCTCGAGCTGATGAAGGAGCGCGTCGTCAGCACTGGTCCGGGCCGATGCAATCAGCTCGGCGTCCATCGCCTCGAGGCGTGCGAGAAACGCCGAGCGCGTCTCGCCGCGCAACCCTTTCGCGCCTGCGCGCGCCACGTCCAGCTCGCGCACGAATCGATCGAGAACCTCGTCAAGCGAGCGGTCCGCTCCGCCTCTGACGGCCGTCAACCGGGCGATCACGCGATCGAGATGCGCCGGCAGCGACCCGTGCCGGTGCGATCCGGCATCCGCGTCTTCGGCTCCGTCGCCGGCGTCGTCACGCACAGGCACGCCGATCGCGCGCCGCCACTCGTCGAAGACGTCGAACACATCCGCCTCGCAGAATTGAATCTGCACCGGCCGGCGGCGTGGTCCCTTCGCATAGTAGCGCTCGAAGTAGCGATCGATCCCGCGCTCGGCGACCTTGATCGGCACACCGCGGGTCGCCCACCCGCACACCTGCTCGAATGCCGGCCCGACGATGCGTATCAGATGGCCGTCGTTCTTGCGGCAGAGATAGGCTTCGATCTGGCGGCAGTACGTCTCGACTTCGGGCGTCATGGCCACCGCACTTCTCCAGACACGATTCTCACGGCGCCGCCCGCCGTCCCCACGACCAGGCCACCGTCGTCGTCAATGCCGGTCACTACACCTGACATGACGACGTCCCCCTCGTCCCATTCGACACGCCGGCCGAATGTGGACGCTGCGCGTGCGCGCCACGCCTCGAGCACGTACGCGCGGCGGCCTTCCGTCAGATCCCGGTACCGAATGGCCAGCCGGACAAGACACGCCGCCAGCAATTCTCCACGGTCCACGGTTCGACCCAGCTCCGTCTCGAGCGATGTGGCTCTCGTCAGATGCGCGGGAAGCGCAGCCGGCAGCACGTTGATGCCAAAGCCGATGATGACCCAGCCGTCCCCGGCGGACACTCCGCTCTCGGCCAGGATGCCGGCGACTTTCCGAGCCGGATGCGCTTCCCCACCGGCGAGGTAGACGTCGTTCGGCCACTTCAACGCAGGTGCGAGACCGGTGATCTCCTCGATTGCCTCGGCGATCGCCACACCGGCCGCAATCGGGAGCAGCCGGGCCACGAGCGCCTCCGGCCGAAGCAGCACGCTCGCGTAGATACCTGCGCCCGGCGGCGAGCTCCATGATCGCCCCAGCCGGCCGCGGCCGGCCGTCTGCAGATCCGCGACGACGACGGCCCCTTCAGCCGCGCCGGCTTCCGCCAACGCCGCCGCATCGGCGTTGGTCGAGCCGGTCTCGGCGCGCCAGAGCACTCGCGAGGCAAGCGGCGGCAACTCCGCCGTCCGTCGGAGCAGCGGGCCGGCGAATTCGTGAGGCAACTGGTTCAATTACAGCGGCTCGATTTCGAAGCTCAGATCGACCGCCGGCGCCGAGTGCGTCAACGCCCCGATTGAGACGTAGTCCGCACCGGTCGCTGCGAGCTCTGGCATCCGGGCCAGCGTCACGCCGCCGGAGATTTCGGTCTTCGCCCGGCCGCGGCACTTCTGCACGGCCGCCGTGATGTCCGCCGTGGACAGGTTGTCGAGCAGGACAATGTCGGCGCCGGCCGCGAGCGCGTCGTCTACCTGCTGCAGCGACTGCGCTTCCACCTCGACGGCCATGTCTCTGGGCTTCTCCCGCATGCGCTTCACGGCGGTCACGACCCCGCCCGACAGGCGAACGTGGTTGTCCTTGATCAGAATCCCGTCGTCGAGGCCCGATCGATGATTCACCCCGCCGCCGGCCCGAACCGCGTACTTCTCGAGCGCCCTGAGCAGCGGCGTCGTCTTGCGGGTATCGAGCACCGTGATGCGCCCGGCCGCGGCGTCGACGAACTGTTTCGTCAGCGTTGCGACGCCGGACAGACGCTGCAGAAAGTTCAACGCCGTGCGTTCCGCCGTCAGCAGCCCCGATGCGTGGCCGACGTACTCGGCGACGGTCGTCCCCGGCTCGCACCAGGAGCCGTCAGGACGATGAACGGTGATCGCCACGCTTGGATCCAGCTGGCGGATCGCTTCGGACGCGACGTCGAGGCCGGCGATGACGCAGGGCGACTTGGCGAGAATGATCGCCCGCGCTTTCTGGTGAATGTCGATCGTGCCTTCGGTCGTGACGTCGCCCCAGCCGAAGTCCTCGGCCAGCGCCCGCCGGACGATCTCGCGATACGCGCCTGGGTCGAGCGGCTCGAAGGGCACGCGCTTCATCGCGGATCTGCTTGCGGTTCCTCGGCGAAGACGAGCTCCGATTCATCAACGTCCGCGTACCGCAGGTCCTTGATATGGGTGGCGGCGAGAAAGTCTCGTTGCGCCGGAGCGAGTCCCTCGAACTTCAGCGGCAGCGTCGCCGTGGCGATCACCGCCTTCACCGGTTTCTTCAACACCGACTTGATGCGGCGCACATCGGCAAGCGCAACCTGAGTGGCCTCGCGCACGGCAAGCGCCGATTCATCCTTCCCGCCAATCGATTTCAATACCTCACCGCCAGTCGGCCACGGGGCGCGATGAATGGAGCCGGGCTGCCACCAGGACCACACTTCCTCGGTGACGAATGGCAGAAACGGAGCGAACAGCCGCAACATCGCTGACAGGGCCACGAGCATCGCGCTGTTGGCCGATGCCGCGCCCTCCGGGCCGAAGTCGCCGTAGCGCCGGCTCTTCACGAGCTCGAGGTAGTCGTCGCAAAAGGCCCAGAAGAACGTCTCGGCACGTTCGAGGACGCGTGCGTAGTCGTACGCCTCGAGCTGTTCGGTCGAATCGTCGACCAGCGTCGCCAGGGCGGTCAGCATCCCTCGATCGAGCGGCTCGGTGATCGCTCCGCGCGGCTCGGCCTGCATCAGCGCGAAGCGCGCGGCGTTGAGCAGCTTCATCGCCAGCCGGCGCCCGACTTTCATCTGAGCGGGATCGAAGGTGGTGTCGGTGCCGGAGCGGCCGCTGGCCGCCCAGTAGCGCACGCCGTCGGACCCGTGCTCCTCGAGCAGCGCCAGCGGAGTCACCACGTTGCCCTTCGACTTCGACATCTTCTTGCGATCGGGATCGACGACGAAGCCCGAGATGGCGGTATTCGCCCAGGGGAGCGTCTGCTGTTCCAGCTCCGCGCGCAACACCGTGCTGAAGAGCCATGTGCGGATGATGTCGTGCGCCTGCGGCCGCAGGTCCATCGGAAACACGCGCGCGAACAGAGCCGGATCCTCGAGCCAGCCGCCGGCAATCTGCGGGGTCAGCGACGAGGTCGCCCACGTATCCATCACGTCCGGGTCTCCGCCGAACCCGTTCGGCTGGTCGCGTTGTCCAGCGGCGTATCCATCCGGAACGTCAGTAGACGGGTCGATCGGCAGTCGCGACTCGTCGGGAACGATGGGTCGCGAATAGTCGCGGCTTCCGTCGGCGGAGATCGGATACCAGATCGGGAACGGCACGCCGAAGAATCGCTGCCGGCTCACGCACCAGTCGCCGGCCAGCCCGTTGACCCAGTTCTCGTACCGATGCCGCATGTAGTCCGGGTGCCACGCCAGCTCGCGTCCGTGCCGGAGCAACTCCTCGCGGAAGTCCATCGTCTTGATGAACCACTGGCGGCTGGTGAGGATCTCGAGCGGACGGTCGCCCTTTTCGTAAAACTTGACCGCGTGCGTGATCGGCCGCGGCTCGCCCACGAGGTCGCCCGACTGCCGGAGCTGCTCGACGACGACGGTCTGCGCCTTTGCCGCGGAAAGACGCGCCAGCGGATCGTAAGCC
>DATLLQ010000165.1:0-4991 GCA_035537775.1 Vicinamibacterales bacterium | reverse complement strand
CTGCAGGTGCTCGGAGACGGTGAGGTACTCGAAGAGGTGCGGCTCGTCGGCCATGAAGGCGAGGTGCCGCTTGGCCTCCACCGGACTCGAGACGATGTCGTGTCCGCCGATTGTGACCGTGCCGCTGGTGGGACGCTGGATGCCGACCAGACAGCGCAGCGTGGAGGTCTTCCCGGCCCCGTTCGGGCCGATGAGGCCGACGATCTCCCCGGGCTGCACGTCGAACGAGAAGTCGTCTACGGCCGTCAGATCGCCGTAGCGCTTGGTCAGATGGGAAACCTGGATCACGAGGGACGGATCTTATTACGTTCCTGACGTTGGCCGGCCATGCTCATCCATCTTTGACGCTCGGGGGCCGGCAACCGTTCGATCGCATACCGCAGCATCGTCCGCGGCATCGTTGCCGCGTGACGTTCGAGGAACGTCGTCAACGCCTCGGCGCTGGCACGCTTGCCGGTCTCGCGCAGCATCCAGCCCACTGCCTTGTGGATCAGGTCGTGGTCGTCGTTGACGAGCAGCGTGGCGATGCGGATCGCGTCGCGATGATCGCCGCGATAGATGAAGTGAAACGTCGCGATCATGGCCACCCGCCGCGACCAGAGCTGCGGTGAACGAGCCAGGCGATCGAGCAGATCACGAGGCTTGTCCGCGATCCATCCGCCGACGATCTGGGCGGCGCTGCTGTCCACGAGATCCCAGTTGTTGACGAAACGCAGACGTTTCATGAAGAGCCGGAAGATCCGTCCGCGGACGCGCTCGTCGTCTGTCCGCGAGAATTGATCGACCAGGATGAAGAGTGCCGTCAGCCGCTCCTCGTGGATGCGCGAGGTGAGGAGCGTGTCGGCCTCGTTGAGCGGCAGGTCGCGGAAGGTCCGTGCGATGCGGCGCTGCGCCGGCACGGTCACGCTCAGGAACTGGTCGCCCTCACCGTACTCACCAGGCCCGCACTTGAAGAAGCGCATCGCTCCCGCGACCTGATCGGGACGCGCCTGGGCGCGCAGTGCGCGGCGCACCGCAGAGGCTGTCGGATTGCCAGAGGCCAAGCCCGACAACGATATCGCGGCCTTTTTACCGCGTTCAGCACTTTTCAGCCGCCCGTCAGGACTTCAGCGGCTACGCAGGCCGACGATCGGCGCATGGAGGTATCCATGCGGAGCACCCTTGTTCTCCTCGTCTTCGTTGTCCTCGTTTCATCGACGGCAACGTCTGTACAGGCTCAGGAGATTGCCACGTCGTTCGATCAGTTGAGCGTTCTCGTCAGCGCCGGGGACAGGGTGACCGTGACAGATTTCGTCGGTAACCAGACGAAGGGGAAGGTTCTTGCCGTTTCAACGGCGTCGCTCGAGGTGAGCGTTGACGGGACTCAGCGTTCGTGGGCCGAATCGCAGGTGCGGATCGTCAGCGAAAGGCGTCGGGCCTCTGTTGGCACCGGAGCCAGGCGGGGTTTCCACATTGGCGCCAGCATCGGGTTGCTGGGTGGCCTGGGAGCGGGACTGATTGTAGGCGCTTCAGCTGGCGAGGTTGTCGGCATCTCGTTGCTTGGCGCCGGGGTCTATGGGGCCGTAGGCGCGGGCATCGGCGCTGGCGTCAGCGCCATGAGACGGGAATCACATGTCGTGTACGTCGGCCGGCCCGCCTCACCCGTCGTGGTGACGCCCGTTGTGCTCAACCACCGGAAGGGCATGGCTCTGTCGCTCCGGTTCTGAGCGCAGGCGCTAGGTGGCTGACGCGCGTCCGTACCGTTCAGCCGCGCGCGCCCTGGCCCGAGCCACCCATTCCTCGCGATCGCGCGGCGGCGCGGTTGTGACGAGCGACGCGATCAGCCGCTCCGCGACTTCGGCCACTTCCTCGACCGCCTGGTCGAACACCTCTTCGTTGGCCTTCGATGGCCTGGTGAAACCCGACAGCTTGCGCACGAACTGCAGCGATGCGGCGCGGATCTCCTCCTGTGTGGCCGGAGGATCGAAGTTGAACAACGTCTTGATATTCCTGCACATGGGCTTTATGGCCTGACTCCTTTAAGCCGCTGCTGGTCGCGCTCGTTCTCGCAGATGTTCTCGATGATGTCAGTATCCGGCAAGAGCTCAAACGGGACCGTAACGGTCCAGGGCTTCGTGTAGGTCTTGGGATCGTCGAAGGTGAAGTCGATCTCGAGATGTCCGAAGTCCTTCCGCCGGAACCGTTCCGTGATCTTCATCTCCTCGCTTAGCGGATGCCCGCCATCGTCGAGCCACGTCTTGCCGTTGAAGCCGACGGTCTCGACGATGAACGTGTCGCCGTCGAAGCGGCCGACGGAATAGCCGAACCACGTGCCCTGGCGTTCGGGCGGATGGCTGCGGCCGTCGGTGAAGATCTGACGGAAGTCGGTGAAGTTCTCGAACAGGATGATCGTCAGCCCCGCCGTCTGCACGACCTTCCACGGATAGAGCGGGACGAGCATCGCGTCCGGCACGCCGTGCGGCAGACAGAAGCCTGCGGGACGGTCGCGCCCCTGATTGGCCTGACGCTCGTCGAAGAGCTTCTTCGCCCACGGCTGAAACGGCGGTTCGACTCCCGCACGACGGCTGATGTTCGTCAGGAAGCGCCCGTCCACCGCGTTCCACAATCCGCTAAAATCCGGCTTCCCATCTGGTAGTCGCGGAGCCGGCGCCGTGAGGTTCGGTTGGCCGTCCGCGGTTCTCGGGACCTTCGGATCCGGATGCTTGAGCCACTGGGCGGCAGAAGGCGCGACAGCGAAGATGAGCAGTACGGCAGCGACGAAAAAATGGCGGCGCATGCGCGGATTATATGCGGGGCTCGCCGTCTGTTTTGCCGGCGTCGCACTGGCCTCTTCGGTGCTGCCTGGGGCAGGCCCTTCGACGCTGCTCGTGGCAGGTGCCCAGCAGCCCGCCGCGCCCTTTGCCGACACGATTCTCGTCAACGGCAAGATTCTCTCCGCCGACGCGCGATTCACCATTCATGAGGCGCTGGCCATCCGCGATGACCAGATCGTCGCGATCGGCTACACCCGCGACGTTCGCGCCAAGGCGGATCCGCGCACGCGCATCATCGACCTTGGCGGCCGTACGGTAATCCCAGGGCTCACCGACTCGCACATTCACGCGATCCGCGCCGGGCTCAGCTTCGCCACAGAGGTCCACTGGATTGGTGCGCCCACGCTTGCGAGCGCGCTCGACCGGCTGCGCGAGGCGGCGAAGAACCGTCCGCGGGGCTCGTGGCTGATTGTCGCCGGCGGCTGGACTGAGCGGCAGTTCGCGGAGAAGCGCCGGCCAACGCAGGCGGAGCTCGTTGCCGCGGTTCCAGACAATCCGGTCTACGTCCAGCTCGGTTACCAGTGGGCGTTGATGACGCCACGCGCGATTGCCGAGCTGAAGATCGCGCGCGACGAAGATCTTCCGGCGGGCGGACGGCTCGAGCGCGACGCAGCCGGCATGCCGACCGGTGCCGTCGCCGGCCCGCAGCAGGCGATCGTCGCGCTGTTCGAGCGATTGCCGAAGCCGACGAGCGAGCAGAAGCTCGCGGGAACGAAGGCATTCTTCCGCGAGCTGAATCGTCTGGGTCTGACCGGCGTCATCGATCCCGGCGGCAACAACCTGACGGCGGCGGACTACGAATCGCTGTTCGAGGTATGGGGCAAGAACGAGCTGACGCTCCGCGTGGCGTTCTCGATGGGCTCGCAGGGCAACGGCAACGAGTACGACGAGCTGACCGAGGCCGTGCTGAAGCTGCCGATGGGCATCGGCGACAACATGCTCCGGTTCAACGGAGTCGGCGAGCGGATCACCGGCGGCATGTACAACAACGACAAGCCGGCGGCCGCCGACAAGGAAGCCTTCGAGAAGATTGCGCTCTGGGTGGCGCAGCGGGGGCTGACGCTGACCGTGCACTGGGGCAACGATGCATCGGTCGGCCAGCTGCTCGAGGTCTTCGGCCGCATCAACAGCCAGATCCCGATTGCGCCGCTGCGCTGGTCGATCGCGCACCTGAACGACGCATCGATCGAAACGCTGGCGCGCATGAAGGCGCTCGGCGTCGGATGGACGATGCAGGACGCGATGTATTTCAGCGGCGACGCGACGATTCGCCAGCGCGGTCCAGCGGCCCGGCGCATGCCGCCCATTGAAACGGCCCGCAAGCTGGGCGTCGTCGTCGGTGCCGGCACCGATGCGCATCGCGTGGCGTCCTACAACCCGTTCACCTGCCTGCAGTGGATCCTCGATGGCCGGACCGTGGATGGCGTGGCGATGCGCAGCGCCGACGAGATCCCCAGCCGCGCGGACGCGCTGCGGCTGTATACGACCGGCAGCGCCTGGTTCGCGCACGCCGACGATCGACGCGGCTCGCTGGAGGTGGGGAAGCTGGCGGACCTGGCGGTGCTCTCGAAGGACTACAACACCGTGCCCATCGCGCAGATCGGAACCATCGAGTCGCTGCTGACGATGGTCTCCGGCCGCATCGTGTATTCGGCGGCCCCATTCAAGTAGGGCGCTCCCGTAGTGTCCGGCTTCAGCCGGACCCCGAACCTGTCTGATGCCTGAACTCCCTGAAGTCGAATACACGCGCCGCCAGTTGCAGCGCGCCATGTCGGGCGCCCGCATCACGCGCGCCGTCACCCGGCGTGGCAATCTGCGCTATCCCTTCTCAGACGATTTCGCTGAACGTCTCGGCGGCCAGCTCGTTCGCGGCGTGTCGCGGCGGGCGAAGTATCTGCTCGTCGAACTGGCGTCAGGCGACGTGCTGCTGATGCACCTGGGGATGTCGGGATCATTTCGCGTCATCCGTGGCCTTGGCGCCCCTAAAGGGGCGCCCTACGAACACGCTAGAGGGGCGCCCTACGAATTGGCGCCCCACGAATCGCGGGAGCAGTACGAGACCCACGATCACGTCGTGTTCGAGATGTCGAACGGCAGGACGGTCGTCTTCAACGATCCGCGGCGGTTCGGGTTCATGACGATCGTGCCGGCGGATGAAGCAGCCGGCCACGCGACACT
>DATLLQ010000164.1:0-3077 GCA_035537775.1 Vicinamibacterales bacterium | reverse complement strand
TGCCCTGCAACTGATTCTGGCCAGTCCGAAGTTTGTCTTCCGCGCGGAACGCGATCCGGCCGAACTCAAGCCGGGCAGCGTGCACCGCGTCAGCGACGTCGAGCTGGCATCGCGGCTCTCGTTCTTCTTGTGGAGCAGCATTCCGGACGACGAATTGATGGCAGAGGCGAGCGCCGGTCGGTTGAAAGAGCCGTCAGTCCTGCAGCGGCAGACGCGGCGCATGCTGGCCGATCCAAAAGCGCAGGCGCTCGTCAGCAACTTCGCCGGCCAGTGGCTGCACCTGAGAAACCTCCGCAACGCGCAGCCGCACGCCGATGATTTTCCGGACTTTGACGACAACCTGCGGCACGCCTTTCAGCGCGAAACGGAGCTGCTGTTCGAGAGCGTCATGCGCGAAGACCGCAGCGTCGTCGATCTACTGCGCGCCGACTACACGTTCGTCAACGAGCGGCTGGCCAGACACTATGGAATCCCGAACGTCTACGGCAGCCAGTTCCGGCGCGTCCCGGTGACCGACGATGCACGGAAAGGACTGCTCGGACACGGCAGCGTCCTGACCTTGACGTCGCACGCGACGCGGACGTCCCCGGTCGTTCGCGGCAAATTCATCCTGGAGAATATTCTCGGCACCCCGCCCCCATCTCCGCCGCCCGACGTCCCTGCGCTCAAAGAAAACGAAAAGGGGCAGAAGCCAAAGACGGTGCGGGAACAGATGGCGGAGCATCGCGCCAATCCGACCTGCGCCAGTTGTCACAAGATCATGGACCCGATCGGTTTCGCGCTGGAGAACTTCGACGCTGTCGGGGCCTGGCGCACCGAGGATGCTGGTGCACCCATCGACGCATCGGGTGAGCTCACCGACGGAACCAGGATCGACGGTGTCGTGGCGCTGCGACGGGCCATTCTCGCGCGGCCTGACCTCTTTGCGCGAACGATGACGGAGAAGCTGCTGGTCTACGCGCTCGGCCGCGGCCTCGATCATCAGGACATGCCGGTTGTTCGCAGCGTTCTTCGCACGGCCGCTGCGCAGGACTACCGGTTCTCATCCCTGATCCTCGGCGTCGTTGACAGCGTGCCGTTTCAGATGCGCATGAAGATGGAGGCGCAGTAACCGCGTATGTTCATCACCAAGAAATCGCTGCCCCGGCGCACGTTCCTACGAGGGGTGGGTGCGTCTGTCGCTTTGCCGCTGCTCGACGCGATGGTCCCGGCGCTCACCGCTCAATCGAAGACAGTGGCGAGGCCGCTGCTGCGGTTCGGAGCCGTGTTCGTGCCGAACGGCGCCATCACGGAGCAATGGATTCCATCGACACCTGGCGTCGGTTTCCAGTTCACGCCGATCTTAAAGCCGCTGGAGGCATTTCAGGATCAGTTGGTCGTGGTGAGCAACCTCACCCGGGCCAATCCCGGAGTGGTGGAAGGTGATCACGCGATCAGCGCCGCAGGATTTCTCACCGGTGTGTACCCGAAGAGAACAGAGGCGGAAGACGTCGGTGCTGGTGTGTCGATCGATCAGCTCGTCGCTCGGCAGATCGGTCAGGACACGCCGTTCCCGTCTCTCGAGCTGGCGACGGCGGACTTCACCGGCTACATCGGGGCGTGCACGAGCGGATTCAGCTGCGGGTACATCAACACGATCTCGTGGAGCTCTCCGACGACGCCGCAGCCGATGGAGTTCAACCCGCGCACGGTCTTCGAACGCATGTTCGGTCGTCCCGGGACGCCGGAGCAGCGCGAGGCACGCCGGCGGCGCAACCTGAGCGTCCTCGACGTCATCGCCGGGCAGGCCGGCGACCTGCAGCGCGAGCTCGGCCCGCGCGATCGCACGCGTCTCGACGAGTATCTCCAGAACGTTCGCGAAATCGAGCGCAGGATTCAGCGTGCCGCGGCGTACAACAGCACGAACCTGGCGTCTGTGGAATTGCCAGTCGGCATTCCTGAATCGTTCGAGGAACACGTCACGTTGATGTACGAGCTCCTCGCCGTTGCCTACCAGGCCGACCTGACCCGCGTCGCCACCTTCATGACCGACCGCGAGCTGAGTGCGCGCACGTACCCGCAGCTCGGCGTGAACGAGCAGCACCATACGGTGTCGCACCATGGCAACGACCCCAAGAACATCGCCCAGGTGGTCAAGATCAACACCTACCACAGCATGCTGTTCGGCAGGTTCCTCGAGAAGCTGAAGGCAACGCCCGACGGCGACGGCTCGCTCCTCGATCACTCGCTCGTCTTCTACGGCGGCGGGATGGGGAACCCGAATCAGCACGCAAGCGATCCGCTGCCCATGGTGGCCGTTGGCGGCGGCGTCGGCACAGGACACCGGCACCTCCAACTCGCGCCGCGCACGCCGGTCGGCAACCTGTGGCTGACTGTCGCTCAGAAGTACGACAGCCCGGTCGAGCGGCTCGGCGAGAGCAACGGCACGGTCGATTTCTTCTGAGGGCCCTGACGATGCGTCTGACAGCTCGCGCCCGTCGACGGTGTCTCGAGGCCTGCCTCGTCGCGATCTGCGGTATGACGATCGTCACGGCGGCTGGCGGCAGCACTCCACTGATCGATGCCGTGAAGTCAGGCAATCGTGAAGCGATCCGGGCGCTGCTGAAGAACGGGACCGACGTGAACGTCCCCGAGGCCGACGGGACCACGGCACTCCACTGGGCCGTGCAAGCGAACGATGTCGCGAGTGTCCAAGCGCTGCTGCGGGCGGGCGCCAAGGCCAACCTCGCCAATCGCAACGGCATCACACCCCTTTCGCTCGCTGCGCTCAATGGTACCGGCATCGTCGTTGAAGCGCTGATTGAGGCCGGGGCAGACGTCAACGCCTTGCTGCCACAGGGGCAGACAGCTCTGATGCTGGCGGCGCGCGCGGGTCACGTCGACGCGGTCAACGCGCTGCTGTCGCGTGGAGCGGATGTAAAGGCGCGCGAACAGGCTCTTGGCGAGACTGCGCTTATCTGGGCCGCCGCGGAGAACCATCCAGACGTGATCAAGGCGCTCGTCGCGCGTGGCGCCGACGTGAATGGGCGCTCCAATCCGCTGACGTTTCCGCGAGAAGAATACGGCGACGGGAAATC
>DATLLQ010000163.1:0-16877 GCA_035537775.1 Vicinamibacterales bacterium | reverse complement strand
GGGTCCCTGCCAATGATGGTCTCCCCTTCGGTCAACCGTATCTGCCGGCCCTCGTGCATCAGCCACGATCCCAGTGGCGGGGTCGATGACCGCCCTGCGACATCCTCGACGGCCGTACCGCAGAAGGCGTAGCCAAACCGGCGAATCGTCCGGATGAACCTCGGCTCGTCGGCGTCATCACCGGTGAGCTCGCGTATTTCGGCGACGAGTGAAGGCAGGTTCGCTTCGGCGACGAAGGTATCTGGCCAGAGCCGCTCGAGCAGTTCGTTCTTGGACATCGCTCGCGGCCGGTTCTCGACGAGCGCCTTCAGCAGCTCGAAGGCCTTGGGGGAGAGCCTGACCTCCTCACTGCCGCGCAGCAGCTGCCGCGTCCCGATATCGAGAATCAGGTCTCCGAAACCAAGCCTCACGCGTCGCTCCAGAGAAAACCTATCGAACGCCCATGCCATCCCAAGGACGGCGCTCTCAGCGGGCCCCCATAGTAGCCCCGGCGCGAATGTTCGCGCATGGAGGACGGCATGAAATCGTGTTGCACCACGATTGCTCTTTGTCTGCTCATTGCGGCGTGCGACGTGACACGCCGATCGCCCACTGGCCCCCTTCCCGACCCGGACGTTCCTGCCGGCTCGTACGCGCTCGACGGATACATCTCCGACGGCAACGGAGAGACGCTGGCAGGAGTCTCGGTTTCACTGGCGACTGACAAAGCCACCCGGACGGCGGTCACAGATGCGAATGGCTTCTATCGTTTTGACAACGTCAGCGGCCGCGTGACGATCGATGCCAAGAAGGAGGATTACGTCGGTGCGAGTGCAGTCTTTCTGATGACCCGGGACCGCACGCTGAACCTGACGCTCGCTCGGATTCTGATACTCACTGCAGGGACGACTATACGAAGCACGACCCGGCTTCCTCCCTGCGATCCGAGCTGGGACGCACGTGCTCCGTGCGAATCCATCCGCTTCATGCCGACGGTGACGGGGAGCTACGAGTTCGTGCTGACATGGGACGGCAGCAAAAGCGAGCTCGACCTCCTTGTCCCCAACAGCCGAAGTCTCTACTGGGTCGTGACATCCGATCCGAATCAGATCCGCGGCGCTTTCCCCGGGACGGCTGGTGTCGAGCAGGAGCTTCACGTCCACTCTTACTACGATCCCGCGGCGTTCGAGCTGACCGTTCGACAGATTTCGTAGATCACGCCGGGTCCACCGCCCGGCGCTATAATCCGCCGCGTCGTTCGATGCCAGTTCCGACGGGCACGCGTTTTGGTCCGTACGAGATCCTGGGCCCCCTGGGCGCTGGAGGTATGGGCGAGGTGTACCGCGCACGCGACACCCGCCTCGATCGCATTGTCGCCTTCAAGATCCTCGCCCCGGACATGGCGACCCGGCCCATGCACCGGGAGCGGTTCCGGCGCGAGACGCGTGCGATCTCCGCGTTGAGTCACCCGCACATCTGTACCTCCTACGACGTCGGCGAGCAGGACGACGTCGCGTTCCTGGTGATGGAGTACCTGGAGGGGGAGACGCTGGCGGCCCGGCTCCTGCGCGGGCCGTTGTCTCGTGAAGAGGTCCTGCAGCGGGCAATCGAGATCGCGGCGGCGCTCGACCATGCTCATCGGATCGGCATCGTCCATCGCGACCTGAAACCGAGCAACGTGATGCTGACGGCGGCGGGAGCGAAGCTGCTCGACTTCGGCCTGGCCAAGATCCATCAGCCGGGATTTGCACTCGCCTCCGGGACCGCGACGCTGCCTGGCGCCGCCTCCACCATCGAGGGCAGCATCGTCGGCACCTTTCAGTACATGGCGCCCGAGCAGCTGGAGGGCAAGGAAGCCGACGCCAGGACGGACGTCTTCGCCTTCGGCACGCTCGTCTATGAGATGGCGACAGGGCGCAAGGCCTTCGGTGGTGAGAGCCAGGCCAGCGTGATTGCCGCCATTCTTCGCGCCGAGACGCCGCGCATCTCAGAACTCGATCCGCTCACACCAGCCGCACTCGATCACGTTGTCGCTCGATGTCTGGCCAAGAATCCACACGATCGCTGGCAGACGACCCGCGATGTGATGCTCGAACTGCGGGAGATCGCGCGACGCGGGAGTGGCGTGGTGCCGCCGGCGGCGAGGTCCAGTCTCGAGAGCCACGCTCCCTCCGTCGAGATTGCTGGCGCCAGTTCGCGGCGGGAGCTCATCGCCTGGACGATCGCGATCGCAGCCACGGTGTTCGCAGCAATCGTCGGCGCTCTCTATCTACGGTCGCGAACGCCGGAGGCGACCTTCGCAGATGCGCCTTCGCCAGGCGCCGTCCGGTCGGAAATCCCGGCGCCAGCCGGCGCCATCGTCGGGTCGATCGCGCTGTCCCCAGATGGCCGCCGCCTCGTGTTTGTCGGGCGGAGCGGTGTCACGACGCGACTGTGGGTTCGCGCGCTCGACTCGATCGCGGCGATGCCCCTCAACGACACGGAGGGTGCCGACTATCCATTCTGGGCTCCCGACGGTCAGTCTCTCGGATTCTTTGCCGACGGGAAGCTGAAACGGATCGAAGTGGCCGGCGGACCGGCGCAGCCGCTCGCGGACGCGCCGAACGCGCGCGGTGGCACGTGGGGCAGGACCGGAGTCATCGTGTTCTCGCCGAACTCGCTGACCCTGTGGCGCGTGCTGGACACAGGAGGACCGGCGGAGGAGCTCACGGCGCTCGACTCGTCGCGCGGCGAGATCTCCCACAGGTGGCCCGCGTTTCTTCCGGACGGCACGCACTTCATCTATCTCTCGCAGACGTCGGTTCAGGAAAACCGGGCGCTGCTCGCCGGGTCGATCGACCGGGGGAAGCCGACGTTCATCGTTCGTACGGAAGCCAGCGGGCTCTATGCCGCACCAGGGTATCTGTTGTTTCTTCGCGATACGACGCTCATGGCGCAGCGATTCGATGCCAGCAAGCTGCGTCTGGAGGGTGAGGCGCAGGCATTGGCGATGCCGGTCGGGGTGAACGGACTCGAACGCGCCCAGTTCGACATCTCGTCTGGGGCTTTCGTCTACCGCCGCGGCGCCTTCCTCGGCCGCAATGAGCTCGTCTGGTTCGATCGCAATGGCAGTCGCCTCGGCGAGATCGGGCCCGCAGGCGACTTCCGAGCAGTGCGGATCTCGCCGGACGGTCGCTTCGTGGCGTTTGCGAAAGAGGATCAGAAGGTTGGCACGCCGGACGTCTGGATACACGACGTCGCTCGCAACACCTCGACGCGATTCACTTTCGATGCGGGAACCGACCGCGATCCGGTCTGGTCAACCGACAGCAGCAGACTTGCTGTCCGATCGAACCGTCGCGAGTTGTTCAACGTGTATGCGCGCGCCATCAACGGGACAGGCGGCGAGCAGCGGTTGTACGAATCGTCCGAGAACGCAAACATTCATGACTGGTCACGCGATGGCCGCTTCATCCTCTTTACTCGTGTGGATCCGAAAGGCAGGAGCGCTCGCGACATCTGGGTACTACCGCTGGACGGAAGCGGCACCCAGCACCCGTTGTTTGAGTTGCCGTTGAACCAGGACTATCCCCGCTTCTCGCGAGGCGGCCGATTGCTCTCGTATCAGACCGACGATTCGGGGCGCAACAAGGTCTTCGTCGTGCCGTATCCCGATACGGGAGACAAGTGGGAGATTTCACCGGACGGCGGCACGCAACCGATCTGGCGAGCCGACGGCACCGAGCTGTTCTACGTCGCTCCTGACAATACGGTGATGGCGGTTGGCGTGAGGGAACGAAAGACAACCGTCGAATTCGGAAAACCTCGGCCGCTGTTCAAGGCGCCGATCGCGGTGCTGCCCGCCCGGCAACCGAGCTGGACGTGGGACGTGTCACCAGACGGCGAACGGTTCCTGCTCATTCTTGCGAAAGACGACGACGCACCGCTCACGCTCGTCACGAACTGGCAAGCCGATCTGAAGAAGTAGTCCCTTAGAAATCGACCCGGATTCCCAACTGAACCTGGCGCGGATCGCCGGACGACGTGGGCCTGCCAAATGTGGCGTTGCTCACGACACCGTCGAAGTCGGCCCAGTTGCGCTCGTTGGTGGCGTTGAAGACTTCGGCGAGAAGCTCCACCCGGCGGTGAGCCAGCGTGACGAGCTTCGACAGCCGGAGATCGAGCTGCCACGCCTTCGCACCCCTCAGCGAGTTTCGGGATATGCCAGGCGGTCGGTCGGTGACGGCGAGATCACCGTTGTCGTCCGAGCCGGTGGTGACGTTGTACGGAAACGCGCTGCGCGCGGTGAGGAGTGTGGTCAACCGCAACGCGAAGGGCAGGTCCAGGTTTGTGCTAGCCGATAGCCGATGGCGTGCATCGCCAGACGACGGCCCACGCTCTGCCGCAAAGTTGCGCTGGTCCTGCGCGAGGAACTCGAAGTCCTCCGTATCGCGCTCGGTGCGTGCGAGCGTGTAGCTGACAGAGTAGGAGTGCCTGGCCGCGTGTCGTTTCCTGAAGCCGACCTGCAGCCCGCGATACCACGAGTTGCCGTTCGAATCACGCGTGAGGATGCGCTGCCATGCCGGATCGGGCCGCGGGCGGCCCATGCTCTCGAGATCCGGGTAGTTCAGGTCGATCGAGCGAAGCAGGTGCCTGCCGCGAGCCCATACGCCGTCAATCGTGACCGCGAATGCGCCGCGCATCTGGCGGATGCCGATGCTGGCCTGTTCGGTCACCGGCGTGTGCATGCCGGGCGCCAGCACGGTCGTGCTCGGGATTGCGATGTTGATTGAGCCGGACCGGCGCGGGTTCGGCCCGAACGGATCCGGATACCCGGGATTGGAGAACAGCGTTTGAGTGACCGTTGCGGCCCGCATCGCGTTGCTCGAGATGATGAGGAACACCTGGTCGTAGAAGAGTCCGTAATTGCCGCGGACGACGAGGCTCCCGTCGGGACGGATGCCGTACGCAAGTCCAAGACGAGGTGCGATGTTGTCGCGATCGTGTGAGATGCCCGGTACGTCCTGGTAATCCCAGCGGAGGCCCGCGTTCACGGTGAGTCGCGAAGCCGGCGTCCATGAGTCCTGCACGAACACGGCGTAGCTGCCGCCGCGGAAATCGGTTTTCGGGTTTCCCTCGTTGCGCAGGTAACGGGTGGGGTAGGTGGCGGCTGACGACGCGTCGAACGGAGTGTTCGTACCGAACGTGAAGATGCCGTTGAACCCCGCCGGTTCGATTCCGCCTTCGTGCACCAGGCTTGCGTCGACGCCTAGTTTCACCGTGTGGTCTCCGAGCACGTCTGGCACCAGCCACGTCATCGCGTTCATGAGCTGCCAGCGTGTCTCGAAGGCCTCGACGGGCGCTGTCGGCGATTTTCCGAGCAGCAGGCCCGGACGATTCTCCGCCCGGCATCCGTCGCAATACCGGCTGACGTCGGATTCGTTGTGCCGCCGGGCGCCTTGAAACTTCAGCTCATACAGGCGCCGGGGGCCGAGCACCTGGTTCAGCAGGAGGGCCGCGTCCTGATTGAGCCGTGTGACGTCGGCCCGACGCTCGGGCGCGATGAGTCCGGGAGACTGTGGATCCGACGTCTGGTTCGTCTCGCGCACACGGTCGATCCTGTATCGCAGCGTGATCTGTCTGGCTCCTCCGTTGACGTCGACACGTCCGAACGCGAGCGTCGATCGGCTGGTGAGCGGGATGCGCGCATCGCTGCCCGGACGAAATACCTGCAGAACCGGCGAGGTCACGAACTGCTCGGTGTCCCGATTGGTCTGCTCCGTGGAGCCGAAGAAGAACACCCGGTTGGGTTGAATGGGACCGCCGACGAAACCGCCGCCCACATATTGCTCAAGCTGGGACTTGGTTTCAGGAGGCGACACCAGGTGCGCCGCTCCGGACGTCGCGTCCCATCGATCGTCGCGATGGTAGTAAAAGGCGCGGCCTCTGAACTGATTCGTGCCTGACCGCGTCAGCAGGCTGATCACGGCTCCCGACGCCTGTCCGTACTCGGCGCTGAAGCTGTTCGACAGCACCATGAACTCGCTGATCGAGTCGAGGGGCAGAGTCCCCCGGATGTTCGAATTCCGGTTGTCGTCGATGGTCAGTCCGTCGATCAGAAACGTGTTGTTCCGCCCCGTCTGACCCGCGGCGGTGATGCCGGTGGCGGTGGTTCGCATCTGGCCAGGCATGGCACCGATACCAGGCGACAGAATCGCGAGGCTCGCGATGTCGCGACCGGTGACCGGCAGCTCCTCGATCTCGGCCGTCGTGAATCCTCGTCCAAGGGTGGTGAGCGGCACGCCGCCCGCCGGTGCGTCGGCTGTGACGTTGATGGAGTCGACGATCGCGCCGATGCGGGCGGTTATCGGAACGGAGATCTCATCGTTGAGTCCGACGACGATTTCGGCTCGAACAGCGTCGTAGGGAGGCTGAAGCGCGACGCGCAGCTCGTAGCGTCCGGGTGCCAGCCCGATGATGCGAAAGGCGCCGCGCGCATCGGTCGTTTTCGTCCGAGACTCGCCGGTGTCGATCCGCTGCAGCGTGACCGGCACACCGGGCAGCACGGCTCGTTGCTCGTCCGACACCGTGCCGAAAACGGTCGCAGAGGTTGATTGGGACGCCGCCGGGCGCGGGATGCCTGCAACAGCAAGCGACAGGAGAAGACCGACCGCAACCGGCTTCATCTCAATCCGGGCGACGCGTCGCCATAGTACGCGATAACGCTCAGTCGGCGGGGCCGATCCTGCGGTGCGGGTTTACACTGATTCCGTGCGGGCTCTAGTGATCGCAAGCGGCGTCCTGGCGCTCCTGGCGATGCCATCGCTCGCATCCGCCCAGCGCTTTCGGTTCGAACGGACGATTCAGGTCTCAGAACCGGTGAAGCTCGACGTTGCAACTGTTCGCGGAAAGGTCGAGGTCAGGGCCGGCGCGCCGGGTCGAGTGGTGGTGGAGGGTGAAGCCACCGTACGAGTCGGATTCAACGTGCCGGCGAACGCGGTTGAACTCGCCCGCCAGGTCGCGGCCGCCCCGCCTATCGAGCAGTCCGGCAACGAGATCCGTCTTCGCATTCCTTTGGATGACGCCACTGAACGGGCAGTCACCATCGCTTTTCGAGTGCAGGTGCCACCAGGTACCGAAGTGGACACAACCAGCGAATCGGGTGAGACCACGATCGAAGGAATTGCCGGCGCTGTTTCAGTTCGAACGCAATCGTCAGCCATCACTGTGCGTCGCCTGGCTGGCACCGCTCAGGTGTCCACCGGCTCTGGCGCCGTTGTTGTGGACGACGTTCGCGGCGATCTTGCTGTGACCACGTCAAGCAGCTCGTTTCGCGGCACCGGCCTGGGCGGCGCGCTGCGCCTGCGAACGCAAAGCGGCGACGTCCAGGCTGCGTTCACGGGAAGCGGTGACGTCGAAGTACTCACAGGATCCAGCGCGATCCAGTTGAGCGGCCTGCGAGGCGCGCTGACGGCCAGGACGGAGAGCGGCAGGGTAACCATTCAAGGCGCGCCCGGCGGCGACTGGTCTGTGACAACTGGATCGAGCGCCATCGACTTCACGCTCGAGCCCGAACGAGGATTGGCGCTGGACGCGGCCAGCCGTGGTGGAGAGGTTGTCCTGGAAGGCATGCAGGTGGACGGTTCCATAACGAAGCGCGCCGTGGACGGGAATTTCCGTGGAGGCGGACCCAGGGTCCGCCTGGACACGCGAAGTGGGACCATCCGAGTTCGATCGCGCCACTGACCGATTGCGTTTCTGACGCGGCCGTCTCAATTCCGCCGGGCGCGGAGCATCAAGCCGGCCCCCGTGCGGCTCACCGCAACTGCGCCGATCGCCCACAGCGGCACCGTCAACACGAGAAAGACGACGACGGCAAACCCCGTTGCCTGTGTCTTGCCGACGCCGAACAACGTCAAGCCGAGCACGCAGAAGAACTGATACGTGCCCACATCTGCCGGTGCACCTGGCACCAGTGTTCCGAAACGGACGATGATCAGTACGACAGCGCCGATCCAGAACGCGAAGTCCAGCCGATACGCGATCATCACCAGCCAGAACGCCAGCATCTGGCAGATCAGGATCGCCAGTGACAACGTCAACGCCAGGTATGTGCCGGGGCGCAGGCCAATCTGCTGGCATCCGGCGCGGACCTCCGCTATCCAGCGTGTGACGCGCGACGTGCTGCCGGCACTCACGTGATTCGTACCGTGTCTGGCCGTGGACGGCTTCCGCAACGCGACGAAGAGAAAGAGACCGCTTGCGACGACGATCGTGAGCCCGAGCACGTCGCCGGCGCGCAGGAGATCGGGCGGCAACGGTGCGACAGTTGCCGCAACGCCGAGGGCGATGGCAAGCCAGACGCCGTCGAAGAGTCGCTCGACGATCATCGACGGAATCACAGCGGGCAGACTGAGGTGCAGCCGTTGGCCCACGACGTAGCCGCGCAGGACCTCGCCGGCGCGCATGGGCAGGATTTCGTTCGCGAACAAGCCTGCGTAGACGGCCTGAGTGGCGTCGAGCCATGACAGCTTGCCAACCGGCATGAGCAGCAGCTTCCATCGAACGCCCTGCACAACATAGCTCAGGACGTCGAAGCCGATCGCCAACGCCACGAAGCCCCAGCGCATCGTGCGTGCCGCGTCGAGCATCGGGCCGAGCTCCACGTCATGGAACACCCACGCCAGGCATGCGGCGCCAATCAGATAGCCAGGCGCGGACCGCAGCAGCCTTCGACCGCGAGTCCCGGTTCCCTGCCCGCTCACGGTTACCTCCTGTCGCTCAGATCTCGGACACCCGCGCCAGGGTCAGCCCGACGCGCGGGAGATCGAGTGCGTGGCGGTAGACGATGTAGCGAGGTTCCCATTCCGTGGCGAATTTCGCCTTGTAGGCACGGAGGCCCGTGAAGCTGAAGATGAACGTGAGGTGCTGGAAGAAGGAATGGATCGCACGCTCTTCGGGAGACGCCCGTTCATCGGGCATGAATCCCGACATCGGCGCCAGGCCGAGGCTGAATCGCTCGAAGCCCTGCTCGCGGCTCGATTGAAACAGCTTGACCAGCAGATAGTCCATCACCCCGTTCGGAGAGTCCGCTCGTCGGCGCATCAGATCGATCGTCGTCTCTCCTTTTCGATACGAAGGGATCACGTTGGCAAACGCCTGGACAGTGCCGTCTGGAGCCACGGCAACCATGACCGGGCACGACCGAACGTAGTCCGGGAGGAACCGTCCGAGCGTGAACTGCCGCTCACGGCGGCCGGGAATGTGCAGCCAGTCGTCGGAGACGTGCCTCAACTCCGCGAGAAGCGCATCAGAGAGCGGCGGCTCGTATCGACGGGCCTGAATGCCCTGTCGTTCAATGCGGCGAATGCCGTCGCGCAGGCTCTTTTTCTCCTTGCCGTCGAGTGTGAACCGGTCAAGGCCGACGATCGCGTCTTCACCCAGCTTCAGCGTGGCAAACCCGCACCGCTCGTACTGCGGGAGGTAGTCCGGCAGCGTCTGGTAGAAGGCACAGCGCCAGTCATTCCCGTCGCAGAAGTCGGCAAAGTCACGTACGAGCGGTTCGATCTCCGTGTCGGGACCGACAGGATCGCCCAGGACGAGCGCGAGGCCGCCGGCGCCGCTGTAGGCGAGAAACGCCTGCCGTGAAGCCGAGAAATACAAACTTTTGTCCGGCCATAGCTTGAAGAAGTCCATCGAGCTGCGACCGTGCTGGTGCGCAAGCGCGGTGGCAGCCTCGCGTTCGCGCGGGGCGGTTCGCACGCGATACAGCACGGGACGAAAGAACGAGCCAACCGTGTAGAGCACGACGCCCGCCGTGACGAGCGGGAAGGAATCCAGGAACCAGGCCGCGTGCCGCGTATGCGGCACGAGCGCCGGCGTGCCCAGCAAGGCAAGCTGGCGAACGGTCTGCCGCACGGAATCACCGAGGGTGAAGTCGATACCGAACTCGCGACGATCGAGCAGCCAGAATCCGGCGACACCGTACGCGAGGCTCACAACCAGTGCGACGCCGACGTGTGTTGCCGCCGACCAGGCGTCGGGCAGCCCGCTTCGGACGGTGAACTCGCGCCGGCGCCAGTACAAGAGCACGAGCAGCACGAACGACAGGAACGCCGCTTCGTAGTCCACGCCTTTCGTGAGATGGAACACGAGTGAAAGGGCGGACAGGCCCAGAACCGCCTGAAATGCGCGCCGCTTGCGCCTGTAGATGTTCAGGGACGCGATGACGAGCGCGAATCCAAGGAGGAGCGTCACGAGTCGCGAGGCGGCGACCAGTTCCAGGGGAAATGCGCGCTGCAACACCGCCAGTCTCGAGCTGATGCCCGGATGGATCAGCGAGTAGAGGTTCAGGAGGCCGCTACCACACGTGGCGAGCGCGAGTGCGACGACGAATGGCGACCGCTTGCCCATGAAGCACCGATACCGTTGCGAGCACCATCATGTACCCGCCAGGTGTCGCATCAGTCGCGCCGCGCGCGCCACGGTAAGCGTTTTAGTTCTTCGGCAAGAGCATGGACTGCGGTTTCGCCAAAGCGATGCGCCCAATAGTTGAGCCAGTCCGGATCGTCCAGGAAGAACTTCCAATCGCCGATGACCCCTTGCCGCACGAACATGAACGGCGCGGGTGATTGGAATGGGCGAAAGCTCGCGTTGTAGAGCGCTGTTCCCTCATTGCCTTTGTAGAACGGCCCAAACAGGATTCCATCGTCGACGTACGACGGAACCGCGAGCTGCTGTTGAACACCGTCAAAGACGCCTTTCGCTCGATCCGCCGACAAGTCGGTGAAGACGACGACGATCACCTTGTAGTTCGCGTCGTCGCCTTCAGTCGGTTCAGCCTCCAGGAACAGGTTCTTGTAGTGCTTCATGCGCTCGACAGCATGTGGGACGCCCCGGTTGGCGATCTGCTCAGGAGCGAGCCAGAGTGTCTTCCGTTCCAGAGCGCCAGGCACGAAGGGACAGACGGGCCCTGCACGCCCGAGATCTTCATGAGGCCTGACCACGAAAGCCTTGATCCAGTCTGCGACGGCGTGAAGCGCATCGAGATCGCTCTTGGCAAGCTCACGCGTCTTTCCGAGCTCCTCGAGATCTTCGAGGAGGAAGAGCTCAGTGGCCTGAGTCGGCATCGAACCCCCTGCCAGGGAGAGCTGAAGACAGCGGCACCATCAGCGTAGTGGCCGGAATGCGGCCCGCACTTCGGCGGAGAAGAGCTCCGGTTCTTCCCAGGCGGCGAAGTGGCCGCCCTTGTCGGTCTCGTTGAAGTAGGCGAGGCCGGGGTAGACCGTCTCGACCCAGCTGCGCGGGGCAGCGAAGATCTCGCCGGGGAACGTCGTGAAGCCGACCCTGACCGAGACCGGAGGAGGAGGCCTGGCCGGCTGCGCGGGCTGCGGCCTGAGCCCGCCCGGTCTCCCAGTACCACTGAGCAGCCGAGGCGCCGGTGCCCGTGAGCCAATACAGCGTGATGTTGTCGATGATGTTGTCGCGAGTGAGATTGCCCACGGGCTCGCCGTCGACGAACGCGCGGGAGATTTTGTAATAGCTGTCCGTGTCGTGGTCGAGCAGCCAGGCCGCCAGCCCGACCGGTGAATCCAGCAGGGAGTAGCCGATCGTCTGCGGCCGGGTGGCCTGCTCCAGGAAGTAGCCGAAGCCATCCGTGGTGAACGTCTTGACCGCGCCGTGCGCGGCGCGTTCCTGCTCGGACTTGGCCGGCAGTTTGTCCTCGAGACCAATCGACGCCACGAGCAGGTTGATGTGGATTCCCAGCAACCCCTTGGGCGCCTGGCGGCCCATCGCGTCGGTGACGGCGGCACCCACGTCGCCCCCCTGGGCGACGTAGCGCGTGTAGCCGAGGCGGTCCATCAGTGTTGCCCAGGCGCGAGCGATGCGGCCGGACTCCCAGCCAGGCTCGGTCGGCTCACCCGAGAAGCCGTAGCCAGGTAAGGACGGCAGCACCAGGTGGAATGCGTCGTTGGGGTTGCCGCCATGCGAGGTCGGGTCGGTCAGGGGCCCGACAGTCTCGAGCAGTTCGATGACCGAACCGGGCCAGCCGTGCGTCATGATCAGCGGCAACGCGTTGTCTTGCCGCGACCTGACGTGGATGAAGTGAATATCCACGCCGTCGATCTCAGTTGTGAACTGCGGCAGCGCGTTCAGTCGTGTCTCGCACTTTCGCCAGTCGTATTCGTTCGTCCAATAGCGGGCGAGTTCCCGCAGTGTCCCCAGCTGCACGCCCTGCGACCGATCCGTGACGCGCTCCCTTGCGGGCCAGCGTGTCGCCGCGATACGCCGACGCAAGTCGGTGAGTTCTGCTTCCGGCACTTTCACCTGAAACGGACGAACAGGCATCCTGTCCGCTGCCTGTCGCTGCGTGGCGGTACCGCAACGGCCTGGGGCATGGTGTCCTCCTGAAGAAATGGTGGTCTGCCCGCCACTTGTCGCGGCGTTCACCACATACCGTGACCGCGCCTCGAGAAGATCCGTTCGCCTCAAGGATTTCGCGGGTCGGAAATCGGTTGCACTCCCCGAGCACATACCGTGCCCGCTCCGTTCACGTTCGGCATCGACCGGACGCCACATGCTCTCGCGGTCTGTCGTGGCCGATCCGGCGGCGGGTCCAGGCAACCTCACGCCACTCCTCCAGGTGTCCGTGGCGCATCTTTTGAGTTGCACTCGCCGCTGGGGCGGAACCGGCCGAAGGAAGGACAGCATGCGGAGCGAGGAGACAACGGCTCGACCGAGCCAGTCGAAGCGGCTGGCGATAGATCACTTGGCGTGCACGCATATTTCCGACATCGCCGCCGTCAAGCAGGCGGAAGTGCGGGAGTGTGAGGACTGCGTGAAGACCGGAGCCCGGTGGGTTCACCTGCGGACGTGCCAGACCTGCGGCGGGACGAGGTGTTGCGATTCTTCTCCGAATCGCCACGCCAGCAAGCACGCGCGGGCGAGCGAGCACCCGGTCGTTGCATCTGCTGAGCCGGGAGAACGCTGGTTGTATTGCTATCCGGATGATGCCTTTTCCGAGTACTAGCATCGCTGGCTCAGGCGCGGCGGACGGCCTGCGCCTGCCCGTTCACGATGACGTTGGCGAATCCTTCCGTAGGGAGGGAGTGGCCGTCGTCCTGAACTGTCTGGATGCTGAGGCGACCGCAACCCTCGCACAGGTAGCCGTCACCGCGACGGCGCGCCATGCATTGCAGATCCGGCGATCGAGCGACGAGGGGTCGCTCGATTACCGTGTCGTGACGGGCGATGCGATCAGGAGCGACGCGCGGCCGATCTTCTCCCTTTATGAATCCGCCGAACTGCTCACCTGGATCCGGCAGGTGACCGGTAAAGGTGATCTCCAGCGCTCGCAGCACCTGCGTTCGTCGGTGAACATCAATCTTTTCGACACACCGGGCCAGGAATACCGCTGGCACAACGACGCCGTGCCGTTCACGGCCGTTCTGTTCCTGACGACGATTCCAGCGTCAGCCGGTGGAGAACTGCTGGTGCGGACGATCACTGGACGCCTCCTGACGATCTCGCCGATCGCCGGTCAGCTTGTGCTGATGGACGGCCATCGATGTGCGCACGCAGTGACGCCGCTGCGCGCGGACGCGGCGCGAATCACGGTGCCGATGGTGTTCCCGGCGGTCCAGGCCGATCGGCCGCCCGGGCTGGACGACTACCTCTACGCGACGAGCCAGCAATGACGCAGACCGTCGCCCCGGTGGATCGGGCCGCCCTGATCGAACGCTACGAACGGAATCGCGCTCGAACCCGTGCGCTCTTCAGCGTGATTCGCGACGAGGCCTACTACTCCTCACCGATCAGTGCCCGTCATCCCGTGGTGTTTTACGAGGGACATTTGCCGGCGTTCAGCTTCAACACGCTGGTCAAGCGAGCGCTCGGCGGCGCCAGCATCGATCCCGCCCTCGAGACACTGTTTGCGCGTGGAATCGATCCATCGGACTTTCCAGCGAAGTCGTCGCCGATCTCGCCGACGGCGTGGCCAGCCCGCCGCGTCGTGCAGCAGTTCGTCGAGGAAGCAGACAGGCGCGTGCGCGCGGCGCTCGCCTCTGCTGCTTTGGACGAGCCGGGGCATCCACTGCTCGAGGCAGCTGGAGCTGTCCACGCAATCCTCGAGCACGAGGCGATGCATCAGGAGACGCTGTCGTACCTGTGGCACCGTCTACCGATCGACCAGAAACGCCGGCCGGACGACTACAGCCCGGTCGTTGAATGCGTTGCGCCTGCTCAGGAATGGATCGACGTGCCCGAGGGGGATGCAACGCTGGGGGTGCCATTCGGCTCCATTCCCTTCGGCTGGGACAACGAGTTCGGCGCGTTGCACGAGCGCGTGCCTCCGTTCGCCATTCAGCGGCATGACGTCACAAACGCGGCGTATCTGAAGTTCGTGGACGCGGGGGGATATGAGGACCCGCGCTGGTGGCGCCCGGCCGATTGGGAGTCGCTGACTCGTGAATCCGTGAAACACCCTCTGTTCTGGGAACGCCATGGTCGCGAGTGGTACTGGCGCGGGATGTTCGATCGAATCCCGCTGCCGGCGGCGTGGCCTGTGTACGTGAGCCAGGCAGAGGCAGCAGCGTATGCCGCATGGCAGGGCGCTCGACTCCCAACCGAGGCCGAATTTCAGCGCGCCGCGTATGGAACGGCGCATCACGCCGAGCGATCGTGGCCATGGGGCGACCTTCTGCCGACGGGCGCTCATGGCGTGTTCGACTTCGTCAGCTGGGATCCGCACCCTGCCGGGAGTCATCCGGACGGCCGCAGCCACTGGGGAGTGGACGACCTCGTCGGCAATGGATGGGAGTGGACGAGCACGGTGTTCCGGCCATTCCCCGGATTCCGCCCGATGCCGGCGTATCCGGAGTACTCCGCTGATTTCTTCGATGACGAGCACTTCGTCCTGAAGGGAGCATCGCCGGCCACTGCGCGGGAGTTGCTGCGACCGACCTTCCGGAACTGGTTCAGACCCCGGTATCCGTACGTGTATGCCACGTTCAGATGCGCGAGGAGCACCCGATGAGACTCCAGAGCGCAAACGCAGCGGTCGGCTGCGCCGCCGGCGATTTCGCGTCAGATGTGCAGTACTACCTGTCGCAGCATCCGCGGCAGCTGCCGTCGAAGTACCTGTACGACGATCTCGGCTCCGCGCTCTTCGACGCGATCACGCTCCTGCCGTGGTATCCGCTCTCGAGAGCTGAATCGCGTCTCATCCGCGCGAACGCCCGAGACGTGCTCTTCTCGGGCGGCACGCCGGCATCGACCATCGTCGAGCTGGGTCCCGGCAACGGAACTAAGCTCGCGTCGTTGATTGCTTCGGCGGGCACCATCCATCCTCGCCCGCGCCTCCATCTGGTTGACGTGTCGGTGAGTGCGCTGGCACGAGCGGCGCAGGCCATCAGCGAGACCGGAATTGCCGACGTGACGCCTCACGCCGCGACCTACGAAGAGGGGATCGCGGAGGCCGCACCGGCGATCCACGCGTCGAGCCGCACGATCGTCGTGTTTTTTGGGTCGAATATTGGAAACTTCGACCCGCCCGGATGCAACGCATTTCTTCACATGGTGCGCGCCGCGTTACGCCACGGCGACGCGCTGCTCCTGGGCGCCGATCTGGTGAAGGCCGAACCCGACCTGCTCGAGGCCTATGACGATCCGCTCGGGGTCACGGCCGCCTTCAACCGCAACCTGCTCGTTCGGCTCAACCGCGAGTTGGGCGCAACGATTGACCCCTCTGCGTTCGAGCATCGGGCGATCTGGAATGCGGAGGAGTCGCGGATCGAAATGCATCTGGCCAGCACGCGAGACTGTCGGCTGGTGATCCCGGCTGCTGACGTCGACATCAGGATGACTCGGGGGGAAACAATCTGGACCGAGAGCTCGTACAAATACGACCTGCCGGACCTCGAGCGGACGCTGCGCCATGCCGGCTTCGAGCCGGCGTCAATCTGGATCGACGACGTCGATCGGTTTGCCCTGGTCCTGGCGGAGGTTCGGGCGTGAGTGCGTCATGGCCGGCGCTGCCCTACGAGGCGTGGAAGGACACGTATGCCACGCTCCACATGTGGTCGCAGGTTGTCGGGAAGGTTGCCCTTGCGCAGGCACCGCCACTCAATCACAGCTGGGGCGTCGCGTTTCATGTCACGGCTCGCGGCCTTCAGACGCACACGCTCCTGTATGCAGACCGGTCGTTCACCGTCGAATTTGACTTCATCGATCACCAGCTCGTGATCGAAGCATCCGACGGCGCTCGCCGTTCGTTGCCGCTCGAGTCGCGCACCGTCGCGAGCTTCTATCGAGACACGATGGCGACGCTGGCCGCGATGGCGCTGCCGGTCAAGATCTGGACGGTGCCATCGGAAGTCCCGTCGCCTATCCGGTTCGAGCAGGACACGGTTCACCACACCTACGATCCGGAATCCGCGAATCGCTTCTGGAGAGTCCTGCTCGAGATCAACCGTGTGTTCAACGCCTCGCGATGCGCGTTCATCGGCAAGGCCAGTCCCGTGCATTTTTTCTGGGGCAGCTTCGATCTGGCCGTGACGCGGTTTTCGGGCCGGCCCGCACCACCTCGCGAAGGTCCGGCGTTCATGCGCGAGGCGTACTCACACGAAGTCATCAGCCACGGGTTCTGGCCCGGCAGCCCGCCCGTCCTGGAGCCTGCCTTCTATGCGTACGCGGTGCCGGAGCCGGAGGGACTCAAGGCCGCCCGTATCGAACCTGGCGCGGGCTACTACCACACCGGCCTGAACGAATTCATCCTTCCCTATGAGGCGGTACGCACGGCAGCCTCACCCGACGATGCCATCACGGCGTTCATCGACAGCACTTACGACCATGCCGCAACGCTCGCAGGCTGGGATCGCGCGGCGTTGGAACGTCCGCCGCGGGCGGCGTAAGTCTGCGTT
>DATLLQ010000162.1:0-5543 GCA_035537775.1 Vicinamibacterales bacterium | reverse complement strand
TCACTGACTCCGGCGACCTACCCGGTGGCTCGGACGGGCCGTCCTACGGAACGCTTGCGCGTCCGGCCGGCGTCTTGCGACGCCTGCAGCGCCACCCTATTTGGTCTTGCTCCGTGCGGGGTTTTGCCTGCCACCGGCGTTGCCGCCGGCGCGGTGCGCTCTTACCGCACCTTTTCACCCTTACCCCTCGCTCGGCGCTTACGCGCCTCGCTCGGGGCGGTATCTTTTCTGTGCCACTGGTCCGTCAGGTTGCCCTGCCCGGGAGTTACCCGGCGCACTGCCCTTCGGAGCTCGGACTTTCCTCCCTTCGACTCGCCTCTGCGAGTCGAACGGCGATCGTCTGGACGACTGCGACTCTTCGATTATGGCGTACCGGTAGACTTACGGCGCCAACCGTGGTGCTGACGGCTCCCTCGCACTGTCTCAACTGCGGCGCCGCGCTGCAGGGAACGTTCTGTTCGCACTGCGGACAACGTGTCATCCCCGCGCACCCGACCGTGCGGGAGCTTGCTGGCGACGCCTACGACGAGCTCGTCGGCTGGGACGGCAAGTTCGCCGCGACGATCCGCACGCTCATCACCCGGCCGGGCGCGCTCACGCACGAGTTCCTCGAGGGGCGCCGGGCGCGTTATCTGTCTCCTGTCAGGCTGTATCTGATGTGCAGCGTCGTCTACTTCGTCGCGGCCGCGATGGTCCCGCTGCCCGTGAGCAACGACGGACGGTTCGATTTCAGCGTAGGCGTTGGAGTTGGCTCCGTGGCCGAACAACAGACGCCCGGTGAAGCCGCGTTCGCCAAGGCGGTCGCCGCAGGCTCGGGCGCGCTGACTCCCGACGATCGCATCCTCGTCGCACAGTACATTTCGGAACAGCCCGGTGCCTTCCAGCCGTTGATGCGGGCCATGGCCACGGACTTCGCCGGACTGCAGCGGCGCATTCTCGAGATCATGCCGCGCGCGTTATTTCTGCTGATTCCTGCGCTGGCAGCCATCCTGGCGCTGTTTCACCGGCGGAGGCCCTATCCGGATCATCTGTACTTCGCGCTCCACCTGCAGACGTTCGCGTTTGCAGTGCTCGCGCTGTCAGCGGTGGTGCAATTTGGCGCGCCGCTCTGGCTGATCGCGACGGCGCAGATGGCGGCCGCGATGTGGATACTCGTCTACGCGATCCTTGCGCAGCGGCGCGTCTACGGCGAGACGTGGGTGCGCACGCTGCTGACGGCGGTGGGCACGGCGATGATCTACGGCACCCTGTGGACGTCGATCTCCCTGGCTGTCACGCTGTGGGTGTCGCGCGGCCGGTAGCCGCTATCCGTCGACTTCCTGCTTGATGCCGTACTGTTCCAGCTTCTTGTAGAGATTACTGCGCGGCGTGTCGATGACCTCCGCCGTCTTCGAGATGTTCCAGTTGTTCTCGCGCAGCTTCTGCACGAGATAGGCGCGCTCGGCCGCATCCTTGAACTCGCGCAGCGTCCCGGCCGGAGGCGTGGTGCTCCCGGTCGAAGGCGGAGGCTGCGGAACGGCCGTTGACGGCGGCCGCGTGGCGTCTGGTGCAGCCGCCACGGATCGCGAATCGCCACCTCTGATCTCTCCCGGCAGATCGTCGAACCGGACGACGTCGGCGGGACTCATGATCATCACGCGTTCGACGGTGTTGCGGAGCTCGCGGATGTTGCCACGCCAGCGGTGCCGCTGCATGGCCTCCATGGCCGCCGCCTCGAAGCGCTTGGGCTTCAGGTTGTGCTCATCGCCCGTCAGCTTCGCGAAATGCTGCACGAGCTGCGGAATGTCGTCGCGCCGCTCGCGCAGCGGCGGCACGACAATCGGGATCACGTTCAGGCGGAAGAACAGGTCCTCCCTGAACTCACCGCGCTGAATCGCCTCTTCGAGGTCCTTGTTCGTCGCCGCGATCACGCGCACGTCCACCTTGATGGTGCGCGCCGAGCCGAGGCGCTCGACTTCCTGCTCCTGGAGGACGCGCAGCACCTTGGCCTGCGTCTTCGGGCTCATGTCGCCGACTTCGTCGAGGAAGATCGTCCCGCGGTCCGCCTGCTCGAACTTGCCGATCTGTTTCTCGGTGGCGCCCGTGAACGATCCCTTCTCGTGCCCGAACAGCTCTGATTCGATGAGCTCTTCGGGGATGGCTGCGCAGTTCACCTGCACGAAGCGCTGGCTCGCACGCGGGCTGTTTCGATGAATGGTTCGCGCGACCAGTTCCTTGCCAACGCCGCTCTCGCCGAGCAGCATCACGGTGGCGTTCGTCGGGGCGGCCCGCTGCACCGCCTCGAGCACCGTGCGCAGCCCCGGGCTGTGGCCGACGATCTCGTACTTCGATTCCATCGCGAGCTTCAGCTCGCGGTTCTCCGTCCGCAGCTCCGACTGCCTCAGCGCGTTCTGGAGCGTGACGATGACGCGCTCGCTGCTGAGTGGCTTGTCGAGGAAGTCAACCGCCCCGGAGCGAATCGCTTCGACCGCGGTGGCCGTCGTGCCATGGCCGGAAATCATCACGACCGGGAGGGTCTCGTCGAAGGCGTGCAGCTTCCGCAGCACTTCCAGGCCATCCATCCCGGGCATCTTGATGTCGAGGAGCACGAGGTCCGGACGCTCGCGCTGAACGGCGGAGATGCCCTCCTGCCCCGTCGCGGCGCCGGCAAACTGATAGTCCTCGTATTCGAGGATCATTCGAAGCGAGTCGCGGATCGCGCCCTCGTCGTCAATCACCAGGATGCGAGGTTTCACGGTCAGTCGATCTTGAGAGTGTGCAGGGCGCGCGGCGGTTCTGACCCTGGCCGGTAGACGTAGAGCGTGAGGACGTCGCCTGACCGCGCGCTGGCCATCAGGCGGCGGAACTCCTCGACCGTTCGCACGGGGCGGCGATTGATTTCCAGCAGCACATGACCGCGCTGGATGTCGGCATCGAACGCGGGGCCGGACGGGTCGACCCGCGACACGACGACTCCCTGCGTGCCCGCAGGCAACGCCATCCGTCGCATCAGTTCCTCATCGAGGTCGCGGACAGACAGGCCAAGCGCCACCTCACGGCTCTTCGGCACGACCGGCCGCTCGTCCGCCGTGGAATCCTCGATGTCCTTCCGTGGCTCGCGCTCCGCCAGCTTGACCGCCACGTTCATCGTGCGGCCGTCACGCACCACCTGCAGCGTGGCGATCGTTCCGGGCTTCCGGGCCGCAATGATCTGAATGAGCTCGTCGTGCGTCGCGATCGGGCGTCCGTCCACCGCCACGATCACGTCGTAAGTGCGGAGGCCTGCTCGCTCTCCGGGCGATCCCTTCGTGACGTCCTGAACCAGGGCGCCAGCCGCGGTGCTCAGCCCGAGCGACCGCTGGAGGTCCGGATCGACCTTCTTCAGCGCGACGCCGACGTATCCGCGCGAGACGTGGCCGTTCTGGCGAAGCTGCGGCAGGATCGCCGTCGCCTGGTTGATCGGCACGGCAAAGCCGATGTTCGACGCCCGGGAACTGATGGCGGCATTGATCCCGATCACTTCCCCGCGCGCATTGATCAGCGGTCCGCCGCTGTTGCCGAAGTTGATGGCCGCGTCGGTCTGGATGTAGCGGTCGAGCGACGTGTCGAACAGTTTGCGGCCGATGAAGCTGACCACGCCGACGGTCACGGTGTGCTCGTACGCGAGCGGATTCCCGATCGCCAGCACCCACTCTCCAACACGCAGCATGTCGGAATCGCCCAGCACCGCGTGCGGCAACGGCCGGCCGGATTCCACCTTGATCAGCGCGATGTCCGTATCCGGATCCGAGCCGATCCGTTCGGCCCGAAGCGTGCGTCCGTCGGTCAGGCGCACTGTGATGCGCGTCGAATCGGCAACCACATGGTGATTCGTGAGGATGTACCCGGCGGAATCGATGATGAAGCCCGTCCCCGCGCCGCGACGCGGCACGTCGCGTTCCTGACCCGGCATTCGCCGCTCGAAGAGCTCGGGGCCCTCTCCCAGCGACGAGTTGTAGCGGCGGCCCGAGTTGCTCCCGCCACGCATCGTCGCGTCGATGTTGACGACGGCAGGGTTCAATCGCTCGGCGATGTCGGCAAACGAGGCGACGGCCGCGGCAGGCGCTGCCGAACCGGCTGCGCGCGCCCTCGTCACGCGGGGTTCTGGCGCAGAGGTCGCCGGCGAAGGCGTCATCGTCCCCGCGACAATCAGGCCGACGAGAAAAGACACCGTGGCGGCCAGGCCGATGGTCACTGCGAGGAGCCGCCGCGTCATACCCTGATCATAAATTGCTTCACTGGCTATCGGTTCGGGAACCGATGAGGTCCAGAAACGTCGCTTCGTCCAGCATCGGCACGCCCAGTGCACGAGCCTTCTCGGCCTTGCTTCCCGCATCCGCGCCCACGATCACGCCCGTCGTCTTCTTGCTCACCGACCCGGCAACCTTGGCGCCCTGGCGTTTCAATGCCACCTCAGCCTCTTCGCGCGTCATCGACGTCAGCGTTCCAGTGATCACGTAGGTCCGGCCGGAAAGCGCCCCCGGCGCGGATTTCGCCGTCCGTTCGGACTCCGGGACGTCCATACGGACGCCGGCAGCGCGCAGCCGGTCCAGAAGCTGCCGGTTTCGCGGCTCATCCAGCCATGCGCGAAGCGAACCCGCCAGAACCGGACCGATCTCGTGCGTCTGCTGAAGCTGCTCCGTCGTGGCTGCCACGAGCGCCTCCATCGACCAGAACGCCTCTGCCAGGACCTGCGCGGCCCGTTCGCCGACATGCCGGATCCCAAGCCCGTAGATGAGGCGCCACAGCTCGTTCGTCCTGCTGCGATCGATCTCGGCAACGACCTTGGCCGCGTTCTTCTCGCCGAAACGCCGCTGGATCTCACGCCCGTCGGACCGGGCGGAGGTGCTGCTCAGGCTCGCGAGCTGCACCGGCGTCAGGGCGTAGATGTCGGCATAGTCGCGAACGAGGCCGCCGCCGATGAGCTGGGCGATCAGCGACTCGCCGAAGCCGTCGATGTTCATCGCACCGCGCGAGGCAAAGTGCTCGAGGCCGCGCTGCAGCTTCGCCGGACAGGACGTGTTCTCGCAGCGCCACACGGCCTCTCCCTCTTCGCGAACCAGCGTGCTGCCGCAGCGAGGGCAGATCACCGGCATCACCCACGGCTGGCTGTCTTCGGCGCGTTTGCTCAGAACAGGTCCGACGACGCGCGGAATCACGTCGCCGGCTTTCTCGATGATGACCCAGTCGCCCTCGCGAATGTCCTTGCGCGCGAGGTCGTCGGCGTTGTGCAGCGTTGCCATCGAGATCGTCGAGCCGGCGAGAAACACCGGGTCGAGCACGGCAAACGGCGTGACGGCTCCGGTCCGTCCGACATTCACCTCGATCTTCCGCAGTAGCGTCGTCTTCTGCTCGGCCGGGAACTTGAACGCAACCGCCCATCGCGGGAACTTGCTCGTCGCACCCAGGGCGCGCCGCTGCGCGTACGAATCGACCTTGATGACGACGCCATCGGTATCGAAGTCGAGACCGCGCCGCCGTTCCGCCCAGTCGCTGCAGAAGGCGACGAGTGCGTCAACGCCAAT
>DATLLQ010000161.1:0-4132 GCA_035537775.1 Vicinamibacterales bacterium | reverse complement strand
GGGCGTCGCTGTCGCGATCAAGGTTATCCGCCCGGAGGTGATGGAGGATCCGGCAACCGCCGAGGAAGTCGGCCGCCGCTTCAAGCGTGAACTGCTGCTCGCGCGTCAGGTCACGCACAAGAACGTCGTCCGCATTCACGACATCGGCGACATCGACGGCATCAAGTACATCACGATGTCGTACGTCGAGGGGACGGACCTCGCGTCGATTCTGAAGAAGGACGGCAAGCGGCCGACTCCCGAGCTGCTGGGGATCGCCCGATCGGTCGTCGCCGGACTGGTAGCCGCTCACAGCGCCGGCGTCGTGCATCGCGATCTGAAGCCGGCCAACATCATGATCAGCAAGGACGGCGAGGCGCTGATCATGGACTTCGGCATTGCCCACTCCACGGGCGATGGCGGAACGGCGCCCAAGCCGGGCGTGGGTGTCGTCCCGGAGCACCTGACACGCGCCGCGTCGCACCATGCCGCCACGACGCTCGGCTCGATCGTCGGCACGGTCGAGTACATGGCACCGGAGCAGGCCCGAGGGCAGACCATCGATCAACGTGTGGACGTCTACGCGTTCGGGCTGATTCTCTATGATGCCCTTCTCGGTCAGCGGCGTGCCTCGTCCGGCGCCGCGGCAGTCGAGGAATTGCAGCGCAGGATGAGCGCGCCTCCGCCGCCGCTGCAGGCGCTGTCGTCAGACATTCCCGCGCCGCTCGCCGCGCTCGTCGCCCGCTGCGTGGAGCCGGAAGCGGACAAGCGATTCCAGACGTCGGCGGAAGTCGCGGCCGAACTGGATCGCCTCGATGACAAGGGCGAGCTGATCCCGATCAAACGGACGATCGGTTTGCCGCTGATGGCGGCCGTCGTGGCCCTGCTGACGCTCGTGTTCGGAGGCAGCTGGTGGTACTTCCGCGAGCCTCCGGTGGTGACGCATGACCCCGTCACCGTCCTGATCGCCGACTTCACGAACACGACGGGAGACTCCGCGCTCGATCACACGCTCGAACCGATGATCCGGTTGTCGCTCGAGGAAGCGGGTTTCATTACGGCGATCGATCGCACGCAGATGCGCGCCCGGCTGTCCGTCCCCGCGCCCGAGAACCTGGATGAGCGCACCGCGACAGACACCGCGGCGAAGCAGGGCGTTGGCGTCGTCCTGGCTGGCTCCATCTCGCGAAGCGGAAGCCAGTACGAGCTGATCGTCAGGGCCGTCGAGACGGTGACCGGCAAAGAACTGACAACGGTGCGAAAGCGGGTGCGGTCGCGGGATCAGGTATTGGCTGCAGCAACCGACTCCGCGGTTGACGTGCGCGAGGCGCTCGGCGACGACACGTCCGATTCCACGCGCCGGTTCGCTGCCGACACATTGTCGACAACCTCGATAGAAGTGGTGCGCCACTACGCCGCCGCGATGGAAGCGCAGGCGGACGGCCGCTTCGAGGACGCGCTGGCCAGCTTCCAGAAGGCGCTCGACGGCGATCCGAACTTCGGTCTGGCGTATGCCGGGATGGCCAGCTCCTCGCGCAACCTCGAGCGGCCGAAAGAGGCAGAGCAGTACGCGATTGAGGCGGCGCGCCACGTGGACCGCATGACCGAGCGCGAAAAGTACCGCGCGCGCGGCCTCGTCTACATGTCGTCGGGTGAGTACGACCAATGTCTGAAGCAGTTCGGCGACATGTTGAAGCGTTACGCCGCCGACGTCGCCGCGCTGAACAACGTTGCGTACTGCCAGACGCAGCTCAGGCGCATGCCGGACGCCGTGGCCTCGCTGCGAAACGCCGTGACGATTCTGCCGAAGCGCGCCCTCTACCGCCTGAACCTGGCGCTGTATCTGGCCTACGCCAGCGATTTCACCAACGCGGAAACGGAGGCGCGGGCGACGCTCGATCTCAACAATGCGCTCGGCGCGCAGCCGCTGGCCTACGCGCACGTGGCGCAGGAGCGAATACCGGAAGCGATCGCAACCTACGAGGCGCTGTTGAAAACGAACCCGCAGGGCGCCTCGATCGCGATGTCCGGACTCGGCGACGCCGCGGTGTTTGAAGGACGCTTCAAAGAGGCGATTGCAATTTACGGGCGGGGCGTGGAGGCGGACCGTCAACGCAAGGACGGACAGGATCGTGCGGCGGCGAAGCTGGCAGGAATCGCCTACGCGGAGCTCCAGCGAGGTCAGCGTGCTGCGGCGGTGGCTGCGGCAAAGGCGGCACTTGCGACGAGCGAGAGCCTTCGTCCGAGCCTGCGGGCGGCGCTCGTGCTGGTGGACGCCGGAGACGCCGCGACCGCTCAAGGCATCGCGAAGCGCTTTGCCGCCCAGTCCCCGGCGGAGGCGCGGGCGTCGGCGAGGATCATCGACGCGGCAATCGCGCGGAGCAAAGGCGATTATGCGACCGCCGCCACGACCCTGGAAGAAGCGAACGAGAAAATCCTGGATACGTGGATCGGCCAGTTCGAGCTCGGACGGACGTACCTGGCGGCGGGCCGGACGACACCCGCCGATTCGGCGTTCGACCGCTGCATTACGCGCAGCGGCGAGCTCTTCCTGGACGAAGAACCGACGTACGGTCTATTGCCTGCTGTCTATTACCTGCAGGGCCAGGCGCGCGAAGCGGCGAAAAGCGTCGGCTACGCCGATCTCTATCGCCGATATCTGCGTTTGCGGGAAAAGGCGGGCGAGGACCCCGCCCTGAAGGACGTCCGGGCCCGCGTTGCCGCGCAGCCCGGACGCTGAGTCGTTCTCTCTACTTCCTGAACGGCTGCGATGCCGCGATGCCGCTGCGAACGGCGGCGTTGGTGATCGGACTGTTCTCAGTGAACTGTGCCATCACGATGTAGATGTACCAAACATTGTTCTTTGCCGTCGTATCGACCACCGACAGCTGATTCGCGGGGACGTTGTTGTTTATCGTTACGCGATTCAGGAAGTTGGTCGGCGTGACGATCATCGCTGCCGATGTCCCCTCGACGCGATAGACCTCATAGGACCCGACCTTGTCCGACTTCACGTGCGGCGGCAACCAGGACACGACGGGGTCCTTCGCCCCCGGAGGAATCGCTGCCGCGACGGCGTTCGGCGCGTTGCCGATCGAGGCCGCGGTATCAAGGTCGATCTCGCCTTTCGGCACCAGGAGGCTCTCGCTTTCAGCGCCAGTGTCCCAGTAGCCGGTATCCCAGTAGCCGGTGTCCCAATAGCCGGTGTCCCAATACCCCGACGCGAAGTCGAGCTCTCCAGGGGCTCCGGTGTCCCAATAGCCGGTGTCCCAATAACCAGTGTCGCTTCCGGTATCCCAGTACCCTGTGTCCCAGTAGCCGGACTCCGCTGACCAGCCTCCAACGTTGCGCCGGCTGCCGATCGTCTGCAGATTGAGATTCTGCCAGTCGTTCGACCCCTGGGCCAGCGTGGTCAGTTGCCCGCTGAAGTTGAGGTCCGACGTCAGGAGCGGAGAGACGACCCCTGTAACTGCACCGTTTGCGTTCCAGTCGATGCCCCCCGTCGTGCTGGTGCCGTCGACGCGGGCCATCAGCTCGTTCGCTTTCGGTGCCCCGTTGCACCGCTTTGCCACCGGGGTGATATTGAGACCTCCGGCGTTGTCGATAAAGCTGGTTTGCCAATCCGTGTACCAACGGGTGCGCCACTGCATCGTCTGGTTGTCGGTGGTCTTGAGGCCAACAGACTCGTTCAGGTCGTCCTCTTTCAGGTCTTTCAAGACCTGATTTGAATAACCGATCTCGGCGATGCCCAGGTCGTTGATCAGCCCGCGAACCTGGAACAGATAGTTCATGACGCTCTGGTAGTTCGGTTTGCAGTTCGGCTCCAGCGTGGGGCCGCCGTGGCGGAGGCCCAGCCCGTGACCGACTTCATGCATGAACGTGGAGGCCTGCGTGAACGTCGTGCCCCTGGCGAAATCCCACAGGCCCAGCGACACCTGGTGGTCGGCTCCCAGGAAGTCGCCGATGCCGGACACGTTCCGTGGAGTCGCCTGGTTCGGAGGATCCCGAGGGATGCCGGTGGCATGGACCCACAGCGAATAGCGGAACCAGTCGTTCCGGTTGCGCGCGAATCGCCGCTTGCAGACTGTTCCTGGATTGCCGTCCGTCTCCGCGAGTATGCAGGCGGCTTCGTCCGGCCCCTTATCCAATCCGC
>DATLLQ010000160.1:0-20836 GCA_035537775.1 Vicinamibacterales bacterium | reverse complement strand
GGCCTGCGCGGCGCAGCCACGGTGACGACGCGATTGCGATTCGGCAGCCAGTCGGCCGCCAGCGCATTCACTTCCGCCAGCGTGATCTCCGGGACGAACCGCTGGTGAA
Organism: Vicinamibacterales bacterium; assembly: GCA_035537775.1. Classification (GTDB taxonomy): domain Bacteria; phylum Acidobacteriota; class Vicinamibacteria; order Vicinamibacterales; family UBA2999; genus Gp6-AA40. The sequence goes on along the minus strand of DATLLQ010000160.1, from coordinate 20,727 downwards.
GCGCGTACTCGTAGCCGATGCCGGGAATCGGTTCCTGCTGCAGGAAGTTGCGCCCGTACTCGTCGGCGAGCCGTCCGGATTCCCAGGTGGCCTCCTCGACCGATGCGCGCTCGAGGAACAGCTTCATGTTGGCCTTCTGCCGGTCGAGCTCGGTGGCCGTGAAGCCGAAGCGCCTCACACGCTCCGCCTCGGCAAACATCGCGGAGAGGCCGCGCTCGATGCCGCCGTCCGCGACCAGCGCCGTGAGCGATGTCGCTTCGCTCGGACCGATGAACAGCTCACGGCTCGTCTGCGCCGCGAGGAACGGCGGATTGGCCGAATTGGAGAGCTCCTCGAACCGATCGGACAGCATGCCCGCGAACAGCCGCTCCACAAGGCTCTGTCGATAGGCGCGGATGGTGGTCTGGTCGCGCTCGGGCATCGTGCTGATCACGTTCACGAGCGTGGCGTTGGCCTCTGGATCGGTCGCGACGTTGTACAACGTCTCGGCATGACCGGGAGCGGTGAACGCCGGCTTCGGACGCGGATCCAGCCGCGCCGGAATCGCACTGAAGCGCGCCTTGATGAGCGCTTCGATTGCCGCCGGATCGAAATCGCCGACGGCGATGACCGCCATCAGGTCGGGGCGGTACCAGTCGGCATAGAACTTCTTCAGCCGCTCAATCTGGAAGGATCGAAGGACCTCAGGCGTTCCGATCGGCATGCGATCCGCGTAGCGTGAGCCCTTCAGCAGCAACGGCAGCTGCGCGTCGCGTATGCGGGCCTCGGCACCGAGCCCAAGACGCCACTCTTCGAGCACGACGCCGCGCTCCTTGTCGATCTCGTCCGGGTCGAAGGTTACGTTCCGCGCCCAGTCTTCGAGCACGCTGAAGGAGCGATCAATGACGGCTGCGTTGTCGGTCGGAATCTGGAGCTGGTAAACGGTCTCGTCAAAACTGGTGTGGGCGTTTACGTGCGCGCCGAAGCGCATGCCGATCGCCTGCATGAACGCCACGATCCGCTGGCCGGGGAAGTTGGTCGTGCCGTTGAACGCCATGTGCTCGACCATATGCGCGAGGCCGCGCTGGTCGTCGTCCTCGAGCACCGAGCCGGCCTTGACGACGAGGCGGAGCTCGGCGCGATTACGGGGCGCCTGATTGCGGCGGATGTAATAGCGCAAGCCGTTCGGCAGCGTGCCGACGGTGATTCGCGGATCGTCGGGAACCTTTGAGTCGAGGGCGGCAGTGGCGGCGTTCGGTGCCGTGACCTGGCCGAGAACGACTGACGTAGACGGCGCCGCGATGCCGAGGGCAGCCGCCAGCAGAACGAGGCGAACGAGGGCGCGCAGGGTCATAAGACATACTACGACGCCGGCCCCCGGAGGACACGGAGTTGTGCGGAGGACGCGGGTTCACACGGAGGCACGAAGGCACGGAGACGGAAGGCAGCGGGACAGTAGGGTTCTAACCACGAAGGACACGAACATCACGAAGATCTGAGCTGTCGATTCACGCGCGGCTTGTATCTGCGCCCGACTGCATCAGGGCGTCGGGCATGCTTCGCATGCCGACAATCGAGCGGCCCTCCGTGACTCCGTTCCTCCGTGTGAAACCGTGACCTCCGCCTGGCTCCGTTTCCTCCGGTTGCGCTTAGGTGGCCGACACTGCGAGTTGTGCCACGGTGTAGGACCGCGGTGGCAGCTTGAAGCTCATGCGCGAGCCAGGGGCGGGGGCGTCGAGGCGCTGCGGCACGACACGTTTCGGCTGCTCGAACGTGTTGAAGGCCTTCAGGTCAGTGCCTGTCAGCGTCTCGCACGTGAGGACCCGCGCCGGCGTGATGTCGCCCCACTCGATTACGACCTCACGCTCCCCGTCGATGTCGCGGTTCAGCATCAGCACGCTCACCTGGCGGTTCTGCGTGTCGTGGGTGGCGACAACGTCCACGAACGGCACCTGGTCGTTACGCGCGAAGTCGGCCTGAAGGCCGGCCCCGGTAATGGGATAGGTCTCGGCCTCGACGCGCACGTCGAGCACGCGCCCGCGCGCGTATTTGATCCCCCACGCGTACGGGTAGTAGATGCTCTGCCGCAGCACGCCGGTCTCGTTGGTCACGAGCGGTGCGATGACGTTCACCAGCTGCGCGAGGCAGCCCACGCGCACGCGGTCTGAATTCCGAAGCAGCGTGTTGACGAAGCCGCCAACCAGCAGCGCGTCCTCCAGGTTGTAGACCTCCTCGAGCAGCTTCGGCGCGAACGCGCGGCGGCCGTCGGTGGCGTTCCCGGAGCGGGCGCGGTACCAGACGTTCCACTCGTCGAACGACAGCCAGAGGCGCTTGCTCGATTTCCGGAGCGCCTGGACGTAGTCGCACACGGCGGCGATCTCGTGAATCTGGCGGTCCATGTCGAGGTTCATCGCCAGATAGCGCTGCGGCCGGTTGCCCGTCAGCGGCTGCGTGTTGCCGTAGTAGGCGTGCAGCGAGACGCCGTCCACCTGATCGAAGCACTCTTCGAGCACCTCTCGATCCCATGCGAGATAGGTGGACATGCCGGTGCCGCTCGATCCGCAGGCGATGAGCTGCAGGCCGCGATCGATGACGCGCATCTGCTTCGCCGCGTCGCGCGCCTTGCGCCCGTACTCCCGCGCCTGCAGCTGGCCGATCTGCCAGTTCCCGTCCATCTCGTTGCCCAGGCACCAGTAGCGCACGTTGTGCGGCTGCTCGTAGCCGTGCGCGCGTCGAAGGTCGCTCCACTTTGTGCCGCGTTCGAGATTGCAGTACTCGACGTAGGCCACCGCCATCTCCGCACTGCCGGTGCCGAAGTTCATGCCGAGCAGCGGCTCGGTCCCGACCATCCGGCACCACTCGATGAACTCGTTGGTGCCGAACTGATTCGTCTCGAGTGAGTTCCAGGCCCGTTCGAGAACGGTCGGGCGCTGCGCCTTCGGGCCCACGCCGTCGAGCCAGTTGTAGCCGGAGACGAAGTTGCCGCCGGGATACCGGACGATGGGGACGGCCAGCTCCTTGATCTCCCGCGCGACGTCGGTGCGGAACCCCTTCGCATCGGAGAGGCGCGAGCCCGCTTCATAGACGCCGGTGTAGATCGCGCGCCCGAGATGCTCGAGGAAGGAGCCCATTACCCGTCGATCGAAATCCCCTCGTCCGGGCATCGTCCGGATCGACGCTCGCGCCGGACCGCGCGCGACCTGCGCGTAGCCGAGGACGTCCAGCAGCGACCCGGCGGCCAGCATGGCCCCCGTCTGGCCGAGCCCTGTGAGAAACCGGCGGCGATCGATCGAGCTCATGATTACCTGCCGCGTAGTTCGTTGATCCGCTTCGTGAAGTCCTCGACGTTCGCGCGGTTCACCACGAGCGTCGGGACGATGATCTGTTTCGACTCGGGAATGAACGACTTGTCGCCGCGCACGGCCTGCGCCATCCGCAGCATCGCCTGATAACCGAACTCGAACGGCTGTTGCACGACCGTCCCGTGGATGGCGCCTTCCTTCACGCCCGCAAGCGTTTCATCGGCCTCGTCAAAGGTGACGATGCGCACGCGCCCCAGCTTCCCGGCTTCGCGGACGGCGTTGAGGATGGCGGGCCCGTTGTAGCTCCACAATCCGACAAGGGCCTTGATGTCGGGATAGCGGACCAGCGTGTCCGCGGCATTGGCCTTCGCCCGCACATCGTCGGCGTCATCGGTGCGGACGTCGATGATGCGGATGTTCGACCCGGCGAGCGTTTCCGTGATGCCCTGGATGCGCTCGCGTGCGTTCTGCGCATCGCGCTTGCCGACGAACAACATGATCGAGCCGCCTGCGGGAAGCGCTTCGCGTATGAGCTGCCCGGCCTGCCGCCCGGCGGCGACGTTGTCGGTGCCGATGTAGCAGGCGCGGGCCGTCTGCGGAGCATCGCTGTCCTGCGTGAACACCAGCGTGCGTTTGGCCGCCGAATCAATCAGCGCGGTCTGGTTCTGCGGGTCAACCGGCGAGATCGCAATCCCGTCCACGCCCTTCGTCAGGAGATCGTCGACGATGCGCTGCTGCTCGGCAGCGGTGCCGTCGGGGGTGAGCCTGAACTCCGCGTCGACGTCCGTCAGCTCGTTGTCCGCTTTCTCGACGCCGCGCCGGGCGATTGTCCAGAAGTCGGAAGAGTTGTTGGTGACGAACGCGAGCTTGAGCGTCCTGGAACCGCTCTCGCTGGTGCCGGCACCTGACCGGCAGCCTGCCGCGATGCAGGTCAGACACAAAACAAGGACAAAGGACCCACGACGGGATCTCATCAGCGCAAACTCCTCACGGACCAGGGGGACTACTTGGGTTTCTGTGCGTCGGCGCTCGAGGTATAGCCCGCCGCGAGCCAGGCCTTCCACTTTTCGATTGCCTTGACGCTGCCGTCGCAGCCGCCGTCGGCAGGGTTCACGAACGTGCCGTTGGCGAGCCGCGCCCAGCCGAGACCGCCGCCCGGCCGCCCGTCCTTCAGCGGACAGTACGAAATGGTGACGGTGTTCCCCGGTTCGAACGTCGCGCCGGTGATGCCACGCTGGAGCAGCGCCGGCGGCGCCGAGCCTTCGAAGCTCCAGAGCGTTTCAGTGCCATCCGCGTTCTTGATGTTCAAGTAGAGCCAGGAGTGGGGCACGTTGAATGCCCACCGCACGACGGTGCCGGTGGCGACCTTCTCGACGCTCTTGTCGAACATCGCGAACGAATGATGGGCGAGCGCCGTGGGCGCGATCAGCAGCGAGGCAACCAGGGTGGCCGGCAGCATGCGGAATGCCGTCTTCATCTCCTACTCCTTCTTCGCCGGAAGCGTCGTGTTGTAGATCGGATCGCGCGACTGACCTGGCAGATCAGGGAACAGCGTGCTGCCGCGCGCGTCCTTGAATCCAGCCTCGCCGGGCAGCTTCGAGGTCGTCCCGCCCTTGTCGAAGTGATCGTTGTTGCTCGTCTCACACTCCCAGTGCTGGACGCGATGGCCGGCGTCTTCGAGCTCCTTCCCGCGCCGGAACGCGTACACGGCGCTGACGGGCCTGACGAAGGCGTAGCGATCGTAGAACGTGACCTGTACCTCGAGCCGCTCGATACCGCCCGGGTACCGTTTGAGCTGCCACGTTTCCACCGATTCGAATTGATTGCTCGTCATCGGCGACCAGCGTGTGAAATCGGCTGGGAGGAGGTACTTCGTGTTGGTGACGAGCGTGTCGCCGTTCCAGAAGCCGATCGTGTCGCCGTACCAGGAGTGCGTGCCGTACAGGTTCTTGTGGTCCTGGCCGATGTAGACGCGGCGGATCGATGGCCCGAAGTCGTTGATCTGGTACGACTGGTTCGGCAGGTTGAGGAACTCGTGCGAGTACGGCTCGAGCAGAAACCGCGGATAACCGGGTGGCTCGCAGTGCGTGAGCCGGTCGTACTGGACTTCCCCCAGCTCCTGCTGCTGACGCCAGCGTTCGCGATACGCGGCCTCATAAGGCGGCGAAAGGACGCCCGGCCGGATCTTGCCCGTGAAGCCGGGCGGGTCGATGAACATGTTCATGTGGGTGTTGCCGGCGGTCACCCACAAGCCATCCCAGCGTGGCACGGACGCAAGCGTATGTTTCGTACCGCCCTTGGCCTGATCGCGGAGGAACTTATAGTGCTCGTCGGAGGTGGCGAACGCCTTCGCCGGCGGCACGACCTGAAGCGGCGGTCCAAACCCGCCGCCGAACGCTCCCGGTTGCGCGAGGACCGCGGGCAGCGAGCCGAGAAGCGTACACGCAGCGACAACGACCCAGCGCAGACTCTGGTTGAGGCTCATAGCAGACTCCAGCGAAGTGGATGGTAGCTCACAGCGCGATCGAACGCCTCCCAAATGCCGTCAGGCCCGGCGATGTTCCCGCAAAGACGTACGGCAGGTACCCCGTCGCGCGCTGGTAGGCGTCAACGACGCGCGCGACCGCGGCTGAGGCATGGCTCAGCCCGATCACCGCCACCGTACCGCCACTGCCTCCGCCCGTGATGCGCGCGCCATAGAGACCGCCGTCCGCTCCTTCAGCCCGTATCAACTCGACGAGGCGGTCGGTTCCCGGCGAACCGAGCCCGCACCTGCCATAGCTGGCGTGCGACTCGTACATCAGCTGACCGAGCCGGGCCAGACGATCCTCGCCAGAAGACTCCTGGAGCAGCTGGCGGAACTCTCCCGCGCGCTGCCGCTCGTGGACCGGATGCGCCGCCGGCTCGCGGACGCGGTACCGGCGCCCGCGCTCGACCTGCGTGACCATATCAGCCGTGCCACCGAATCGCGACAGAAACTCGTCGCCCGAGATCTCTTCAGGCAGACAGCGGGCCTCCCGTTCGAAGTCGGCCGGTGTGATGTTGGCCAGATAGTCTACCGATCTGCCGAGGGCGCCGGTGAGCATCCGCAGTCCCATGAATGCACCGGTCCGGACCTCGCCATAGTCCGAGCCGCCGACCGCATGACGCTCGCCGGAGTCGATGCCCCAGAAGGAGATGTCGCCGGGCACAGGCACCGCCGGCTGCAGTTCCGCCGGCTGGCAGAGCAGTGCGAGCAGACGATCGGGCTCGCCGAACACGCACGTCATCTGATCCATGACCCCGCATGGCGCCCCTGTGACGAGGTTCTCGCTTTTCTGGCAGAGCAGGGCGAGATCGCGAGGTTCGATCGCGATGCCGAACGCCGCGGCCACGGCGTCCATGGTGGCGGTTTCGATCGCAGCCGATGAGCTCACGCCCTTGCCTTCCGGCACGTGCGACGCCACGACGATTCTGGCGCCGCGCGTGAGTGGCATCCCGCGTTCGCGTGCGAGCACGAGAACGGGGCCTGCGACGTACGACGCCCAGTGCGGTGCGGCCGGAGTCTCCGTGCTGTCAGGCACAGGAGTGTCCGCAAACATGCGGCGCGCCCGGTCGTAGCCGATGGGCACGCCCGCCGGCGCGAGCGCGTCGAGTGAAATCGTGCACGGCTCGCGGCCGATGCTGACGATCTCGAGAACCGGGCGGTCGATCGCCTGGACCGCTGCGAATGTGGCCTCTGCAATCGGGCGCTGCAGAACGAGGGATCCTGAATAGTCGGCGATGCCGCCCATGACGTCGAGGCGCCCGGGTGCCCGTGACACGGCGACCGTGGCGCCCGCGTCGAACAGTCGGTCCGTCCGCAGGCTGTGCACGAACAGGTCGAGCCCGTCAGTCACGCCTGACTCAGGCCGCGCGCGCGCAGCGCCTGCTGAAGCAGCGGTTCGATCTGAGCCTTGATGCGGGCATTCGCGTAGCCAGCCCACGCCACGTCAGTCTCGACGTCGAGCGGCGCATCGAGAGGACGTCCATCCGGGCCGGTCACGATGACGCCGCACTCTTCGGCAATGAGCGCCGTGCAGATGTCGTACGGGTGGCACGTCAGGGCCGGCGGAAGCCCGCGGCTGCGAAGCAGCGGCTTCAGCAGCGGACGCAGATCCGCAATGAAGCGGTCGTGACCTGCAGCAAGCTCATAGAGCTGTCCGCCGGTGGACGCGTACTGATCCTCGAAGCAGTGCGCCTTCCCAGGAGCAGGCGCACCGAGCGCGCCGGCGACGATCGCCTCGTCGATGGCAGCGAGCTCGTCACGCGCGCCCGGGAAGAACCGCGCGATTGAAGCGTAGCCGTGCTCGATCGTCGAGGCTGTCGAGGGCCGCAGGCGTATCGGGTTGGACTCGCGTGTCAGACGGTTGAAGCGCCTGGCTTCGACGCCCGTGCCGCGAATCGCCCATAACTGATCGGACAGGTGCTGCTTGACGAGCGGGATCTCCGTCTGCACCGCGAGCACGATGTCGCGCAGCGATGTCGCGGGCCCGCGATTGCGCGCCACGCCGGTCAGCACCCACGCACTGCGCTTCTGGTACATCAGCCCGCGCGTGCCGTCGATCGGGTCAACGATGATGACCCAGTCAGCCTCTTCCCCAGAGGGCACCCCTTCACCCCCGCCTCCGTAGGGCGCCCCTTCAGCGGCGCCTTCCGCAACGAGGACGAACGAATGCTGGCGCCCAAGCGCCTCGGCGAACCGTGCGATAACCGCTTCGGCCACGACATCGAGCGCGTAGATCGTGTCGCTCTCGGAATCACGATCGACGGCGGTCAGCGTCTCGACCTGACGGTGCTCAGTCGCCGCCACGACTTCGTCCCGCAGGCGGGAGTGCAGCTCGAGGAGCGGCTCGAGCAGCGCCGTCGGATCAGACATGCAGCGCCTTGTAGTGAACGTCCGGAACGGCGCGCAGCTCCTCCGCCTTCGACTCGGGCCGCGTGTCGCTCAGGAAGTTGCCGCCGCCGATTTCCGGTCCGGCGAGGTACTTCAGCAAGTTGGGCTTTCGCAGCGGCGGGTGACACTCGATGTGAAAGTGGAAGCCGGAGTGATCACGTCCATCGGTCGGCGCCTGATGCAGCGTCAGCACATAGGGAAACGACATCTGCCAGAGGTTGTCGTACCGAACCAGCAGCGACTTGAGCGCCGCCGCCAGATCCTGAACCTCGTGTCCCGTCAACGTCTCCAGGCTGGCGTGCGTGTGCTTTGGCGCGACGTAGCACTCGTAGGCGTATCGCGCGAAGTAGGGGAGGAAGGCGATGGCCGACGCGTTCTCCACGAGAATCCTCCGGCCGTCGTCCTGCTCGGATCGAATGATCTCCTGAAAGAGCGGGCGCCCGTGCTCGTGGTGGTAGCGCCGGCTCACCGTGGCTTCGGTTTCGATCGTCTTGAACACGAAGTTTGTGGCGTAGATCTGCCCGTGCGGATGCGGGTTGGACACGCCGACGACGTCGCCCTTGTTCTCGAATGTCAGGACATGGTTCACGTCGGGCCGGGCGCCGAGCTCGACGTACTGGTCCCGCCACGCGCCGAGCAGCTCGGCGATCGATTCGACCGGCAGCTCCGCGAGCGTCAGGTTGTGCTTCGGCGTGTAGCAGACGACGCGCGCGATGCCGGTGGCGGGGGCATTGCGAAAGATGCCGGCAGGGGTCTCGAGCACGCGCGGTGCCTCGGGCCCGACACAGGGATGATCGTTGTCGAAGACGAACACCGACGAGTAGTCCGGGTTGCGCGCGCCGCCGACGCGCTCGTTGCGCGGGCAGAAGTAGCAGCTCTCGACGTACTCAGGTGCGGGCTGGGAAGAGACGGTCGCGCGTTCACCCTGCCACGGCCGGTCCTGCCGGTGTGCGGCCACGACCACCCACTCCTCGCGGAGCGGGTGCCACCGCTGCTCCCATGTATGCCCCTGTGCGTCTTTCAGAGCTCACCCCCGCCTTCCGCTGACGGTCCTGACAGTTCTGCTTGTGGATCTCGGTGAACGACACGGCCTATTCTGTCGTGTAAACACGCCGTGTCGATTCCTTTACTCCAAATGTCGGCGATCTCAAAGCGCTTCCCGGGCGTCGTCGCGCTCGACGGCGTGGACTTCGAGGTTTCCGGCGGCGAGATCGTGGCACTGGTCGGCGAGAACGGCGCCGGCAAGTCCACGCTGATGAAGATTCTTGCCGGGATTCACCGCGCGGACTCGGGCGAGATTCGCCTCGATGGAACGCCGGCTGCGCTGCACAACCCGCAGGACGCCGCTCGTCTCGGCATCGGCGTGATCCATCAGGAGCTCGAGGTCATCGACACGCTCGATGTGGCCGGCAATGTGTTTCTCGGTCATGAGCCTCTGCGCGCCGGACCGCTGCGGCTGCTCGATCGCCGCCGGATGCGCGACGGAGCCCGCCAGGCCCTGGCGCGGATCGGCGCGAACATCGGACCCGATACGCCGCTGCGCGCGCTCTCGACGGCGGAGCGCCAGTTCGTGGCCATCGCGCGCGCCCTGTCGATGAACGTGCGCCTGCTCGTCCTCGACGAGCCGACGTCGAGCCTCACATCGAGCGACGCGGAGCGCTTGTTTGGCGTGCTTCGCGACCTGCAATCCTCAGGAACCGCCATCGTCTACATCTCGCATCGCCTGGGGGAAGTCGAGGAGCTCGCAGACCGCGCGTCGGTTCTCAGGGACGGCAAGAACGCCGGTACGCTGCAGCGCGGCGAGATCACCCGCGATCGGCTCGTGAGGCTGATGGTGGGCCGTGCCGTTGACTCGGAGCCTTCGCGGAAGCCTCTCTCCCTGGGACCGACTGTGCTGCAGGTGGATCGGCTGCGGACGGAACGCTTTCCCATGGCCGAAGTGTCGTTTACCGTTCACAAGGGCGAGATCCTGGGAATTGCCGGCCTGACCGGGTCGGGCCGGTCGGAAGTTGTCGAGGCGATCTGCGGTGTCGGGCCGCGTCTGGCAGGCCAGCTATTCCTCGACGCCAAGCCGATCGCCATCGGCTCGCCGCGCGACGCGATTCGCCACGGCATCTGTCTCGTGCCCGAGGATCGGCGGCGGTGTGGCGTCGTGGCGGCGATGAGCGTTCGCGAGAACGTCACGCTGCCCGGCGTCGCGGCCTATGCACGCTACGGCCTCATCTCGCGAGCCGCCGAGGTCGCTGCCGTCCGTCACACGACTGCGCCGATGATGGTGAAGGCGGCGTCGCTCGAGAACCCGGTTTCGACGTTGAGCGGCGGCAACCAGCAGAAGGTGGCGCTCGCCAAGTGGCTGGCGCTCCGGCCGCGGGTCATTGTCTTCGACGAGCCGACGCAGGGCGTTGACGTCCGCGCCAAGGTCGAGATTCACCGTCTCATCCGCGGCCTTGCCGACGACGGCGCGGCGGTAGTGATGATCAGCAGCGACATCGAGGAGATCGTGACGGAGACCGACCGCGTCGCCGTCATGCACGACGGCCGGATCACCGGCATCCTCCCGCGCGCGGACATTTCGCGCGAATCCATCATGCATCTTGCCGTCGCGTGACCGTGCGCCCATGACACAGAAAGAGATCGTCGTCCTCCTGCTGCTCGTGGTGCTGTGCGGGGTTGTGGCCGCAGCGAGCCCGCAGTTCCTGAGCGGGGCCAATATCCAGAACGTTGCACGGCTCGTCGGTACCTACGGCATCTTCAGCATCGGCGTTGGCATCGTCATCATGACCGGCGGTATCGACCTGTCAGTTGGCTCGATCTGCGCGCTGCTCGGCGTGCTGCTGTCGATGATGCTGGTCGAGTGGGGCTGGTCGGCTGGCGTCGCTCTTGTAGCGGTGATCGCGTTGGGCGCGGGACTTGGCGCCGTGCATGGGCTGCTGATCTCCCGCATGCGGCTGCAGCCGTTCATCGTCACGCTGTGCGGGCTGCTCCTGTATCGCGGTGCAGCACGGTACCTCGCCGACGATTCCACCAAGGGGTTCGGCACCGGAGAGGGGTTCGAGTGGCTGCGCACGCTTGCGGCCGGCAGCATCGGCGGCGTGCCGATGCCGTTCGTCATCCTGTGCGTCGTGGCGGCGCTCGCGTGGGTGCTCGTGCACCGCTCTGTCTATGGGCGGCACCTGTTCGCGTCCGGCCATAACGAAGAGGCGGCCCGCTACTCGGGCGTCAACACACGCGGCGTGATCGCGGTGGCCTACGTCATCTCGGGGACGCTGGCGGCCGTCTCCGCCGTCATCATCGCCTTCTACACCAACTCGATCTCACCGGCGTCACACGGCAATTTCTACGAGCTCTACGCGATTGCCGCGGCCGTCGTCGGCGGCTGCAGCCTGCGCGGCGGGGAGGGCACCATCCTCGGCATTGTCGTGGGCACGGCGCTGCTGCAGGTGCTGAGGAATCTCGTGAACCTGCTCGACATTCCCAGCTCGCTCGATTTTGCCGTGATGGGTGCGGTGATCCTCATCGGAGCGATTGCGGACCAGGTCTTCAGCCAGCGTTCACGCCGGCCGGAGAACATCGAGGCCGCACGGCACTGATCGGAATCAGTCAGCGACGCGCAGTTCGACGACGATCCCGTTGTTGTCTTCGAAGCGGAAGACGTCCGGTTCGTCCGGGGAAGGCAGCGTTCGGACGCCCAGGGTGCGCAGACGCATAGTCAGGGCGTCGCGATCGAACGGCGCAACCTTGAGCGCGAAGTGCTCAATAGCGGGAGACTGGCCGGCGGCCGCCTGCTGCAGCCCGATGCGCGTGCCCTTGTCCAGCCGATACCAGACCCGCCCTTGCGCGTCGCGCTGGCCTTCGAGGTTCATCCCGTAGACGGCGCGGTAGTACGGCAGTGACCGTTCGAGGTTCGCCACGCGGAGCAGCACGTGGTCCACGCCGCGCGGTGTCACGAGCCCATCCCCTTCGATCGGCAGCGGAGATTTCACAGCGGCAGTGACAAGTCCGGCAGGCGGCTGGAAGAGCTGGAGCTCGATGCCGTCCGGGTCCGGCCACATGCCCAGACCTCCCGTGCCACGGATGCCTGGAAACCCCGCGGCTTCCATCGCACGGCCCATCCCGGCGCGGTCGTACACGTTCACCAGCACGCAGTAATGGCCGATCGACGGCCGGCCCTGACCCGCGCCGATTGCCACGTATCCGACCTGCCGATCGGCGGGGAGGTCGCCCAGAAGAATGAAATAGCGGAGCCCCGTCTGCATCTGCTGCTGATGGAGAGCCGTCTTGAAGACTCTCATGTAGAAACGCGCCGATGCTTCGGTGTCGGGGACGACGATGTCGAGGTGTTCGAGGCCGAGATTGCCGAGCGGCAGGGCCGGACGAGCCGGCGCCTGCGCGGCGGCAGCGGTGGCGAGCGCGAATGCGCACACCATCGCTGCGACGTGGCGGATGAACGAAGGATGTCGGTAATTCATCAGACGGCTGCTCGGTGCCGTACTGTAGCCTCCTTCTTGCTTCCCGTAAACGGCACGAGCATCGGCACCCGGCGGCGGTAGTCCTCGTACGTCTTGCCGAACTCCCGCACCAGGTCGCGCTCCTCGAACTGAATCGCCAGCAGGATGTAGGTGGTGGTCGCAACCGCGAACAGCAGGTGCGCGACCGTCATCGTCGGCGTCATCCAGAAGGTGAAGAGCCAGCCGACATAGAGCGGATGCCGAACCTGCTGATAGAGGGCGGGCGTAGCGAAGGGACGCGACGTGTAGGGCCGACCGATCAGGTACAGCCACACCTGACGGAGGCCGAAGAGGTCGAAGTGGTCGATCTGGAACGTGGCCGCGAGCACCAGCACCCATCCGAAGGTGAAGAGCGCCAGCAGCGCGAATACCGCGATCGGATTCTCGACCGACCACACCGTGCCGCCCATCGGGCGCCACTGCCAGAACAGCAGGATCAACGCGAGGCTCGAGAAGAGCGTGTAGGTGGACCGCTCAACCGGCTTCGGGACGAGCCGCGTCCAGCGCTGCTTGAACCAGGCGCGGGCCATCACGCTGTGCTGGACCGCGAAGAGCGCCAGCAAACCTGTGTTGATGGCGAGCGCCAGAGCCAGTGAGCCCGTTGCCGGGCCGTCGAGCGTCGTCGGCACCAGGAAATTGCCGATGAACCCGATTGCGTAGAGAAAGGTCCCCAGGAAGGCGGCGTAGCACGCCGCGCCGTAGACGAAGAACGAAACTCGCTTCAACATCGATGCAACTCCTCTTTTCACCCGCCTTCGCGCGAAGCGCTTCGGCGGGGTCTCGCCGGAACCTCTGGAAGGCGAGAGCGAATATCGCGCGCCGCTGGAAGAGGGCGCATCCCACGGACGGGTCATTTTTCGCGGAACCGCAAAATGGCCCGAACGGGGTACCACGAAGGTCACGAAGACCCCTTTTTTGAAGGTCGCGAAGAGGGTCAGGTCAGGGAATAGTCGCGCTGGGTGCGCGCGTACTCGATGAAATAGTCCAGCGCGTCCACGTTGGCCATCGCGGCGCGGTTGGCCGCCTTTTCGACCGGCACACCCATGAGGATGCGGCGCACCGGCACCTCCATCTTCTTGCCCGTCAGCGTGTAGGGAATGGCCTTGACCTGGAAGATCTTGTCGGGGACATGGCGCGGCGAGTACTCGCGACGGAGCTGCGCCCTGATCTGATTGGCCACCTCGTCGTCAAGCGGCACGTCGTTCTTCGTCTTGACGAACAGCGGCATGAAGAACCGGCCGCCGGGAAGATCCAGATTGACGATGAGCGAGTCTTCGACGGCGGCGACGCCGAGCAGCGAGCGGTAGACCTCGGCAGTGCCGATGCGCACGCCGTGGCGATTGAGCGTGGCGTCCGAGCGTCCGAGGACGAAGCAGCCGCCGCGCGCGTTGACGCGGAAGAAGTCGCCGTGCCGCCAGACGCCGGGATACATGTCGAAGTACGACTCGCGGTAACGGCTGCCATCCGTATCGCCCCAGAAGCCGACGGGCATGGACGGCAGCGGCTCGGTGATCACCATCTCTCCGACCTGATCGACAACTGGCTTGCCCTGGTCATCCCAGGCGTAGGCCGCGACGCCAAGCTGGCGCGCCTGGATCTCGCCCGCGTAGAGCGGCAGGTTGACCACGCCCGCGACGAGGCCGCTGCAGACGTCGGTTCCGCCGCTGCCCGAATGCGCCCAGAGGTCGCGCTTCACGTTCTCGAAGAACCAGTTCTGGCACTCGGCGGTCACCGGCGAGCCGGCGAGCACGATGGTCTCGAGCTTCTCGAGCGCGAAGCGCTCGCGCGGGACGATCCCCGCCTTCTCGAGAATCGCCTGGTAGCTGGGACTGGCGCCGAACAGGTTCGCGCCCGTATCGTTCGCCAGCTTCCAGAGCAAGTCAGGTGTGGGCCACGCCGGGTTGCCGTCGTACAGCACCGGCACGACATCCGCGATCAGGCTGCTCGCCAGGAAGTTCCACATCATCCAGCCGGTGCTCGTGAAGAAGAACATCCGCTGCCGGGGATGCAGATCCATATGGAAGTGAAACAGCTTCAGCTGCTCAATCGTGATCCCGCCGTGGCAGTGGATGATCGGCTTCGGCAGTCCGGTGGTGCCCGACGAGAACAGGATGAACAGCGGGTGTGCGAACGGCACCTGCTCGAACTGGAACGCCTCGCGGCCCGGATCCGGTCCAGCGATCAGGTCGTGCCAGAGCAACGCCGACGGCGTGATGGGCGTGCGGTCGTCCGGGTCGAGATAGGGAAGATGGACGACATGCGAGAGCGTCGGCAGGTGGTTGATGATTTCGCGAATGTCAGCGCGTCGATCGAACGGCTTTCCGCCGTAGCTGTAGCCGTCAACACAAAACAGGAGCTTCGGCTCCAGCTGCGAATAGCGATCGAGCACACCGCGCGTGCCGAAGTCCGGACCGCAGCTTGACCAGACCGCGCCGATGCTCGCGGTGGCGAGCATCGCGATGATCGCTTCCGGTGTGTTCGGCAGGTACGCGACGACGCGATCACCGGGCTTGATGCCGAGCGAGCGCATGCGCGTGGCGAGCACCCGCACCTGCCGCGCGAGCTCCCTCCACGACAGGGCGGTCAGCGGCCGCCGCTCGGACAAATACAGGAGAGCATCGTCATTCGGTCGTTCGTGGCGCAGGGCGTGCCATGCGTAGTTGAGACGGGAGCCCGGAAACCAGTCCGCACCGGGCATCGTCCTCTTTCCCAGCACGCGCGACGGGGGCGTGCTGAACTCGATGCCGCAGAACTCCGCAATCGAGCTCCAGAACGCATCGAGATCCGAGACCGACCAGCGCCAGAGCGCCTCGTAGTCGTCGAACCTGTGGCCGCGCTCAGCGAGCCAGCCCAGGTACCGCGTGAGATGTGACCGCGCGACCCGCGCGGCGGACGGAGTCCAGAGAAGCTGACCTTCTTGTACGGGCATGGAGTGGGTCTGGGCCACCGAAGAAGATCGATTATATCGGCAGCCTCCGCGACTAGGCGCGATGCCAGTCGAACGTCGTGGGAGCCCCCGTTCCATAGACCTTCAGCGCGCCGGACGGGCCGACGGCGTTGGGCCGGATGAAGATCCAGTTCTGCCACGCGGAAAGCCGCGCGAATACGCGCGTCTCCATCGTCTCTGGCAGCGGAAAGCGCAGGTTGGCTTCCATGCCGGTCAACGCGTCCGGCGACAGCGCGACACGCGTTTCAATCGCCTGCCGCAGCTCGTCATCCCAGTCGAGTGCGTCGGGGATCTCGGTGACGAGCCCCAGTTTGAAGGCGTCAGCGGGAGAGAGCAGCACGCCGATCTGCTCCTCGACGGCATGGACCTGTTCCGGCGATACGAGACGCGCCTGCAGCCTCGTTGCGTGGCCGACAGTGGGCAGCGTGCCGAAGTTCATCGGCGAGAGGATGACCCTGCCCGCGGGAGCGTCGCCGTCGTCGCGCATGTACGCGCGGTCGGCAGCCAGCAACAGCTCGCACAGCGTCCCGGCAAAGCAGGAGTCCGCTGTGACGAGGGCGTACATCGAGCGCGGCGAGACATCGAGTCGGGCGAAGGTTCGCCGCAGCATCCCGATAACCTCACGGACGAACCAATGCTGCTGGTGCTCGAGCAGCAGCCGGTCTGCGGCGATCACGGCATCGGAGTCGCCGCGGGTCTCGAGCAGCCACAGTCCGATCGCGGTTTCATTCGTCCGCAAATGCAGAATCGCGTCGTCGAGCTCGCGCGCCATTGCGAGCGGCCACCAGTCGGCTCCGAGTGCGAGCGCTTCGTCGAGCGTGTTCGCCTGAGCCTCAACCGGCGCCGTCACCGTGAGGGTCGCGAGGCGGCGATCGCGATCGAGCTGAACGTACACATGCCGGTACTCGATGGTGCTGTCGCCGACAGTGCGCTCGAGCGGCGTGAGCGCGACGCCATCCGCCGTTGACGGCCGGTCGCTCGTCTCGGCAAGCGCCAGCGCGCGCTCTTTCACACGTGTGCCGAACTCCTGCGTGCGAATCGCGGCGTCTGCGAGCCGCCACTCCACGGCGCGCTGTCCCTTCACGCCGTCAGGATTCGTGCAGAACATGTCCGCGTGATCGCGGCGAACCTTCCGCTTGTCTATGAGACGTGTCAGACCGCCGGTGCCGGGCAGGACGCCGAGCAGCGGCACTTCCGGGAGGCTGACCGCCGACGATCGGTCGTCGACGAGCAGGATCTCGTCGCACGCGAGGGCGAGCTCGTAGCCGCCTCCCGCCGTCGTGCCGTTGCACGCGGCGATGAATCTCAGGCCCGAGTGGCGGCTCGAGTCCTCCATGCCGTTGCGGGTCTCGTTGGTGAACCGGCAGAAGTTCACCTTCCACGCGTGACTCGACTGCGCCAGCATGTAGATGTTCGCGCCCGCGGAGAAGATCCGGTTCTTCGCACTGGTCAGCACGACCGTTCGCACCTGCGGATGCTCGAAGCGGATTCGCTGGAGTGCGTCGTGCAGCTCGATATCGACCCCGAGGTCGTAGGAGTTGAGCTTCAGCCGATAGCCTGGCCGCAGGCCGCCGCCTTCGTCGACGTCCATCGTCAGCGTCGCCACCGTGCCGTCGATCGTCAGCTTCCAGTGCCGGTAACTGGACGGATCGGTTCGAAAGTCCACCGGCGCTTCGGCCTGCGTTGCTGCCTGTTCGCTCATGATGTTCCTACTGTGAAGACGGCTTTCGCCGCTCGAGAAAGGCGCGCATCGCATCGCGCGCTTCGGGAGTCTTGAGCAGGCGAAGCTGATTCTGCCGCTCGAGCTCCAGTGCGTCCGGGAGGCTCATGTCGCTCGCGCCGCGAACAGCCTGCCGGGCGAGTGCGATACCCAGCGGCGGCTTCGCAGCGATCCGCGCCGCCATCGCCAGCGTTTCACTCAAGACGTGTTCGTCGTCTACAACGCGATTGAAGAGGCCGAGCTGCTGCGCGTCGCTGGCAGACACCATGTCGGCGGTCAGGACCAGCTCCAGCGCGCGGCCCGTGCCGATCAACCGCGGAAGCAGATAAGTGCCGCCCCAGTCAGGCTGAAGGCCGAGGCGCGTGAACGACTGCCCGATCGACGCGCTCTTCGCCGCGATGCGAATGTCGCACGCGAGAGCCAGGTTGGCGCCGCCGCCGGCTGCAACACCGTTGACAGCGGCGAGCACAGGTTTCTCGAGGGCGTCGATGATCTGGATCACCTCCGCGCCCGCCTGAATCTGTGAGTTGAGCGTGTCCCAGTCCTCGCGCGTGACGAGGTCGTACATCCACGCGACATCGGCGCCCGCGCAGAACGCACGGCCCGCGCCGGTGATCACCAGCGCACCGATTCCGGTGTCGTCCGCGGCGGCACGGAGGGCGTCAACGAGCTCGATCCGCATCGTGCCGGCGAACGCGTTGAGCCTCTCGGGACGGTTGAGCGTGATCACTCCGACCCGCTCGTGCCGCGTGAAGAGGATGTGGGTACTCACGATCGAATACGTGTGCGCGCTTTTGGGACGACGCTCGTACCGTTCTGAAGACCCGCGACGAGGTAGTCGGCGAACACCTGTGCGATCTCGTCAGACGTCGCTCGACCCGCCGGATCGTACCAACGCGGGATCCAGTTGATGGCGCCGAAGATAACGAACGACGCCAGCTTGGGATCGCGCTCGGCAAAGATGCCCGAGCGCATCCCGGCGCTGATGATCGTCCGGAACCCTTTGTCGATCCGATCGCGCCTGGCGACGATGCGTTTCAAGAGTGCGGGAGAGAGCGCTTCAACCTCCAGGGTCCACGCCGTGCCGTGCAGCACGTCGATGAAGAGGTGCACGAAGCTGACGATCAGGCGGTGGATCTGCCGGTCGGGAGGGAGATCGCTGGCCTCGACGTCCTCGAGCTCCTTGAGGATCAGCCCGAGCGAGTAGTCGTGGCAGACGTAGAGAATCTCCTCCTTGTTGCGGAAGTAGTAATACAGGTTGCCCGGAGCCATGTTCAGCGCGTTGGCGATCTGATCGACGCTCGCCCCGTGGTAGCCGCGGCGCCGGAAGATGCCGGCGGCCGCGCGGAGGATCTCGATGCGCTTGCGCTCGCTGCGCGGATGGCTCCGCACCCCTTGCACCCTTTGCACCTGCACCTTTCGCACCCGTCGCACCTCTCGCACCCTTCGCACCTATCGTGCCGACTTCGCTTTCTCACGCAGTTTGAAACGCTGCACCTTCCCCGTCGCCGTCGTCGGCAATGCGTCCACGAATTCCACCCATCGCGGCCGCTTGTATTCGGCGAGGTGGCTGCGCGCGAACGCGGTCAGCTCCTTTGCCAGCGCCGGAGTCGGTTCGATGCCGGCGCGCGGAACGATATAGGCGAGCGGCTTCATCAATCCGTCGGGATCCTCTCGTCCCACCACGCCGCAGGCGAGAACCGAGGGGTGTTCGAGCAGCGTGTGCTCGAGCTCCGCCGGGCTGACCCACATGCCGCCGACCTTCAACATGTCGTCCGATCGTCCGGCGCACCAGTAGTAGCCGTCCTCATCCTGGTAGTAGTGATCGCCGGTGCGAATCCAGTGCCCCTGAATCGTGTCCTTCGTCAGCTCGTGCCGATTCCAGTATTCCCTGCACGTGGAGTCGCCTTTGATGAACAGGCTGCCGATCTCGCCACGCGCGACAGGCGTCCCCTGCTCGTCGACGAGCTTCGCCTCGTAGCCGTCGACCAGCTCGCCGCTCGAGCCGGGCCGCACGCGCCCGCGCCTGTTGGAGATGAAGATGTGCAGCACTTCGGTCGAGCCGATTCCATCGAGAATCTCGACGCCGAAGCGCTCGTGAAAACGCGTGAGGACTGCGGGCGGCAATGCCTCGCCCGCCGAGACGGCACAACGAATGCTCGACAGGTCGAACTCGCGCGTCCCGTCGCGGTGCGCGAGCAGCATCGCGTAGTGCGTCGGCACTGAGAAGAACAGCGTCGGACGGGAGCGTTCGATGAGCCCGTAGACGATCGGTGGCGTCACTGGCCCGGGCCACAGGATGGTAGTTGCGCCGACCGCCAGCGGAAAGTACATCGCGTTACCGAGCCCGTACGCGAAGAACAGCTTCGCCACGCTGTAGCAGCGATCCGTGGCTTCGATGCCGAGCACGCCGCGGGCGTACGTGTCGGCGCAGACCTTCATGTCGTGCTGGAGGTGCACACACCCTTTTGGGCGGCCGGTGCTGCCTGACGAGTACAACCAGAAGGCTTGCGCATCGCGGTGGATAGGCTCGGGCTCGAGTTGCGGCGACCCCCGCCCGGCGAGCGTGTCGAAATCGATGGTCCCGCCGCCGGCGGCGCCGCCGGCGACCACGACGTGGCGCACCGACGGACTCGCCGTAACCGCATCTGCGATCTTCGAATACAGGGCGGCGCTGACGATGACGACGGATGCGTGTGAGTCGCGGAGGACGAAGTCGTAGTCGGTGGGCGTCCAGAGCGTGTTCGTCGGGATCGGCACCGCGCCGATCTTGATCGCACCGAAGAAGGCCGCCACCATCTCCGGCGAGTCGAGCATCAGGAGGAGCACGCGTTCTTCCGGCAGAACGCCCAGCTCCTTCCGGAGCGCGGAGCCCGTCCGGTTCACCAATTCGTGCAGGTCAGCGTAGGAGACGCGGCGATCTTCGCACTCGATGGCTATCGCGTCGCCTCGCCCCTCGGCCACATGACGATCGATGAAATACGCCGCCGCATTGAAGACGTCGTCCATCTTCTTCGAGTCCTTCGATCCCTTCGTGCCTTCGTGTGTCAGGCCGGGGCCGCCACCGCCTCGAACCGCTCGATGATTTCCGGCGGAAACGGAACCGCGCGCATCGGCTCGCCTGGCTTCGGACGCACGCAGACGACCGTCATCGCTCCACGGGCCACGACTTCGCCATCGAGCGTGAGCTCGCATGAGTAGGCAATCGACTTCTCCCGGATCGAGGTGATCTGAATCAGCGCTTCGAACTCGTCCTCGAATCGCAGCGGCCGCCGAAAGTCGAACGTCGCGGTCACTCTGGGCAGTCCGATGTCCTTCTTCGCGATGTTGATACCAGCGCTCCGCCACAGCTCGTA
>DATLLQ010000159.1:0-2357 GCA_035537775.1 Vicinamibacterales bacterium | reverse complement strand
TCTAGAACGTCTTGTTCTTCGTCGGCTGCCCGCTGCGGAACTCGTGCGACAGGTTGTAGTAGCCCGCCGTCGTCAGCGTCACCGTGATCTCCTGATCGGTGGTGTTTTCCCAGTACCAGCCGTGGATCCCGGGAAATGGAGCGGTGAGCGTCCCTGACGCTTCACTCTTGCGATCGACCTTCTCGTAGGTCTGCGCGTAGCCCCGAGGCGCGCCGTCAGGCTCGGCATGGAACTCGTAATTTACCGGGCCGGTGGTCTTCCACGAGTAGAGAAGCGCTTCGCCTTTGTCGAGGCGGTACTTGTATTCCATCCCCTCGCGTGTGGCGATCTTGAACTCCACCGTCTCCTGTTTGAATGCTCGATCCTGCGGCACGACGATCGTCGCCGTGGCGCCATCGGTGGCCTCTGAACCGGAGAGCGCCTCAACCTGCTGACCCACGAGGCCGAGATCGAGCAACCCCGTGCGTGCGCCGGTGCCGAGCGGGTCAATGCCGTATTCGGCCGGTAAAACGAACATCACGAGGATGAGTCCTGCGCCTAGCAGTGCGAATCCGGCGGCCACTGCGATCCGCTGCCTCGCTTCAATCGCCTGATCGGGTGCTGTCGTCATAGTCGTTACGCGAGGAAGTAGCCGGAAAGCTGGTAGCCGACGAGCAGGAAGCCGCAGCCCATCACGAGGGCATTCGTCGCAAACGCGTGATCGAGGAACCCGCTTCGCGTGCGCCAGTAGCTTAACGCGATGAGCACTGCGGTCAACGCGAGCCCTTGTCCGATTTCCACGCCTACGTTAAAGCTCACGATATTGGCGACGAGCCCGTTGGGCGAGAGCTCGAACTCCTGCAGCTTCGTGGCGAGGCCGAATCCGTGGAAGAGGCCGAACACGAGGACCGCCACGCGCGTGTTCGGTTGGAACCCGAAGAACCGTCTGAAGCCGTCCATGTTCTCGAAGGCTTTGTAGGCAACGGAGAAGCCGATGATCGCGTCGATGAGATAGGGATTGGCGCGGACGCCTCCCAGCACACCGAGGAGCAGCGTGACGCTGTGTCCGACGGTGAACAGGCTGACATACAGCAGCACGTCTTTCAGCCGGTAGAGAAAGAAGATCACGCCGACCAGGAAGAGCAGGTGGTCGTAGCCGGTAACCATGTGCTTCGCGCCGAGATACATCAGGGGCAGAATGGCTCGGCCGTCCAGCCCCTGCAGAAACACGGCATCCTTGCCCGAGACGCCGTGCGCGCCAAGGTTCTCGGCGCCGAGCACTATTGCGAAGATGACAGCGAGAGCACTCACCACCGCCATTTTGCATTTTGCATTTTGCATTTGGAATTCCACCTTACTCGCGCTGATATCGCTGATGGCAGCTGTCGCACGACGCGTTGAGGGTCTCGCCTGCCTCGAGAATGCCCATGGGGTCCTTCGCCTGTGTTGCCTTGAGCACCAGCATGCCCGAATCCGCGAGCGCCTTCGACATCGTGACCCAGTCCTGCCGATCGATGGCGCGATCACCCACCACGAGCAGATTGGCGGACTCGACGAGCGCCGCCGCGCTCGCGCCGACGGCGGCCCACTCGGCGTCAGTCGACGGCTGCTTTTCGTGGATGCCGGTGGCGTCGACGATGGTTCCGACAGAATCGAAGACGGCGGTCGCGGCCGGAGCCACGATGCCGTCCATGATCTGCTTCACGCTTGCCACCGGTGTGATCACGGGCGGCGCCTCCGCCGGCGCCGCCGCTTGAGCGGTGCGTGCACCCGCGATGATGAACGCGATGCCGCCGATGAACAGCGCCGCGCTGATGATGTACAGCCAGTGAATGAGTCGCATGTGTGCTTCCTATTTCACCACGATGCTGAAACTGCGCCGCCCGATCGGTTCGCCGTCGCGCGTCGCCGTCACCGTCACGTTCCACGTCCCCGACATCGACAGTTGCCCCATGCCCTGATAACGCCCGCCTTCGACGTGCGAGAGCTTCGCTTCGGCGCGCATCGCCGGCATGTTCATCGCCGGCATCGCTGGCATGGAGAACACCGCCGTCACCGCTGCATCGGTGATAGGCGAGCCGTCTGGTTGCCGGACGGTCACTTCGATCGTGTTGTCGCCGGACTTGGGCGGATCCGGCTCGCTGCGAAAGTCGATCGTGACCCCCTGGCTCGAGGTAGCGACGGGCGCCGGCGGCCGGGCTTGTCCTTCACTGCTGTTGGCCGCGGGCGGCTGGCCCTGTCCGCAACCTGCCGTCAATATGGATACGACGAGCCCCATCCCAACCGTTACCCCGACCCGTGTGATCACGATTGCTCTCCACTGACTTGAAGCGCCGGCGCCGGCTGGCCGAAGCGCTCGGGCCAGCGGCGGCGAATGT
>DATLLQ010000158.1:0-14754 GCA_035537775.1 Vicinamibacterales bacterium | reverse complement strand
CCCGCACGGCCGCCAGCGCCGCCGCCACGGAAAGCCGCCTGCTCCAGGTGCGTGAGCGTATGCACGTAGCGCAGCTTCCCGTTCTCGACGCGGAAGAGATGCGTATCAGGCGCACCGCTGCCGCCGTTGGCGTTTCCGGCGCCGAAGGTGCAGAAGACCACCACTGATCCGATCGTCGGATCCACCACGAAGCGGCGGTTGGAGATGTTCACGCCGCTCGGCACGCCAACGTCGCAGCTGTCCTCGGGCACTCCCTTGCCGGTGTACATGCCGCCTTCCGTGCGCTGGCACGGATAGCCCCATGGCACCAGGTCCTTCTTCCCTTCCAGGAACGCGTCGAGATACGCGTTCGCCGCGGCCACCAGCGTCTCGCGCGTGTCGCGTCGATTGGCGGGGATGACGTCCCACTTCTCCGCCGACGAGTACTTCAGGTAATTGTCGGCGTTGAAGAGCCAGTAGCCGGTGGTCGTCCACAGGATCTCGACTTCGGCGATCTTGTCGCGATTGACGCGCAGGCGCGTGCCGAGAACATGAGGGTTCGCCTTGTCCGTGACGATCGCCTCAGTGAACGTCTGGCAGTTGGACGTGTCGAGCAGGCTGCGATGATGGTCGATCTTCATCGCCACCTTGATCTTGCCCTTGTTAATGTCGGCGTTGGCCACGTTCTCCATATAGCCGGCGCCGGGCGCGAGCGGCATGCCGGACGTATCGCCCTTCGTCTGGGCCGCGATATAGAGGTCAACCGCGCGCTGCAACCCTTCGCGCGTGCACGACACCTGGGCATAGCCTGCCGACGGGGCAAGCAGTGCTCCGATCAGAACCATTCCCACGAGGGCAAAACGTTTCATCGAAGTTCCTCCAGAAACCGGAGGAGATTCTACAGGAGAGCCCGAACGGAGTGTCTCAAGCCGCCGCGTGGCGCCGGTCGGGGTCGGTTCGCGGCATCAGCCGCCGTTCAGCATTGAAGGAGCGTTCCTGCGCATTCCAGGTGCGCCCGCATCGTTCGCACTCGACCACGAGATAGCCGCCGCGGCGGTGGCGCACGCGTCCGGTTTCGTCCTGGCAATCAGGACAGCTTCGCCGGAACGGCAGGGACGTCCTGAACATTAACGGCTCCCCTACCGCAGGCTCGCAGCCGTAGGCCACGAGGACTGTCCACAATTCGTCAGCACGGTGGCGGGCATCCGCCAGCGACTGATGACGTTCCCACAACACGATGGACGGTCCATTCCAGACGATGACATCAGTATGTCCGGCGATCTCGCTCAGAAGGCATCGCGATGGCCGGCCGTTGGGTCTGACCAGCCTCCACGTCGTGGTCGCGGCGCTCATGGTCATCACATCACCCGCCTGGGAATCCTCCAGCTCCAGTCCTTCAAAAACCAGTAATGCAAGCACGTGCCCGCGCAAGGGCACAGCCGTGAGCCCATCGGACCATCAGCACACGCGTGATGCAGAAAATGTGTGATGAATCGCATCGCTCAAGTGGGATCGACGTATTCGGCTTCTCTGCTGGTGTGTCGGGTCCACGCGCAAACGTGTGAGCGCAGTGACGAAGGAGTGACGCAGACTGAGCCGTTTCGAGCCGGGCGAATCCTGAAGATCTCTTCAGGCGACCGAAGGAATCCAAGAGCTCGATTTGGTCGTCCAAAGAGTTAATGGCACCCGCACGCACATCATCCCGGACATCCCGACCATCATCACAGCCCAGCGGCGCTCGTCCCTCGAAGGGCAATGCGATTGCAGATCCAGAGGACGTGGGCAGGAAAACCGCGACAGCAGCTCTCCCGTTCAAGGCAGGCGCGAAGCGCGGCTCGCTCATCGAATGGAACCAGTCGCGCCAGACGCAGATCCTCGACTGGCATCACCGGGCCAAGGACTACGGGCTGGCCGTTGAGGAGCGCGAGGACGTCGAGGAAGGTCAACCGTACGCCGTCGAGCCGCGTCAGCTTCTCGAGGAAGGGGAGCCGGAGGCGTTCTCCGATCAGCCAATCAGACGTCGAGCCGACTACGAGGCCCTGGCCGCGGAAGCGGCGGACCTGACCGACGACGATGACGAGGAGCAGCCGCTCGAGGCCGGCGCAACCCGGGAAGACGTCGATCTGGTGCGCGTGTACCTGCAGCACATCGGCAAGCGAAAGCTGCTCAAGGCGCACCAGGAAGTGGAAATCGGTGAGCGGATCGAACGGGCGCAGAAGGATCTGCTGGCCGCCATGGCCGACATCCCCGGCGCCATCCAGGCGCTCATTTCGCTGGCCGACCGCATTCGCCTGAAGGGCGACCCGGCAGCGGAGCTGATTCTGCTGCCCGAGGGCGGCGAGCTGAAGCCCGAACATATCGAGCCCGTGCTCCGCACGTTCAACCGGATCAAGAAGCGCCGTACGCTCATCGAAGGCCTGCGCGAGAAGCTCGCGCACCCGAAGATCGGCGTCCGCGCACGAGCCGAGGCCGAGAAGCAGTTGCAGCGGACCCGCAAGCTGTCGGTCGACGACCTCGTCGCGCAGCCGATCAGGCCGTCGCTCGTGGACGAAACCGTCACCGAGCTGCGTCACATCGAGCAGGAGTTCACCCGTCTCGACGAGCTCCCGCGCGGCGAACGCACCGAGCAGTGCCAGGCTCTCGAAGTGCGCGTCGGGATGACACGCGCGGAGTTCCGCCGCCGCATCGCACGAGTTGAAGAAGCCGACGATGTGGTTCGCGAAGCGAAGCGCGAGCTGATGGAGGCCAACCTGCGCCTCGTCGTGTCGATTGCCAAGCGCTACCTGAATCGCGGTCTCTCGTTTCTGGATCTGATTCAGGAGGGCAACATCGGCCTGATGAAGGCGGTGGATCGCTTCCAGTTCCGCCGCGGCTTCAAGTTCTCGACCTACGCCACGTGGTGGATCCGGCAGGCGATCACCAGGTCGATCGCCGACCACGGGCGGACGATTCGACTGCCCGTGCACGTGATCGAGTCGCTCAACCGGCTTGAAAAGGAGCGCAAGGCGATTCGTTCCGAAACGGGCCGTGAGCCGCAGCCGTTCGAGATCGCCGAGCGCATGAAGATGCCGGTCGCCAAGGTCCGGCTGCTCCTCGACGCGCAGAAGACGCCGTACTCGCTGGAGATGAAGATCGGCGAAGACGAGGGCACTGAGCTTGGCGATGTGCTGCGCGACCAGTCGGTGCGCTCGCCGGAAGACTCAGCCATTCAGGGCGACCTCTCCAACGAGGTCGAGCGCGCGCTGTCGCTGCTCTCCGATCGCGAGAAGGAGGTGCTGCGCCTTCGCTACGGGCTCGGCTCCGAGCGCGAGTACACGCTCGAAGAGATCGGCAAGCGCCTCTCGGTCACCCGTGAGCGGGTGCGGCAGATTGAAGCTCGGGCGCTGGAGAAGCTGCGGTCCGCGAAGGCACGCGAGACGGCCGTCCTGCTGGCGCGGCGCCGCCCGGCCTGATCAACCGGCCAGGATTTTTGCGGTCGTGATCGCCTGCCCGATGTGGCGCGTGCAGTGCTCCGCGGCATGAAACAGCAGCCCGAGCACGTTCGACGGCAGACCGGCGCGGCCCACCTTGCGTTCATCCAGCAGTGAATCCGCTGCCGTCGACCGCAACTGGTCGAATGCGCGTTCGATGATGGTGTTGACGTCGGCTGCCAGCACAGCGAGCGACGCCGGCGGATCACTCGGCTGCCCTTCGGCGCGCCCCGCCGCCCGCTGCGTGTCGGACAGCGCCTCACCGCGCGCGTAGGTGAAGAGCCTGTCGAGCGCGCCGCCGGTATGGCTCACATGAAAGGCGATTGACGCCGCGCCGCCCGGTCGCTGCCACACATGCTCCTGCGGGACTGTGCCAACCAGATGCTGAAGGTCTTCCTGCACCTGAATGAGCGTGTGCACGATCGGCATGAGGAGCGGAGCGAATCCCTGAACGGGTCCGCGCTGCCAGGCTTCGGTTTCCTGCGGAGGCGTCATGCTCTTCACTCTAGCTGATCCGAGCGCGCGCTGAGCTTGAAGCGTACCGAAGCGAAGACTACATTCGACTTGAGAGCGAGGCGGTCGTCGATGCAGGGGGTGGTGCCGGTTCATCCATTGCGACTGTCGGCGCTGGCGTCACAGCAGCGCGTTATCGACAAGACTGCCCGCGCGGCCTTCCCCGGTCTGGCAGATTACGGTCTCATTCATGTGGCGACAACGCAGCGGACGCTGCGGTGCATCTGGGCCGAGGATCGCGGGACCGCGTTCTCCCGCGACATGCGCACGATCGTCTCCGCGCGGATCCGATGCAACGACCTGACGAGCACCGTGGCCGGTGTCGTCCGGTCGGGCAGGCCGACGCTTCGAACGGATATTCATCATGACGAGCCGAAGCGTCCGCCGGCCCGCGCGCTGGCATTTCGGAGGCTCGCCCCGACGTCGGCGCTGGTCGTGCCGCTCCTCGACCAGGGTGCGGTCCTCGGCACGCTGAGTCTCTGCTACTCTCACTCGGGCCGATCGCATACGCGGCGTCAGGTGCCGCTCGCTCAGCGTCTCGCGGCGCGCATCGCCAGCGTGCTGATGGCCGCCACGCATGCCACAAGCCGACTACACACCGCAGCTCGCCACGCTCGTCAAGGAGCCTCCCTCCGGCAGCGGCTGGATACACGAAATTAAGTACGACGGATATCGCATCGGCTGCCGAATCCGCGACGGCCGCGTCACGCTCATCAGCCGCAATGGCAAGGACTGGACGGCGGCATTCCCCGAGATCGCGGAAGCCGCCGCGAGCCTGCCGGTGCGCGACGCGCTCATCGACGGCGAGGTGGCGATGGTGCTGCCCGACGGCCGGACCAGTTTCCAGATGCTGCAGAACGCCTTCTCCGGGACGGCCTCGCGCGGCACGCTGATCTACTTCGTCTTCGATCTGCTCCGCGTCGAGGGCGAACGAGTGGCCTCGCTGCCGCTGCTCGAACGCAAGAAGCGCCTGAAGGCGCTTGTCGGCCGGAAGCGGACCGTCGCCCAGGGTCGCATCCGCTATGCGGACCACGTCGAGGGCAACGGTCAGGCCTTCTACGAACAGGCACGCCGGCTCGGTCTGGAAGGCATCATCTCGAAGCGCGCGACAGAGCCGTATCGCCCCGGACGTCACGGTGACTGGCTCAAGACGAAGTGTGTCCTGCAACAGGAGTTCGTCGTCGGCGGCTTCACCGATCCCGAGGGAGCGCGTGCCGGTCTCGGCGCCCTGCTGATCGGGTACTACGACAGGAAGCGCCTGATCTTCAGCGGCAAGGTAGGCACAGGTTTTACCCATAAAGGCGCAATCGACCTCCGCCGGCAGCTCGACAGAATCGAACAGACGAGATGCCCTTTTGACGTGCCTCCTGAAGGTCCGCTCGCGCGCACGGCCCACTGGGTGAAGCCGCAGCTCGTGTGCGAGGTCGTGTTCACCGAATGGACGGCCGAGGGGCGGATCAGACACCCGTCGTTCCAGGGACTTCGCGCGGACAAGAAGGCTCAGCAGGTCAGGAAGGAGGCATAAGGGCTGCAACTGGAAGGGGCAGGCCGAAGGAATCAGGCCCAAGGAATCAGGATCAGGGATATGGCTGAGAACAACGTGAGGAGCAACGGGGAGCCGCATGGCCGAAACGATGCGGACCTGCACTACGAGGACACGGAGGCGCCGCAGAATCCGCCGAACAGCCTGCTCAAGCCAAACGTGCGGCGGGAATGGCTCGCCAGTTCTCTCGGCATTGTCGTGATGCTGTTTCTGGCCGTCGCAGCAGCCCTGGTCTGGGTGATGGTCGAGCGCAGGCTGGGCGGAGGACCGCTCCACACGAGCGATCCGCAGGAGACGGTCGGCACAACCGGCGAGCGCTTTCTCGATCCGTCTCCGGGTGGATTCAATCCGGTTCCGCGCCCACGCAGCACGGAAGACGAACTGAAGTTCCGCGGCGGCAGCGGCATCAGGAACCTGAACGACCTGCAGTACGCGGCGGAGGGATCGCGAGTCAGCCTCGAAGGCGTGATCGTCGAGCGCGCTGACGGCGGCGCCTTCATGATCCGCCAGGGCGATACCACAGCCCTGGTCATCACGGCAGGCGGAACGCCGACGGTGCGATCGGGTCAGCGTGTCAACGTCAACGGGATCGTCGAAGGCATGGGACCGGGAATGCGAATCCGCGCGTCGCGAATCGACGTCCGGTAGGAATTACGCGGCGGCCGCCCGTGGTACCGACACCACGGCGGTCGTTCCGCACATCAACGGAATCCAGAGATCGAAGGCGCCGGGCTCCCCCGTCCACGGCGATTGATCCCCGACGCTGTGCGACTTCAGCGCGAGCACCGTCGCGTGAGGTACGGCAATTGGCGCCTGGCCGCCACCGCGCTCGAGCATGCAGGCGATATCCGTGTCCCGCGTGACCACTGGAAGGTTCGGGGCGCACCGAAGGTCCCCCGGCATGACATCGCCCAGGCGAATCTCCCACGGCTCCTCGGGCGAATTGACGACTCGAATCACATGCTCGCCGCCCGCCGGGACAGGTTCGGCGTCGCACCACGTGTAACGGCCGCCGGCCTTCAGGATTCCGAGCAGGATGACCGCCAGATCCACTGACGGACACACACGAACATCAGCGTGCATGCCACGCCTGAACCCGCCCGCCATGAGGCGCCGCGCCAGGATGTTCGCCGCGGTGTTCAGTTCACTGTAGGACACCCGGCGATCGCAATCCTCTATCGCAATCGTTTCGCCGCTCCTGGCGGCATGCTCTTCGACCAGCCTGTGAATCGCACACATCTCGGCCGCGAGAAGTGCAATCGAGGGGCCAGGAATCTATTTCCAGCTGAACAGGCGGAGCGCGGCGAAGAATGGCACGACGCCCCAGACTCCGAGTATTGCCAGGTCGGATCGAATCGCACCGAGGGATGCCCCATCGAGGATGACGGCGCGCAGCGCATCGATCAGCGCGGTGAGCGGGAGGACCTGAATCACCGGCTGGATCGCGTCCGGAAAGTTCGACGACGAAAAGAACACGCCGCTGACGATCCACATCGGCAGCATGGCGAGGTTCATCAACCCGGAGATCGCTTCGATCGTGCGGACGCGGGCCGCCATCAGCAGCCCGAACGCGCCAAACGAGAACGCGCCAGCGAGCACCACGATGGCTATCGTCAGCGGATTCCCGTTGACCGGCATGCCGAAGGCAACCATCGCGAAGACCAGCGGCACCAGCACTTCCGCTGGCAGGAAGAGGAGCCGCGCCAGGAGCTGCGCGAGCAGGTACTGGCTCTTCTTCATCGGGCTCGCCACCATCCGCTTCAGCAGCTTCCGCATACGCGCCTGGACGATGCCGAAGGCGATGCCCCACATGCCGTTGGTCATGAGGCCCATGCCGATCAGGCCCGGAATGAACCAGTCGATGTAGCGCGAACCGGCAACCTGCTGCGGCTCCTCGCGCGCGGTCCACTGATCGGCCCGCCCCGCTGCGCGTTGCAGCGCGTCGTCCACCACGGCCCGCGCGAGCAGGCTTTCCTCACGGGCCGGATCGAAGCGGTAGGTCGGCGGGGTCGTGGGCACGACCACGACGTTGACCGTACCCTCGCGCAGGGCACGCCGTTCGTCGTCCGGACGGATCTCGCGAACGGTGATGCCCTTGCTGGCTACGAGCGTCGCCCGCAGTGATTGCGTGGCGGGGCCGGGCTCCAGCCCGACGAGCACGTTGCGCGTGGCCTCTGAGGGAAACGCGAAGGCAAGCGCCAGCGACATGACGATCGGGAACACGAAGGCCCAGAACACCGCTTCCGGCTCGCGGAGGAACTCGCGTATCCGCGCCAGCGTCAGCTGCACGAGCGGGTGCGATGACGGTTCACTCATCGCGCAGGTGGCGTCCGGTCAGCGACATGAAGACGTCCTCGAGTGTGCCGTGGTGGGTGATGACTTTCGGCTCGCCGAGACGGGCGATCAGCTCCTGCGGCACGCCCTCGGCGATGATGCGGCCGTGATCGACGACCGCCACGCGGTCGCAGAGATACTCCGCCTCCTCCATATAGTGCGTGGTCATCAGGATGGTGCCGCCGCGCTCGCGGAACTGTTCGAGCAGCATCCAGAGCTGGCGGCGCGACTGCGGGTCGAGCCCGGTGGTCGGCTCGTCGAGAAACAGGAGATCGGGATTGCCAGCCAGTGCGGAGGCGAGAGACAGCCGCTGTTTCTGCCCGCCTGAGAGCTTCCCCACACGGCTGGCGCGCTTTCCTTCGAGGCCGACGATCTGGAGGAGCTCCTCGACCGTCCGCCCGTTCGCGTAGAACGATCGGAACAGGCGCAGCGTTTCCTCGACCGTGAGCTTGTCCGGCAGCTGCGTTTCCTGGAGCTGAATGCCCAGCCGCTGCCGCAGCTCGTCGGCGTGGTGGGACCACCGCAGCCCGAGCACTTCGATGTCGCCCGCATCGGCGGACAGCAGCCCTTCCAGGATCTCGATCGTCGTCGTCTTGCCTGCGCCGTTGGGACCGAGCAGGCCGAAGCATTCGCCGCGGCGGACGGACAGCGAGACGTCGGCGACGGCCACGACGGGACCGTACGCCTTGCGCAGCCGTTCACACTTCACCGCGAATTCACTCACGAACGCTCCCACGTTTGCATCGGCCCCCGCGTGACTTACGGTACACTCGCAAGGTGGTCCGCTCTCGCGAGTCTGATGGCGGCGTCGGTCCCGAACCTGTGATCCTGCCGGTGGTCCCACCCGACACCCGCCGCGCGCCGCGCGTGGTCATCAGCAGGGACATCGAGGTGATGATCGACGGCACGCCCGTCACGCTCATCAACATCTCCGTCGTCGGCGCGCAGGTCACGTCGTCCGTGTCGCTGCGTCCCAACCAGCGCGTTCGCATGTCGCTCGAGGACACCGGACGCCCGGTCCGGTTCAACGGCGTCGTGGCATGGGCTTCGTTCGAGATGCCGAAGGAAGGACCGCGGTATCGCGCCGGGATTAACTTCTACGACGCGGCTCCGGACATGGTCGCGCGCTTCATCGAAACCATCACAGCGTAATTGCCTTCAGGTCCGCCTGAAGGCGGACACTACATCTGGCTTCAGTCCATCCAGTTCTCGACCAGCGATCCGTTCTTGACGATGGTCTCGCTGCGGTCGGAGCCGGTTGAGATGATCGCGCATGCCACACCGGTCAGCTCTTCGAGCTTGTGGACGTAGCGCTGCGCCTCGGCCGGCAGTTTGTCGAACTCCGTGACACCCCTGGTCGGCGTCGTCCATCCCGGCACACGCACGTAGACCGGCTCGGCGTTCACCAGCGATCTCAGGTCCGCCGGAAAATCGGTGACGATTCCCTGGCTCGTTCGATAGCCGGTGCAGATCAGGATCTCATCGAGGCCGTCGAGCACGTCGAGCTTCGTCAGCGCGATGGCGTCGAGCCCGTTGACGCGCGCGGAGTAGCGGACGACCACGGCGTCGAACCAGCCGCAGCGTCGTGGGCGCCCCGTTGACGCGCCGTACTCCTGCCCCGACTCGCGCAGCCGCTCGGCCAGCGCTCCCGACAGCTCCGTCGGCAGCGGTCCCTCGCCCACGCGTGTTGTGTACGCCTTGGCGACCCCGAGCACGCCGCCGATGGCACGCGGCGGGACGCCCAGGCCGGTGCACACGCCGCCGACCGTGGCGTTTGACGACGTGACGAAGGGATAGGTGCCGTGATCGATGTCGAGGAGCGTCGCCTGCGCTCCCTCGAACATCACCGGCTCCCCACGTCTGATCAAATCGTGCAGGAAGAGCGAGCAGTCGCCGACCCACGGGCGCATGCGCTGGCCGTAGGCCACCATCTGCTCGAAGACCGGATTCCAGTCGAGCGTCGAATCCAAGATCATCCGGTTCCTGGCACTGACGTTCTCGCGGATCTCCTGGGCCAGCGCCTCGCGATCGCCGAGGAGGTCGCAGACGCGGATGCCGCGGCGGCCGATCTTGTCCTCGTACGCCGGACCGATGCCGCGGGACGTGGTGCCGATCTTCCGCTCGCCCCGGCGCGCTTCGGAGAGCACGTCGAGCTCGCGATGGTACGGCAGGATGACGTGCGCTTTCTCGCTGATGAGGAGCCGCCCGTCAACGGACGTCCCGAGCTGCTCGAGCTCGTCCACCTCCTTGAACAGCGCCTGCGGATCGATGACGACGCCGTTGCCGATGATGCACTTCACGCCGGGGTGAAGGATGCCGGACGGAATCAGGTGCAGGACGAACTTGCGCCCCCCGACGTAGACGGTGTGGCCGGCGTTGTGGCCGCCCTGGTACCGCGCAACGGCGGCAAAGTGCGGCGTCAGCATGTCGACGATCTTGCCCTTACCCTCGTCACCCCACTGCGCGCCGAGCACGGCGATGTTGGTCTTCGGCATCCGGTCCTATATTCAATCACAGCCCACAGGGTTAACCACGAAGACACGAATATCTGAATGTCTTTCTTTGTGACCTTCGTGAGCTTCGTGGTTAGATCGGTTCGCGATGATTGAACTCGACGGACACTCGTTGACACTCAATCAGCTGGTCGCGATCGCGTACGATTTCGCGCCTGTCTCGATCAGCACCAGCGCGCGCGGTCGTGTCGAAGCAGCCCGGGCGGTGGTTGACGAGTTCGCGGATCGCGAAGAGCCGGCGTACGGCATCAACACTGGCTTCGGCAGTTTCGCCGACGTCCGCATTCCGCACGAATCGCTGTCGCAGCTGCAGGTCAACCTGCTGCGCAGTCATGCCGCCGGCGTCGGCGAACCATTGTCGGTCCCGGTCGTGCGCGCGGCGATGGCGCTCCGCGCGAATGTCCTGGCCAAGGGGTTCTCCGGCATCCGTCTTCGCACGCTCGAACTGCTCATTGACGCGCTGAACCGGCGCATCCACCCGCTCGTGCCGTCGCGCGGGTCGGTTGGCGCCAGCGGTGATCTCGCCCCGCTCGCGCACATCGCTCTCGTCCTGATTGGAGAAGGCGCCGTCATCGGCGCGAACGGCGTCATCGATGGACGAGAGGCGCTGGCAGGCGCCGGCGTGCAGCCGGTCGCGCTCGGACCCAAGGAGGGCCTCGCGCTGATCAACGGCACGCAGCCCTCGGCGGCGGTTCTCGGCCTGGCTGTTGCGGCCGGGCAGCGGCTCGCGCGCGCGGCCGATATCGTGGCGGCGCTCAGCATCGACGGCCTCCAGGGCTCGACGAAGCCGTTCGACGCACGCATTCACGATGCGCGTGGCCTTCCGGCACAGGCCGAATCGGCGGCCAACCTCCGGCACCTGCTCGCCGGCAGCGGCATCAACGAGGCGCACGCCAACTGCGGACGGATCCAGGACGCGTATTCGATGCGATGCGCCCCGCAGGTTCACGGGGCGGCGCGTGCCGCCTGCCAGTACGCCCACGACGTGTTCGCGGCGGAGGCCAATGCCGCCACCGACAACCCGATGGTCTTCGCCGACACACGCGAGATCGTGTCGGGCGGCAACTTTCACGGCGCGCCGGTCTCCGTGGCGTGCGATCTGCTGTGCATCGGCATGTCACAGCTCGCGACGATCAGCGAACGTCGATCGGATCGTCTGGTGAATCCGTCGCTGAGCGGCCTGCCCGCGTTTCTGACACGCCATGGAGGACTGCACTCGGGGCTGATGATGGCGCAGGTGACCGCGGCTGCGCTGACGTCCGAGCTCAAGACACTCTCGCACCCGGCCAGCGTGGACACGATTCCGACATCGGGCAACAAGGAAGACCACGTGAGCATGAGCATGGCGGCCGCGTTGAAGGCCGCGCGCACGGTTGAGCTCGCCACACGCGTGCTTGCCGTCGAGCTGCTGTGCGCGAGCCAGGCGATCGATCTGCTCGCACCGCTCGCGACGTCGCCGGCGCTCGCGCGCGTGCACGCATTCGTGCGCACGCAGGTACCCGTGCTCGGCGATGACCGTCCGCCGTCGCATGACATCGAGATGATCACGCGAATGATCGAGAGCGGCGAACTTGAACGCGCATGCGCGATGAATGTCAACTGAAACTTTTTTTTGAAAATCGTTTGACAAGCTCGCGCGCGATTCTTACCTTCTGATCCTTCGCGAAATCAGATCGACTGAACGTATCCGACCGCGACAGAATGCGGTTGGTGATTCGAGGCGCGCTGAACGACGTCATGACGGTGAGCACGCGCATCATCCGGGCGCCGCGTGGTTCTGCGATCAGCTGCAAGGGCTGGCAGCAGGAAGCCGCTCTCCGCATGCTCATGAACAACCTCGACCCGGATGTCGCCGAGCGTCCCGAGGATCTCGTCGTCTACGGCGGATCGGGAAAGGCGGCGCGCAACTGGGACGCGTTCGACGCGATCGTCGCGTCGCTCAAGGCGCTCGAGCACGACGAGACGCTGCTCGTGCAGTCCGGCAAGCCGGTCGGCGTGTTCCGCACGCACGCCGGTGCGCCTCGCGTCCTCATTGCCAACTCCCTGCTCGTGCCGGCCTGGGCCACCTGGGAGACGTTCCGGGACCTCGAAGATCGCGGCCTGACGATGTATGGCCAGATGACAGCTGGAAGCTGGATTTACATCGGCACGCAGGGGATTCTGCAGGGAACCTACGAGACCTTCGCCGCGGCGGCGAAGCGCCATTTCGGCGGCACCCTCAGCGGCCGGCTGGTCGTCACCGCGGGCCTGGGCGGAATGGGCGGCGCCCAGCCGCTGGCCGCCACGATGAACGGCGCGGCCGCCCTGATCGTTGAAGTGGATCCATCCCGCATCGAGCGGCGGCTCGCGACGCGGTACGTGGACGAAGCCACGAATCGGCTGGACGACGCGCTGGCGCGTGTCAGCGAATGGCGGAGCAATCGCGTTGCCCGATCGATCGCGCTCGAAGGGAACGCCGCCGACGTGCTGCCCGAACTTGTACGGCGCAACATCATTCCTGACGTGCTCACGGATCAGACATCGGCGCACGACGCGCTCAACGGCTACGTCCCGGGCGGCATGTCACTTGCTGAAGCTCTCCGCTTGCGGACGCGCGATTCGAAGACCTACATCGACCGATCGATGACGTCGATGGCACGGCACGTCGAGGCGATGCTCGCGCTCAAGCGGCGCGGCGCAGTGACCTTCGACTACGGCAACAACATTCGTGCGCAGGCACAGCACGCGGGATGCACGGATGCGTTTGACATTCCCGGCTTCGTGCCGGAATATGTGCGGCCGCTGTTCTGCGAGGGCAAGGGTCCGTTCCGCTGGGCCGCGCTCTCCGGAGATCCCGACGACATTCGTGTGACGGACGACGCGGCGATGGAGATGTTTGCGGATGATCCGGCACTGTGTCGATGGATCCGCATGGCGCGTGAGCGCGTGACGTTCCAGGGACTCCCCGCGCGGATCTGCTGGCTGGGCTACGGCGATCGCGCGCGGTTCGGATTGCGTATCAACGAGCTGGTGCGCGCGGGCGCGATTTCGGCGCCTGTCGTGATCGGGCGCGACCATCTCGACACCGGTTCGGTGGCATCGCCGAACCGCGAGACGGAGAACATGCGCGACGGCAGCGACGCCATCGCCGACTGGCCGGTCCTGAATGCGTTGCTGAACGCATCGGCCGGCGCCACCTGGGTGTCGGTACACCACGGCGGCGGCGTCGGCATCGGCTACTCGCTGCACGCGGGAATGGTGATCGTGGCCGACGGCAGCTCCGAGGCTGACGAGCGGCTCGAACGCGTGCTGACGTGCGACCCCGGCATCGGGGTGGCGCGCCACGCAGACGCCGGCTACCCGGCGGCGATCGCAACGGCAGAATCTCGCGGCGTACGGATCCCCATGCGATCCACTCGCCCGCATTAGGAGACAACATGACGGGTCCACAGGCGGGGTTCGAACGGCGCATCCACGGAGCGCTGGACTCAGCTCCATCGCGCATCCCGGTAGTTCTCGGTGGCTGCGGCACGGGGCGAACCTGGCTGCTGCAGCGCGTGCGCGAACGCGCCGGCCGGCAGGCGGCGCAGTATATAGACGTCGAGCGCAGCGCCACGACGCCTGAACGCTTCCTCCAGGCCGTCGTCTCCTCGTCTCCGTTCCCCTGGCATGGGGCGAGCCGTACGCCGGCCAATGCCCGCGACGCCTTCGACGCGCTGCTCGCCTTCTTCGACACGGCGCGTGCGCCGGGCGGCGAGCCGTGCACCTTCCTGCTGGACGAAGTGCTCGAGTTGAGGACGTTTGAGAGCTTCCCTGGCCTGCGCCACGTCCTGCGCGACCTGCTGGAGGCGCTTGCCGGAAGCGCGAACCGTTTCGTGCTGACCACGCGCTATGTGGCCCGCGCGCATCGGCTGCTGCGCGACGCGACCGCGCGCTTCGAGGTCATGCACGTACCGCCGCTGGCCGCGCCGGATGTCGCTGATCTGCTTGCGCCGGCGTTCAACGGCTACGAGCAGATGGCCACCGAGGATCGCGACGACCTGTCCCGGTCCGTTCAGGTGCTGACCGATGGGCGCGCGTCGTACGTGCGGGCGATCGGCGAAGCGATGGCGCAGATGGGAGGCACCGCCGATCCCGTTGGTGCGTTGACGGCCCTGCTGTCGGACGAGGGCGCGCTCAACAACTGGTGCTGCTTCTGCTACGAGCTGCGGCTCCATCGCGCCCGCGGCTACGGCGCGTTGAAGGCGATCCTCGACATCCTCGCTCACGAGGAGCCGATGACGCTCACCGAAATCTCGCAGCGCCTCCATCGCACGCCGGGATCGACCAAGGACTATCTCTCCTGGCTCGAAGACGTGGACCTGGTAACGTCACGCCAGAAGCGCTACAGCTTCACCGATCCGCTGCTGCGCCTCTGGGTGCG
>DATLLQ010000157.1:0-4826 GCA_035537775.1 Vicinamibacterales bacterium | reverse complement strand
GGCGGTCAAACGGTCGTCACGATCAAGGGCACGCCGGTCGTCGCCAACGGCGTGATGTATGTGTCGATTCCCGATCACGTCTGGGCCGTGGACGCACGCAGCGGACGAGAGTTGTGGCACGCCACGTGGCCCTCGAAGGGTGGCTGGCACATCGGCAATCGCGGCGTCGCCGTGCTCGGACGCACCGTGTACGTCGAGACGCCCGACTGCAATCTGGTGGCGCTCGACACGCGTGACGGACGCGAGAAGTGGCGCACCGAGATCTGCGATCTCGAGCAGTTCTACTACGCATCCGCTGCACCACTGATCGTCGGCAACCACGTGATCGTCGGCGTCAGCGGCGACGACCTCGACATCCCCGGCTACCTGCAGGCGCACGATCCGGAAACCGGCGCGCGGCAGTGGCGCTGGTGGGTCTACCCGGAGCCGGGCACGCCCGAAGCGAAGACGTGGCCGAGCGTCGAGGCGATGATGCACGCCGGCGGCATGACGTGGGGCTCCACCACGTACGATCCAGAGCTCAATCTGATCTTCTTCGGCACCGGCAACCCGCAGCCGGTGATCAACGGGCGCAAGCGTCAGGGCGACAACCTGTTCACCGAGTCGATCGTCGCCCTCAATCCCGACACCGGAAAGCTGGTGTGGTACTTCCAGTCGTCGCCGCACGACACGCACGACTGGGACGCCACGCAGACGCCGGTCCTCTTCGACGGTGAGGTTGACGGCAAGCCGCGCAAGCTCCTGGCGCAGGCCGCGCGCAACGGATGGTTCTTCGTCCTCGATCGCGCGACTGGCAGGAACATCCGCAGCACCGAGTACGTGAAAACGAACTGGACGAAAGGCCTCGACGCGAAGGGTCAGCCGATTCCCGACCCGAAGAAGGAGCCGCAGGAAGACGGTGCGCTCGT
Source organism: Vicinamibacterales bacterium (assembly GCA_035537775.1). Classification (GTDB taxonomy): domain Bacteria; phylum Acidobacteriota; class Vicinamibacteria; order Vicinamibacterales; family UBA2999; genus Gp6-AA40. The sequence continues at coordinate 3,918 of DATLLQ010000157.1, read as the reverse complement.
CTCGCCGAATCAGGGCGGCGGGCAGAACTGGCCGCCGCCGAGCTTCAGTCCGCAGACCGGGCTGTTCTACGCCAACGCGACGCGCGCCTTCAGCGTGTACTACCTCTACGCGAACGAAGACGATGAGAAGCCGCAGGGGTGGGGAGGGAACGATCGCGGCGGATGGTCCGAGGCGATGCTGCAGGCGATCGACTACAAGACCGGCAAGGTTGCCTGGAGCCACAAGTGGACCGGGAGCAGCGCCATCCGCTCGGGCCTCCTGACCACCGCGGGCAACGTGCTCTTTGCCGGCGATGCGCAGTCCAACGTCGTCGCCTTCGACGCGGGCAAGGGGGCGCCGCTGTGGAACGCGCGCCTGCACACGTCGATGACCAACGGCCCGATTACCTATGCGCTCGACGGCACGCAGTACGTCGTCGTCGCCGCGGGCGATAGTCTTTATGCCTTTGCGCTACGCGCAAAATGACGAAATCATCGATGAGCGATGACTGATGACGGATGATCTGATGTGGTCATCGATGATCGTTTCAATGCATCAATGAAATCGTCCAATGGAGCAATCACCATTGACCAAATCACATCATCGATCATCGTTCATCGTTCATCGATGGATCCCTCTCGCCCTGCTCCTTCTTTCCGGCGGCACCATTGCGCAGAACCTCGGGTACACGGACACGCCGATGCTGCCCGGGCTGACGTATCACGTCCACGACCCCGCGCGTCCGCGACCGACAACGGTCACACCGGCCGCGCGCGCCGGTGACGCACCGTCTGATGCGACCGTGCTCTTCGACGGCACCAGCCTCGCAGCATGGTCCGCCACCAAACAACTCTGGAAGGTCGAAAACGGATACATGGAGGTCGCTCTGAACAGCGGCGACCTCCGTACGAAGGAGACGTTCGGCGACGTGCAACTGCATGTCGAGTGGGCGGCGCCGGCGCAGGTCCGCGGCGACAGCCAGAACCGGGGCAACAGCGGCATCTTCCTGCAGGGACGCTACGAGGTGCAGGTGCTCGACTCGTTCGACAACCTCACCTACCCCGACGGACAGGCGGGCGCGCTGTACGGCCAGTGGCCACCGCTCGTGAACGCCGTCCGCAAGCCCGGCGAGTGGCAGTCCTACGACATCGTGTTCGAGGCGCCGCGCTTCGAAGGAAGCAAGGTGGTGAAACCCGCCAACCTCACCGTGTTCCTGAACGGCGTGCTCCTGCATCACCGCAAGGAACTGATGGGTCCGACCGTGCACCGCGCGCTCGCGAACTACACACCGCAGCCCGCGGAAGGCCCGCTGGTCCTCCAGGACCACCAGCAGCCAGTCAGGTATCGCAATATCTGGATCCGGCGACTGCGCGGTTACGACGGGCAGTAACTCCCGGCGCGCGACACCTGCTTTAAGCGCGCACTCATCTGCTTTCAGTGCGCGCAGGTCTGTTTTCGAGGAAACCAGGTCTTTTTCCGAGACACGCAGAGGCGCGGCAGAGGACAACTCTTATGTTGCCCTGCGAAGCATTAGCACGCCGAATGAAGTGGTATCTGTCCGGCGTCAACTGAAGCCAATCCGGTGCGAAGCGAAGGGTCTCCGAGCAAAACCGTGCCTGATCCGTGTGACCTCGTCTTATTTTTCACGACATTCTCGTTTTTCTGCACTTCACGGAACGAAGCTTTCGAGAGGTCCGGCTCAAGCCGGACACTACGTTCGTCGGTTTACCTTCCGGATTACCAGCTTCAGCCCCGACCAGGTCTCGTCCACCGCACACACCTTGATGTCCACCAGTCCCATCGGTAGTGCCACTTCGCGGATCACGTCCTCCGTCAGATCCGTCCTGACTCCCGAGGACTTCTTCGGCCACGACACCCAGACCGCGCCATCCTGCTCGATGTCGGCGAGCGCCCGCTTCAGTTCGGTGACGAGTTGCGCGCGCGCGATGGCGAACAGGTGAACGAAGTCGACCGGCTTGCGGATACGCGCGGAGACCTGAGCGTCCGCAGGCAGCTCACCGAGCAGCTGCAGATAGTGCGCGGGGGCATTGCGCGTCTTCACGCGCGACCACGACTTGATGCCGAGCTTCTGCCCCAGCCCTTTGCCCGAATACCCAGTCGACGCCACGTTTGACTCCCGCCGAAGTTTACAAAACCTTTACAAAACCACACGTTAGGGTCGTCTGCGGCCACCTGTTCGCCTTGAACAACCCAGTCGGTCAGCCTAGAATCTCGTCCAGTCTTTCTTTTCAGTTACGCGCCTGCAGTAATAGCAGGATCGCAAGGAGTTCATCATGCGCAAGTTCGGTTGGCTTGGCGTTGTCGCAGCGGTCTTCGCGCTGTCGATCTACGCCGGCGCTCCCGTCTCCGGCCAGCAGCAGGCGATGCCGCGGCCCTATGGCACGCCTCCAGCGCTCGTCATCACCGCATTCGGCGGAAAGGCTGTTGATTACAAGGCGCCGCGAACTCCTTGGGGCGATCCGGACCTGCAGGGCGTCTGGTCGAGCGACAACATGCAGGGTGTGCAGACGGCCGGCGGCGGACGCGGCGGCGGGCGTGGACGCGGCGGCCCGGGCGGCGCTGCTCCCGCGGCAGCGGCTCCGGCGGCTCCCGTAGGTCCTCCGCCGCTGTACCTCGACGACGCAGCCTTGAAGGCTCGTCAGGATCAGATCACGGCCGCGGCCAAAAGAAGCGACGGTGCCGGCACGGACGGCTCGTTCCGGTTCGACTACGCGCGCCGCGCCTTCCCGCAGACGCGACTGCTGGTCGATCCGCCGAGCGGCCAGATGCCGCTGCTGAACGCCAACCTCCAGTCGCGCGGCATGCCGAGGGGCACCTACGGCCCGGGCCCGCTCGACTCCTGGGAGGACTTCTCGCTGTATGAGCGCTGCATCACGCGCGGCATCGGCGGCTCCATCCTCAATGTCATCTACGGTAACGGCAACCGCATCGTGCAGGGGCCGGGCGTGGTGGCGTTCTCCTACGAGATGCTGCCCGATACGCGCATCTTCTTCACGGACGGCCGTCCGCACGTCAGCCAGAAGATCGGGATGTATCTCGGCAACTCAACGGCGAAGTGGGAAGGCGAAGAGCTCGTCGTCGAGACGACGAACCTCACCGACCTGACGGCGTTCGGCGTCAACGGCAACGGCACGCGCCACAGCAAGGCGATGAAGATCACCGAGCGCTTCCGCCGCGTGGCCGAGGACATCGTCCAGTACCAGGCGACCTGGGACGACCCGCTCACCTACCAGGCGCCGTTCACCGTGTCGTTCCCGCTGACGCCACTCGACGGCGGCGAGCTGCTGCCGTATGAGTGCCACGCAGGCAACGCGGCGATTCAGATGTCGCTGGCGGCCGAGCGCGAGGAAGACAAGAAGCTCGCCGCGGACCTGGCGAAGGGCATCAAGCGCGAACGCCGCGGCGTGCAGGAATGCGGCGCGGGCGTTGGCGGCGCTCCAGTGGCCGGCTGCACCCCGGGTGCGCCAGCGGCTGGCGGCGGACGCGGTGGCCGTGGCGGCCGTGGCGGCGTCGCAGACACCGGCGAAGGCACGCGCGAGCAGTAAGTCGAACGTCAGAAGCAGAGACAAGAACCGCGGCCGCTCCTGTTGGGGTGGCCGCGGTTTTTCTTTTTGGGAAGGCCCGTTCGCCGGGCGCCTCGAGGAGTTAGAATCCGTCAGCCCCGCCCTCGCCTTTCGCTTCGGCGAGGCAGGCTTTCGCTCGTGGAGCGAGCTTCGGCTGGACCGCAAGGAGTTCATCATGCGTAAGCTCGGTTGGCTGGGCGTTCTTGCATCGGTCATTGCGCTGTCGATTTACACCGGCGCTCCCGTCTCTGGGCAGCAACAACAAACACAAGCACTACCGCGGCCTTACGGCACGCCTCCGCCGATGGTCGTCACCGCCTTCGGCGGAAAGCCGTATACCTACACGGCGCCGCG
>DATLLQ010000156.1:0-5520 GCA_035537775.1 Vicinamibacterales bacterium | reverse complement strand
GGCCGATTGCGTCACCCGGCAAGGCGGCGCTGGAAGCCGCCGTGCGGCCCGCCGACGCCGACTACCTGTTTTTCGTTAGCCGCAACGACGGCTCGCACGTCTTCTCGAAGACACTCGACGAGCACAACCGGAACGTCCAGGAATTCCAGGTCAGGTTCTTTCAAAGGAAACGCTAGGTCCAAGCTGACTGACGCCGGTCGGTCCAAACTTCCTTACACGTCTCGGTCCAACGAGCCTTTCCTCGTCGGTCCAAGGTGGCTGCGACGTCGGTGCAAGAGGCGGTCGATCAGCCGCCGCTGCCGGGCACGGCCGAGTGGCTGCTAGTTCGAGTCTGGCCTTTGAATCGAATCGATGACGAGGAATTCGACCGGTCCCCGCTCGGAGCGGAGGTCGAGGCCGAGCTGCTGCTTGATGGCGTCCCTGAGCGACACGCCTAGTGGTGGTTCCTTCGACGGGGGGCCCAGGAACTGACTGGGCGGCATATCGTGGATGTATTTCAGCTCCACGTCGAACGTTCCGGTCAGGCCAGTTCTGTCGAACACAGGTCGCCCGACGGCGGAGAGGCCTTCCGCGAGTTTTCATGGTGACCGCGGCTTGACGGCGTGTGATCAGAACAGGGCCAGAAACCATTCTTGTCGAAACCAGCGCGTTGCCGCAGCGGGGCCGCGAGCCGGGAAAGATCTTTGGATCCGGGCCCTCGGTGATCTGGTTGGTCTCGCAATCGACCTTCACCGGGTGCATCCCTGGTCCCAATGAATCGGGCTTGGCGACGATGAGTCCGTAGACGTCCATCGTCCGCGTCTCCCGGCGCGCTTTCAGTCGGAAGCGTTCGGCAAGGAGCGTCTGCAGCATCTGCAGCACTTCAGCGCGGGATGACGGTTTCGGTGCTCTGGCGCGAATGTCGTAGCGCTGCGTCTGGAGCCACTCAGGTGCGCCTTCGATTCTGCTGATGCCATGCGCCAGGGAAATGATCGACAGCAGTGGGTATTGCGTCGCCTCGAACTGTTCCGGGCGGATTTGCACTTCGGAGCCCATAGGAGGGAACGCAGTGTTCAGCCGCACGGACGCGACCTCGAACGAGAGAGGCGTCTGCGAGAGCGCGATTCGCGCCGCCAGGCAAACGAACGCAACGGTCGTCAGCGCTCTCACCGACAGCGAAGTCTCCTTGGACCGACGATCGTCAGGTGCTTTGGACCGACCGCGAAGCCGCCTTGGACCGACCGCGAAGCCGCCTTGGACCGACCGCGAAGTCTCCTTGGACCGACAGCGAAGTCTCCTTGGACCGACAGCGAAGCCGCCTTGGACCGACCCCGAAGTCTCCTTGGACCGACGATCGTCAGCCAGCTTGGACCTAGTTCACCGCGTAGTCCGGCCAGCAGATCTCCGCGTTGAGCAGGAACGGATCGTTGTTCCAGTCGTACTTCCAGCCCGGCGCGCCGCCGATGATGATCACGGCGCCGCCGCGTCCGCCGCCACCGGCTGAATCACGCATCGCGCGCGGATCGAGGACCTCGTCAATCTGATCGCGCGCGTCCTCCAGGTGGAGGCGCGACATCCGGTCGGTCGCGGCCGGCAGCGCGCGAACGATCTCCGCGCGTAGCGTCCGCAGCTCGCCGCGCAGCAGCGCGCGGATCTCCGGCGGCGGGGTCGCGCCATTCAGGCGCGCATCGAGGGCATCGATGTGGATCCGCTGCACATTCCGGCGGAACTGATCGATCGGGCGGGCCGGCGTCGCCAGCTCCGACCAGATCCCGCGGCGTAGATCGGTGAAGAGCTGCTGGGCCGTGTAGACGTTGGCGCCGTCGACGGTGCCCTGCTCGACCAGCCGCGTCAGCCTGGCCGGCTGGAGCAGCGAGTTCATTACCGAGCTCTGAGCGTTGCGGATCCGGTTGATCGCGCCGGTCACTTCCATGCGCCGCAGCAGCTCGGGCTGCACGAGGAACATCGGCGTGACGAACGCGTTGTTGAGCAGGAAGCGCACCGCATCCTGCTGTCGCAGCCGCGGCACCGGCGTAAAGCGACGGCCATCCTGGCCGATGTGTTTCTGCTGTGACAATGACCCGCCGACGAGCGCCGTGACGTGGTTCATTTCCAGCGTCCACTGCGCCACCAGCCGGCCATAGACCTCGGTCAGCTCGCGATAGGGATCGCCGCGCTGCGTCGTGGTGGCCGTGAGCAGCAGGTTCGACACCCGCGCCAGATTCTTGAGCCCGAGCGTGGTGGCCATGACCGCGTCGGCGTCGCCCACGGCCTCGGTGAGGTCGTTCGGATCGCTTCCGGCGGCCTGCGCCGTCGAGAACCGGTAGTACGGCGTCTGATCCTGCTGGCGCGCCCATTGATCCAGCGTCGCCTTCTCGTCGTCTGCCGACTTCGCCTGCGGGATCGGCTTGTAGCCCCACATCGTGGCCCATTTGTCGTAGGGGCCGACCTTCGGGATCAGATCGGTGACGTCGATCCTGTCTTCCGGCTGCGCCACGTAGTTGAAGCGCGAGTAGTCCATGATCGACGGCGTGTGGCCGTTCTGCTTCACCCAGTTGCGGTCGCGCACCTGCGCGATCGTGTACATCGCGCTGGCTTTCATGTTGTGCTGGAAGCCGAGCGTGTGACCCACTTCGTGCGCGACGACGAAGCGCACGAGCTCGCCCATCAGATCGTCGGGGAGCGGGAGCGTGCGTGCGCGCGGATCGTTTGGCGCGGCCTGCACGAAGTACCAGTTCTTCGCGAGGTTCTGCACGTTGTGGTAAATCTCGACGTCGGCCTCGAGGATCTCACCCGATCGCGGATCGTGCACGTGCGGACCCACGGCGTTTTCGGTCGTTGACGGGAGCCAGCGGATCACGGAGTAGCGTGCGTCCTCGGCGCTCCAGTCCGGATCGTCCATCGGCGCTTCCTTCGCGACGATGGCGTTGCGGAACCCGGCCGCTTCGAACGCCGGCTTCCAGTCCTCGATGCCCTTCTTGACGTAGGAGACGAACTTGGCCGGAGTGGCCGGATCGACGTAGTAGACGATCGGCTTCACCGGTTCCGACATGTCCGCGCCCGGGTCCTTCTTCTCGAGGCGATAGCGGGTGATGTACGTGCGCTGCAGCGCGCGGTGGTCCGCGCGTCCGTAGTCGTACAGGCTCTGCGTGAAGTAGCCGACGCGTTCGTCGAACACGCGCGGCATCATCGGCACTTCAGGCAGCTTGACCATGCTGTGCGACGTCACCACTGTTGCGCTGTTGCCGCGCAGTCCGCCACGCGCCGCGCCGGGGTCCACTCCCGCAGCAGCCGCGCCGCCGGTGAACGTCTGGTTGATCTCGACGTTGATGTTCTCGGGGAACGAGACGATCTTCTCGAGGAACGTGCGCTGCGCATCCATGCCGCGACCGCCGATGGCGCCGCGCGCCGAGAACTCGGGCACGTCGGTCAGGAACAGCGGTGTGACCTCGATCACCGGGTCCTCGGCAGGGGCCGGGCTGAACGCGGCGACGTTGAACGCGCGCACGATCGGCGGATTGTTCGAGTTGGCCACCGCACGCGCGATCGGCTGGTTCGCATCGGCGACCATGTTGTAGGTCATTTCGCGCAGCAGCACGCGATTGCCGTTGAGCTCCCACCGCACGACGCGGCTGGTCACCGCCTGACCACCGAGTCCGGCTCCCAGCGCGGTTCGCTTGATTTGTGTCACCCAGAGGAAGTCCTTCCCGAGCTGCGCCTTGGGAATCTCGTAGAAGACCTGATCGTTGATGCGATGGACCTTGAAGATGCCGTCGTCGGTGCGTGCTTCCTTGGTGATGACCTGGGTGTACGGGCGCGGCTGGTTGCCGCGGCCGCCGCGGCCCTGCCCTGGCGCGGCTGGTGCCTGATCCCCGCCCGCGGGAGGATTGGCTGGATCCGGTGCGGGCTCCTGCGGCACCGGCGGACCATCCTGTGCCCAGATTGGATCGTCCGGCGTGACGACCGCCTGCGACCGCCGCTGCGCGAGAAGACCCGACATGTCGCCCACGATCAGGGCAAACAACGCCACGAATCCAACTGTGGATGAAACCAGCCGGCGATCCATATGAAGCTCCTCGAAGGACTCAGGCCCCAGGAATCAGGGCCCCAAAGTGAACGAATTATAGCGCCGTGACCTGGCTGTTACTGACGCCGAGCGTGGCTAGCATTGTTACCAGATGCGCCGGGGATCCGCTCGTCCGGAATCGCGTGGTTCCCGTGTGTGCCGGGGGGGCGAGCAGCCCGGATTCGGCGAGCCGTCGGCGCAGTTCGCGCGCGACGGCAGCGGCCGGATTCACGATCGTGACGCCTGTCCCAGCCACTGCGGCGATGAGCGGTTCTACGAAGGGGTAGTGCGTGCAGCCGAGAACGAGCGTGTCGGCGCCCTGTTCGACGAGCGGCCGCACGTAGGACGTCACGAGCTCGCGGGTCTTCGGGGAATCCAGCTGGCCCTGTTCGATCTGCTCGACCAGTCCCGGGCACGCCTGCGCCAGGATCTTCGCGCCGTTCGCCCACGTCTCGGCCAGGCGCGCGAACCGGGGGCTGGCAATCGTCTGACGCGTGGCGAGCACGCCGACGACGCCGGTCTTCGTCGTCGCGGCAGCAGGCTTGACTGCCGGCTCGATGGCAACGAACGGGAGCGGCCATCGCGCACGCAGCGCCTCGACTGCGACACCGGTGGCGGTGTTGCACGCCACGACGATCGCTTTGACCTGCTGCTGCAGGAGGAACTCGACGATCCGGAAGGCTCGCTCCTGGATTTCGTCGACCGGCTTGTCGCCGTACGGCGCGTACGCCGAGTCGGCGACGTAGATGAGATCCTCCGCCGGCAGCGCACGCTGGATCTCGAGCAGCACCGACACGCCACCGACGCCCGAGTCGAAAATGCCGATTGGCGACTCCGCAGTGCCCGGCTCCAGCCGGACCTCCGGGTTGTTACTCAATGTATGCAGGCGATTTCGGGAGCTTCGCGTGCGTTGCCATGTCGTGCTCGATCCAGAGCTGCGCACCGGTCTGCTTGAGCAGCGCCTCGACCTTGGCGCGCGAGGCACGCGACTGGTCGGCGTTGAACTCGAACGTCGGCAGGATCCCCTTCGCGCGCTCTTCCGGATAGTGGTAGAGGTCGCCCGCGAGCAGCACCGGGCCCCGTTTCGGAAGCCGCACGAGGAGCACCTGATGTCCCGGCGTGTGCCCGGGTGTGCTGATCAGGCGCACGGTGCCATCGGCGAACACGTCGAAGTCTTCGTTGTCGAGGACCCTTACCTTCGCGCGTGAGAGCGCGCTATACGTCGCAGGCTGAATGATCCCCTCCGGCTTGTCGCTGAACATGAAGTCGCGCTCGGCCTTCTGGGTGATCCAGATCGAGCCGGCGAACGCATTCGCGTTGCCTGTGTGGTCCGAGTGGTAGTGCGAGAGCGCGAAGTAGGTGATGTCCGAGGGCTTGAACCCGGCCGCCGCCAGCTGCGGCAGCAGCGGCTTCGTCGCGGACATGACGCCTTCGGTGACCGGGGAGCCGTCGGCCTTGAACTGGCTGTCGGGAAT
>DATLLQ010000155.1:0-27178 GCA_035537775.1 Vicinamibacterales bacterium | reverse complement strand
CAAGGACGACAAGGGCAACGAGATCGACGAGCTGAAGAAGAAGATCGAACAGGCGAAGATGCCGAAGGAGGTCGAGGAGAAGGCCGTCCAGGAGCTGAAGCGCCTCGAGGCGATGCCGCCGATGTCGGCGGAAGCCACGGTGTCACGCAACTACCTTGACTGGCTGATCGCCGTTCCCTGGTACAAGAAGAGCCGCGAGAACCGCGATCTGAAGCACGCCGAGGCGGTGCTGCACGAGGATCATTACGGCCTCGAGAAGATCAAGGACCGCATCCTCGAATTCCTGGCGGTCCGGTCTCTGGTCAAGAAGCCCAAGGCGACCATCCTGACGTTCTCGGGCCCTCCAGGCGTCGGCAAGACCTCGCTGGCCAAGTCGATCGCGCGCGCGATGAACCGCAAGTTCGTCCGGCTGTCGCTGGGCGGCGTGCGCGACGAGGCTGAAATCCGCGGCCACCGCCGCACCTATATCGGCGCGTTCCCCGGCCAGATCATCCAGATGATGAAGAAGGCCGGCACGCAGAATCCGGTCTTCCTGCTGGACGAGATCGACAAGATGTCGATGGACTTCCGCGGCGACCCGTCGGCGGCGCTGCTCGAAGTGCTCGACCCGGAGCAGAACAACACGTTCCTCGATCACTACCTCGACGTTGAGTACGACCTGTCGAACGTGATGTTCATCTGCACCGCCAACGTCCTGCACACGATTCCGCAGGCGCTGCGCGATCGCATGGAAGTGCTACAGCTGGCTGGCTACACCGAGCAGGAGAAGATCGAGATCGCCAAGCGCTTCCTCGCGCCGAAGGCGGTTGAGGGCGCAGGCCTCACCTCGGACAACATCGTCGTTCAGGACGATGCCATCCAGACGGTCATTCAGCGCTATACGCGTGAAGCGGGCGTGCGCAACCTCGAGCGCGAGATCTCCTCGATCTGCCGCAAGGTCGCGCGCAAGGTCGTTGTCGAGGGCAAGACGTTCAAGGAAGCGATCACGTCGGAAAAGGTGACCGAGTACCTCGGTGTGCCGCGGTTCCGTCCGAGCCTGGCGGAGGAGCAGAACGAGGTCGGCATCGCCACAGGGCTGGCCTGGACCGAAGTCGGCGGCGAGCTGCTCGTCACCGAAGCGACGCTGATGGCGGGTAAAGGCAAGCTGACGCTGACCGGCAAGCTTGGCGACGTCATGCAGGAGTCGGCGCAGGCCGCCCTCAGCTACGTCCGCTCCAAGGCCGCCGAGCTGAACCTCTCCGAGGACTTCCACTCGAAGATCGATATCCACGTGCACGTGCCGGAGGGGGCCATTCCGAAGGACGGGCCGTCCGCCGGCATCACCATGGCCACCGCGCTGACGTCGGCGCTGACGAAGATCCCCGCGCGCCGCGACGTGGCGATGACCGGCGAGATCACACTGCGCGGCAAGGTGCTGCCCATCGGCGGCGTCAAGGAGAAGGTGCTCGCTGCGCACCGTGCCGGCGTCAAGAACATCGTCCTGCCGCGCGACAACGAGAAGGACCTCGCCGACATCCCGAAGAACGTCCTCGATTCGCTGGACGTGCACATGGTGTCGACGATGGACGAGGTCCTGAAGATCGCGCTGGCGGAACCGCTGCCGGCCAGGATTCCCGCGGCGCCCGTGGTCGCGGAGGTAACGGAACCAGCAGGAGATCAACGACCTCATTGAAGGCCCAGGGGCTAAGGCCCAGGGCCTCAGGGCTGTCTCAGGCCCGAGGCCTTATTCCTTGACCAGCCCTTAGGCCTCAGGCCATCGGCCTCAGGCCTTCAAAGTGCAGATCTCCGCTGAATTCGTGACCAGTGCTTCGGGATTGAGCGATTTCCCGAAGGAACGCCTTCCGGAGGTGGCGCTGGTCGGGCGTTCGAACGTCGGCAAGTCGAGCCTGCTGAACGCGCTCATGCGCAGTTCGCTGGCGCGGACGAGCGCCGCGCCAGGCAAGACGAGGCTGGCAAATTTCTATCGCGTGAAGCGGGGAACGGCACCGGCGCTGTTCCTGGTGGATCTCCCGGGTTACGGCTATGCGCGTGGTGGTGATGCCTCAGCGCAGGAGTTCAGCAGGCTGGCGGAGGCATATTTCGCCCGCCCGGGACATCGCGGAGTGATTCTGCTCGTGGACTCGCGCCATCCGGGGCTCGAGTCGGACACGGACGCGTGGCGATGGCTGGAGTCTCAGCCGTTGCCGCGCGCGGTAATCGGAACCAAAGTGGACAAACTGTCGCGCGCCGAACGGGCGCGCCACGCTCGTCAATTCGAAACGTTGTTTGATATCCCCGTGCCGCTGGTTTCAGCGCACACGGGCGAAGGACTGGATGAACTGTGGAAGATGATCGCAAACCTGCCAAAGGCAACGGCGGCGTAGCAACCGCCGCCCCTCCCGCCTCAGCTGAAGCGTCCGCCTCCGCGCCTGCCGGCGCACAACCGGACAAGCCCGTGGCCAAACCCGAGAAAAACCCCGGCGAGAAGTCCGCGGCTCCCGAGTCTGCCGGCAAGCCTGAGCAGAGCGCCAGGGCCGAGCAGGGCGGCAAGCCCGAGCGCGGCGGGAACGGCAAGCCCGCCTCCGCCGAGGCTGGGGCGGCCAGGCAAGGTGGTGGACAGCAGGGTGGTGGACAGCAGGGTGGTGGGCAGCAGGGCGGTGGCCAGCAGGGCGGTGGCCAGCAGCAAGGCGCTCCGGCCCAGGCGATTTCGCTGTCAGCAATGAAGGAGATGAGCATCTCCGCGCTGACGAAGATCGCCAAGGACCTGGAGATCGCCGGCGCCACCGGCATGCGCAAGCAGGAGTTGATCTTCGAGATCCTGCGCGTTCGCGCCGAGAAGAGCGGCAACATCTTCTCCGAGGGCGTGCTCGAGACGCTGCCCGACGGCTTCGGCTTCCTGCGCGCTCCCGACTACAACTACCTGCCCGGTCCTGACGACATCTACGTGTCGCCCTCGCAGATCCGGAAGTTCGACCTGCACACCGGCGATACGGTGTCCGGCGTCATCCGGCCGCCGAAGGACGGCGAGCGTTACTTCGCGCTGATCAAGGTCGAAGCGATCAACTTCGAGCCACCCGAGAAGACCAAGGAAAAGATCTTCTTCGAGAACCTGACGCCGCTCTATCCCCAGCAGAAGGTGAACCTCGAGACCGCACCGGAGAACCTCTCCGGACGCGTAATGGACCTGCTGACGCCGCTCGGCAAGGGACAGCGCGGTCTGATCGTCGCGCCTCCGCGCACCGGCAAGACGATGCTGCTGCAGAGCATCGCAAACAGCATCACCACCAATCACCCGGAGGTGTACCTGATCGTGCTGCTCATCGACGAGCGGCCCGAAGAAGTCACCGACATGCAGCGCTCGGTCAAGGGCGAGGTCATCTCCTCGACCTTCGACGAGCCGGCGCAGCGCCACGTCCAGGTGGCCGAGATGGTCATCGAGAAGGCCAAGCGCCTCGTCGAGCACAAGAAGGATGTCGTCATTCTGCTCGACTCGATCACCCGCCTCGCCCGCGCCTACAACACCATTGTCCCGGCGTCTGGCAAGGTGCTGTCGGGCGGCGTGGACAGCAACGCGCTGCAGCGGCCGAAGCGGTTCTTCGGCGCCGCGCGCAACATCGAGGAAGGCGGCTCGCTGACGATCGTCGCCACGGCGCTGGTCGACACCGGCTCGCGCATGGACGAAGTCATCTTCGAAGAGTTCAAGGGCACCGGCAACAGCGAAGTGCACCTTGATCGCAAGCTGACCGACCGTCGCGTGTTCCCGTCGATCGACATCAGCAAGAGCGGCACCCGCAAGGAAGAGCTGCTGCTGGCGAAGGAAGATCTCACACGCGTCTGGGTGCTGCGCAAGGTGCTGACACCGCTGTCGCCAACCGAAGCCATGGAGCTGCTGCTCTCGAAGATGGCGAAGACGAAGACCAACAGCGAATTCCTCGCGGCAATGGCCTCGGGCAAGTCCTAGCGGCGTGAACAGCGCAACTCCGACGATCGAGCCAGCGATCCACCGTAAGCACGGAGTGCGTACGCGGATCGACTCGCCGCTGTTGTCGGTGGTGATGCCGGTCTACAACGAGCGGGCGACGATCGACGAAATCATCGAGCGCGTCATGCACGTTCCGATGCGCATCGAGCTGATCATCGTGGACGACTGCTCGAAAGACGGGACACGCGAACATCTTGTCGCCCTGCAGCGCCAGTTTGGTTTCACGCTGATGCTGCAGGAGCACAATCAGGGCAAGGGCGCGGCGCTGCGCCGGGGATTCGCAGCGGTCACGGGCGACATCGTCGTCGTTCAGGACGCGGACCTGGAGTACTCGCCGGAGGAGTTCCCGATGCTCGTCGAGATGATCGTCGACGGGCGGGCGGACGTCGTCTACGGCTCGCGCTTCCTCGGCCGGCATCGCGTGTTCCTGTTCACGCATTACCTCGGCAACCGGCTCCTCACGCTTCTCACCAACGTGCTCTACAACACGATGCTGACGGACATGGAAACCTGCTACAAGGTCATGCGCCGAGAGGTGCTGAGCGGCATGAACCTCCAGTCCAATGGGTTCGGCATCGAACCGGAGATGACCGCCAAGATCTTCAAGCGAGGCTTCCGCGTCTACGAGGTCCCAATCACCTACGACGGCCGCAGCTACGAGGAAGGCAAGAAGATCGGCTGGAAAGACGGCGTCGTTGCACTCTGGGTGCTGCTGAAGTACCGATTCGCCGACTGAACGCAGCGGCCAGAGCGGACAGTAGGGCTGGTTTATAGTTCTGCCGTTGGCGACCGCGACTCGGATTTGGTCGGCGCTGTCGCCGCGCACCCGCACCGCGGCGGCGGTCCTGCTTCTCGCCGTCTCCACGCTCCCCCTTCTCAGCCGGCAGTACATCGGCAAGACGCAGAGCGATCTCTCGGTCTACATGCATGGCATCGAGGCTCTCCTCCAGGGACGGCTCTACGACGGCCACATCTTCGAGTACCCGCCCTACGCGCTGATCTGGTTTCTTGCACCGTACGCCTGGGCTCCTGACGACCTTCAGGGTTTCCGTTTCGCGTTCGGCCTCGAGATCTGGCTGTTCGACGCGGCGATCAAGGCGGTGCTGCTCTGGCGGGCGTTCCGTACGCGGAGTGGTTTCCCCGACCTGATCCCGTTCCTTGTCTACTCACTCGGCAGCGCTGCGCTCGGTCACCTGCTGCTCATGAGGTACGACGCGATTCCGGGCGCGCTCGCGCTGTTCGGCGTCCTTGCCCTGGCTGGAGGCTACGCGGTAACGGGTGGCGCCTTGACCATGCTCGCAGCGGGAACGAAGGCCTATCCAGCATTGTTCATCCCGATCCTCGCCATTGCGGCGTGGCGGCGGGGCCCGAGTGACTTCCGCCGCTTCGTAGTGGGCGTCGCGGCTGCCGGAGCGCCGTTGCTCCTCCTCGCGGCATGGATGCCCTGGTGGAATTTCGCAAGCTTCCACGGGACGCGGGGACTGGAGGTCGAGTCGTTCGCGGCGAGCGTGATCTGGGCGTTGCACCACGTTGCAGGCGTCGATGCCACGTGGTCGCTCGTCGGTACGTCGAACGAGCTGGGCGGTCCGCTCGCCGATGCGCTGCTTGGGCCGGCCCGGATCCTCTGGATTGTCTCGACACTCGCGGCGTTCGGCGTCGCCATCCTCAGCACGCTCCGAATGACCCGCAGCACTGGCCAGACGACGGCGCCAGCCATTGCTATGCAGATGCTGCTGACAGTCCTGGCCTTCGTGGCAACCAACATCGTGCTGAGCCCCCAGTTCCACCTGTGGCTGATCCCGCTCGCGGCGCTGATGCTCGAGGGCCGCCGCAACCTCCCCCCACAGGCCGTCCGGGCTGCCTGGCTCACGTTCCTGGCCACACTGCTGGTCCCCGCCTTCGTCCCGCACAAGCAGTTCGGGGCCGGGCTCGGCGGCCCGCTGACAGCGGTCCTGCTCCTCAGAAATACCCTGCTGCTCTATGCCACTGCCTGCCTGGCCCGGGCGGCATTTGCTATACTTTCTGTTTCGGCCCCCAGCCAGAAACCGGACCATGAGGGGGTCAGGAGTCAGTCGTGAAGGAAGGGATTCACCCCAAGTACGAAATGGTCGAGGTCCGCTGTGCGTGCGGCAATACGTTCAAGACGCGCTCCACCAAGCCGGAGCTGCATCTTGAAATCTGCGCCGCCTGCCATCCGTTCTTTACGGGCCGGCAGAAGCTGATCGACACCGAGGGCCGCGTCGAGCGCTTCAACAAGAAGTTCGGAGTGCAGACCTCCGAGCAGCGGAAGACCGCAGAGAAGGCGGCGAAGGCGACCAAGGCCGCTGCCACGAAGAAGACCGCAAAGGCCACCAAGACAGCCACCGCGTAATCAGCAGGCAGGCACCCGCCCGATGCCTCGCGCTGATCGGATCTGGGTGTCGATGTCGCCGGCGGCCCGCACCGCGGCCGCCGCACTTCTCCTGGCGATCGCCACGTTGCCGGTACTCAGCCGGCAGTTCCTCGGCCGGACGGGCGCCGAGATCCCCATTTTCATGCACGGCGTGGACGCGCTGCTGCAGGGGCGGCTCTACGGCGAGCACGTCTTCGAATACCCGCCCTACGCCCTCATCTGGTTTCTTGCGCCGTACGCCTGGTCTCCGGCCGACGTGGCCAGCTTCCGCTTCGCCTTTGGCCTGGAGATCTGGTTCTTCGACGCCGCCATCAAGGCAGTGCTGCTTTGGCGCGCTATTCGCGGGCGGAACGGCTTCCCTGATCTGATTCCGTTCTTCGTCTATTCGCTGGGCAGCGCCGCGCTCGGCCACCTGCTGCTGATGAAATACGACGCGATCCCGGCCGCGCTGTCGCTCGCGGGCGTGCTGGCGGTCACTGGTGGCTGGCCTGGCCTTGGCGGCACGGCGATGATGCTGGCCGCGGGCACAAAGGCCTACCCGGCGTTGTTCATTCCCATACTGGCGGTCGTGGCCTGGCGGCGGAGCCCGGCGGAACTGCGGCGGTTCGCTGCCGGCGTTGTGACGGCCGCCGCGCCGCTGGCGCTGCTTGCGCTGTGGATGCCGTGGTGGACATTCGCGGCGTTCCACGGCGTTCGCGGTCTGGAAGTGGGCTCGCTGGCGGCCAGCCTCGTCTGGGCACTTCACTTCACCGGCGTGGACGCATCGTGGGCACTCATCGGCACGTCGAACGAGGTCGGTGGACCGCTGGCCGCTTTTCTTCTCTGGCCCGCGCGTCTCCTCTGGGTGGTATCCACGCTCGCCTGCCTCGGCATGGCGGTCGCCGCCGCGGTACGGACTGCCCGCGAGACTGTCTCGACTCCGGCCTCGGTCGCCTCGCTCATGCTGCTTGCCGTGGTTGCCTTTGTCGCGACCAACACCGTGTTCAGCCCCCAGTTCCACTTATGGCTGGTGCCGCTGGCGGCTCTCGCCCTCGAGGGCCGGCGGGCGGATCTCCCGCGACCGGCGGTGCGCGGAGCATGGGTGATTTTCTTCGCGACGGTGGTCGTGCCGACGTTTTACCCGAGCCGGGAGTACGCGCTCGGGCTCGGGCTCTGGCGAACGGCGGTGCTCGTGTTCAGGAACCTGCTGCTCCTCTACGCGGCGGTCTGCCTGTGGAACGCAGCGCGTGAGATGTCAGAACAGCGCCATCGGCTCGGCGCCGGTCTCGCCAAGCTTCCGGCCTAGCCTCGCCAGCCGGTGCTCCGTCGCCGCCTGACGCGATCGGGTAGCGTTGAAGTTCAGCGATTGCAGCGCGAACGTTCGCGCCGCGTCGAAGTCCCGAAGCCGATGTTCGTGATGGACGGCCAGCGCTTCCGAGGCCTCACGCAGAATGGCCGGCGGGCACCGGCGCAGCTCGAGGATGCGCCGCCACGCGTCGGCTGCATCGTGGTACCGCCGCTCCCGGCGCGACATCACGGCATACGAGCGCCATGCCTCGGCGCGGGTTGCGGCGTCGCCCTCGGAATGCTCCGCGGCACGGAGAAACGCGGCGCGGGCATCGACGCTCATTCCGCCGCGCTCGTACAGGCGCCCCATCCCGAGCGCCTCACGGCTCGTCCGCGCAGCCGCCGGTCCGTCTTCCAGCAACTGCGACGCATGCGCTGCGAGCATTGCCAGCGAGATCAGGTCGAGCCGGTTGTGCTCCATCACGGCTGCAAGACCGCGCGCATCTCCCGTGCGGACAAAATGAAAGTAGCGGGACGGGATCTCGAAGCCGGGAACGTCACCCTCGCGGACGTAGCCACACAGCGTCTGCTCCAATGACGTGAGGCGGCAACTTCCAGCCTGACGGCTCATCACCGGGCGCCCGGCGTCGTCATCGTCCGCTTCCTCACGCCACAGACGGCGCGCCGGATGCAGCATGTCCACGTGCGGGAGCGCCGAAAACGGTGTTTCCATCCGGTGCAGGAGGAAGCGCGTTTCGATCAGCGGCAGGTCGAACGACTTGCCGTTGAAGGTCACGACTGCGCCGCAGGGACCGGCAATCTCGCGAACGGCTTCGAGCAGCGCACGCTCCGCCCCGAAGTCCGACAGAAAGAACTGCCGGATGCGCATTCCTCCGTCCTGGTACCACGCACATCCGACCAGGAACGCGTAGGTTCCAGCGCCCCCCGCCAGGCCGGTGGTTTCGAGGTCCACGAACAGCATCCGGCCCTCGCTGCGAGGCGCCGGCAGGTTGTTGAGCAGAGGGAACCGCGGCCACGAGCGTTCGTCAGGCGGCAGCGTGTCGGCGACCGCGACATGCCCGTGGCGGTGGCCAGGCGCGTACTTGCGATCGATCACCATGAACCGCTGCCCACGCAGCTCACGCCATTCGCCATCCAGGATTTCGGCAGCATCATCCTGTTCTGGCAGAGGCCGATCTTCAGGTCGGCCTCCCACCGTCCGGACGATTCCTCGCAGCCGGTCGGCCAACACGCTCATGCCGCGCCTTCTTGTATCTGACGGCTGCCAATCAGTTCGAGAATCCGGAGCGCGACCACCTTCGCCAGCGGCCCGGTGTTACCGATCGGGCCGACGCACGTCGGACACCCGTGCTCGCACTCGCATCCGGCAATCAACTCGCGCGTCCGCGCCAGCAAATCGCCGTGCATCGCGAAGAGCGGCGCGCTGAAACCGATGCCGCCCGGGTAGTTGTCGTAGATGAAGATGCGCGGCTCGTCCGAAACCTTCGCCGGGAAACCCGCGCGATTCAGATCCGTCTCTTCGCCCTGCTCCCCGCTGCCGATCGAGATGCCGATGTCCTGCCGATCGCACATCAGCAGCAGCTGCGCCACCTGGCGCATCGCAAACGAGAGCCCGACGACGCCATCGCGGCGGTCGTCGGGAGCATACGGCAGGGCGCCCATGACCTCCGGCGGAACCGTCAGCCAGTAGCCCGTCGTGTGCATCTGCTGCTCCGGCAGGTCGAGCTCGCCTGACCCGACGTTCTCGTTCGTGTAGAACTTGATCTTCTTGAACCCGACGACGCGTGACGTGACGTGAACCTCGCCATGCGACGCGATCGACCGGCTGAAGCTGGATGCCGCATCGCCGGCTGCGAACGTCTCGAGCACCGCGACCTTGGTGTACGTGATCGCGTCCGTGTAGTAGTCGCACTCGATCTGCCGGACGAACGCCTTGCGGCCTTCAAAGTCCAGCTTCTCCACCTGGTACAGCGCGCCCTCGATGATGTAGATCGCCTTTTCGTGCAGTGTCGGAGGCCCGCTGTTGAAGCTCGTTTCGCCAATCACGTCCGCGCCGGATGTAATGTCGACGACAACGAAGTTGTCCGACGAGATCGACCGCAGGCTGACGGCGTCGGCTGGATAGGACTCGTTCGTCCACTGCCAGTGCCCGTCGCCCTCACCCGCGTCCGCACGATGCACCAGGCCACCCTCCTCCAGAACGGCCAGCACCTCCTGCACGTCATGGCGGCCATACTGCTCGCTCGTGGTAAACGGCAGTTCGAACGCGGCACACTTCACATGGTCGACCAGGATGTGCAGATTGTCGGGATTGATCAGCGCATGCTCGGGCGGCGCATCAAAGAAGTAGGACGGATTCCGCACGACGAACTGGTCGAGCGGCGCGCTGCTGCCGACGAGTACCGCTGCCGACCTGCTGCTTCGCCGGCCGGCGCGGCCGGCGCGCTGCCAGGTCGAGGCGATCGTGCCCGGATAGCCTGCCATGACGCACACATCCAGTGCGCCGATGTCGATGCCGAGCTCCAGCGCGTTCGTCGAAATCACTGCGCGCACGCTCCCTTCCCGCAGGCCCTTCTCAATCTCGCGGCGCCGCTGCGGCAGATACCCGCCGCGATAGCCGCGGATCTGGTCGGGCGTGCCCGGCGGGCCATCGAAATCGTCTTTCAGGTACGTGGTCAGGATCTCCGTGGTCAGCCGGCTCTGTGTGAAAACGATGATCTGCAGCTTGCGTTTGACGAACTCGGCGGCTACCCGGCGCGTCTCGGCGAGATACGACCTCCGGATGCCCAGCTGCTGGTTCACGACCGGCGGATTGACGAACAGGAAGAACTTTTCCCCGCGGGGCGCGCCGCTCTCTGCGACCAGCTCGAACGACTGCTCGGCGAGCGATTCCGCGAGCTCGCGCGGATTCGCGATCGTCGCCGACGAGCAGATGAACACCGGGTTCGATCCGTAGTGCTGGCAGATGCGACGGAGCCGCCGCAGCACATTCGTCAGATGGCTGCCGAATACGCCCCGGTACGCGTGTAGCTCGTCGATGACGACGAACTTCAGGTTCTCGAACAGCTTCGCCCACCGCGGATGGTGCGGGAGGATGCCCGAGTGAATCATGTCGGGATTGCTCAGCACCACGTGCGCGCGCCCGCGAATCGCACGGCGCGCATCCTGCGGCGTATCACCGTCATACGTGAACACGCCGATGTCGAGCTCGGAACGACGCGACAACTGGTCCGAGAGTTCGTGCAGTTCAGCCAGCTGGTCCTGCGCCAGCGCCTTCGTCGGAAACAGATACAACGCCCGTGTAGATGCGTCGCGGAGGATGGCACTCAGTACCGGCGCGTTGTAGCAGAGAGTTTTGCCAGACGCCGTCGGAGTGGTGATGACCACGTTGCGGCCGGCAAGCGCATGCTCAATCGCAGCAGCCTGATGGGTATAGAGCTGCTCGATTCCACGGCCGCGAAGGACGTCCCGGAGGGCCGGGTCGATTCCGTCGGGGAAAGGCGCGTATTCAGCCGCCCTGGCAGGCAGGCGCCGCACGGCCGTCACCCACCCGTCAGGCGTGTCCGGACGTTCGACTACGCCTCCCGTGAGCCGATCGAGGGCGGTCTGAAGTGCAACGTCATGAGCAGGATCGGTCCGCCTGGCAGGGAGCATGGCGAGGGAGATCATAAGGCGAAAACGTCCTCGGGCCCAAGGTTGCAGGGACACGCGGCATGACCCCATCCCAGAAACGCAATCTGAGCGTCGCGGCCGCCGGCGTCGGCGCGTTCTTCCTCGCCCGGGCGGTGCGCCGCCGAACCAGCTACGACTTCGGCGGCAAGTCCGTCGTCATCACGGGCGGCTCCCGAGGGCTGGGACTGGTCCTCGCGCGGCAGCTCGCGGACCAGGGGGCCCGTCTCACGCTCGTTGCCCGCAGCGAGGAGGAGCTGTCGCGTGCCGTTGACGACATCCGCACACGCCAGCCGTTTGCCGAGATCCTCGTCGTCCCGGCAGACGTCCGGCGGCGGTACGACGCCGAGCGGACGATCGCAGAAGCCCGCGAGCGATTTGGCGGTATCGACGTCCTGATCAACAACGCCGGAATCATTCAGGTGGGCCCTGTCGCCCACATGAAGCTCGCGGACTACCAGGACGCGATGGAGACGCACTTCTGGGGGCCGCTCTACACGACGCTTGCAGTGCTTCCCCACATGCGCGATCAGGGGGAGGGACGCATCGTCAACATCTCCTCGATCGGCGGGCGCATCGGCGTGCCGCATCTCGTGCCCTATTCCGCCAGCAAGTTCGCGCTGGCCGGTCTCTCCGACAGCCTGCGGTACGAGCTCGCTCGTCATCGCATCCTCGTAACCACCGTCTTCCCGGGATTGATGCGCACTGGCTCCCCGCTCAACGCCACGTTCAAGGGCCG
Source organism: Vicinamibacterales bacterium (assembly GCA_035537775.1). GTDB lineage: Bacteria > Acidobacteriota > Vicinamibacteria > Vicinamibacterales > UBA2999 > Gp6-AA40. Next base: position 15,130 of record DATLLQ010000155.1, on the reverse strand, counting down.
CCATCCCGAGGAGTTCGCGTGGTTCGCAATCTCCGATTCGCTGCCGCTGGCGACCATCGATGCCGAGCGTGCGGCATACCAGATCCTCGAAGCCTGCCGCCGTGGCGACGCCGAGCTCGTCATCACCCTGCAGGCCAAACTCGCGATCCTGGCGCGGACGATGGCGCCGGAGCTGTTTGCGAAAGCGATGACCTTCATCAACGGGCTGCTGCCGCCGTCGACGGGCGTCGAAGGTGACCGCCTCAAACTCGGTCGCAACAGCCAGTCCGCCTGGGCACCCTCGTCTCTGACGACCCGCACGTACCGGGCAGCAATCGAGAACAACGAAATGTGATCGCGTTTCCTCTAAAGTAGGCGGGTGACCCCGCACACAGGCCACGCCCGACCCTGGCGCGTGGCGCTTGCGATTGCCCTGACTACGCTTGGCGTCTGGCTGTTCGTCGCGAAAGCCTCGTCACGGATGCCGGACTTCGAGGTCTACCGGCGTGCAGGCGAACGTGCGGCAGCGGCGGAACCTCTCTACCGCGCGTCGGACGCCGACTACCAGTTCAAGTACTTCCCGGCGTTCGCGGTCCTTGCGATTCCGCTCGGCCTCATGCCTGTCGCCGTGGCCAAAGTCGTCTGGTTTGCGATGTCCGCAGCGGCGCTGGCCGCGCTGCTGCCGCTGACTGTCGCGGTGCTGCCCCATCGCCGCAAGCCTGTGTGGCTGTTGATCGCGGCCTTGCTGATCGGGCTCGGCAAGTACTATGCGGAGGATCTCGTCCTCGGGCAGATCAACACGCTCGTCGCGCTCGTCGCCGCGTGCTCCATCCTGGCATTTCACTCTGGCCGCGAGGCGGCCGGAGGATTCCTCGTGGCGCTCGCCATCGTGCTCAAGCCCTACGCGTTGATTCTGGCGCCATGGCTCGTGGCCCGCGGCCGCGGGCGTTCAATCGCCACGCTGGGTGCCGGGCTTGCCATCGCCGCCGTGCTTCCTTTCGCGATCTATGGTTCCGACGCGTTGGCGCTGCTCGGAGATTGGTGGCAAACCGTCACGACGACAACCGAAGGCACGCTGCTCCATTCCGACAACGTCTCGCTCGCTTCGCTGTGGGCGAAGCGTCTGGGTATCGGGTCCACCGCGGGCGTGCTGGCGGGAATCTCGTCGATCGCCCTTCTGGCGGTGGCGGCGGTCGTATTCCTCCGCCGCAGCGGCATCACGAAGCCAGAAGGCCTCGAGGCAGGAATGCTCCTGGCAATCACGCCTCTCCTCTCGCCGCAGGGTTGGGACTACGTGGTGATTCTGGCGACGATGGCGCTGGCGTACGTTGTCAACGACATCGACCGTCTCCCGCGCGCGCTTCAAGTGCTGACGGTCGTGTCAATCGCGGCGATCGGTCTGAGCCTGTACGATCTGCTCGGCCGCACGTTTCTGTACGCTTTGCTGGATCTGTCGATCATCACGGTTGGCGTGGTCATTCTCATCTCTGCACTCGCGTCGCTCAGAATGCGGAAACTGGCCTGACGTGCTACGGTTAATTCTGTGAGCAACGGCGCACACGTCGATCGGCGCTTTGATCAGACACAGCACGAATACGCCGCGGACGACCTCGAGATCATCGAGGAGGCCCACCGGTACGGCGAGTACGTGTTCGGGCTGTTCAAGCCATTCATCGGCCTGCGTGTCCTCGAAGTCGGCGCCGGCATCGGCACCATGAGCCGCAAGCTGGTTCACACATCGGATCTGGTGATTGGCGTCGAGCCGAACGCCAACTGTGTCGCCCGGCTCGGACCGGCGATGAGCGCCGAGCCGAAGTTCACCATGCTTCCCTGCCATCTCGAGGAATGCGATCTGGGCGAGCTTCGCCTCAAGCAGCTCGATACCGTCTATTGCGTCAACGTGCTCGAGCACATCGAAGACGACGTCGCGGCCTTGAAGATGTTCAGGGACGTCATCGTCCCGGGCGGTCATGTGCTGATTTACGTCCCGGCGATTCAGGCGGCTTACGGACCGCTCGATGCCGAGCTCGGACACCACCGGCGCTATTCGAAGCGCACTCTCTCGAGCGCGTTCGCCGCCGCCGGCCTCGACGTGATCAGTCTCAAGTACGCAAATCTGATCGGCCTGATTGGATGGATGTACAACTCGCACGTCACGAAGACACGGCACCACAGCATCGGACAGGTCAAGCTGTTCGAGCGATTCGTGGCGCCGTGGGCCCTGCCGCTGGAGCGGATGATCCCGCCCCCGGTCGGCTCCTCTCTGGTTGCTGTCGGGAAGAAGCGCTAACGCCGAGCTCCCGACTACAGACTACCGACTACCAACTAGCTTCATCGGTCTCGAGCAACGCCTTGAACCGCCGCAGGTCCTCCCGGATCTGCTGAGCCGGTTCTTCGCCGAACAGCCACGCGATGGCGGAACCGAGTTTGCCGGCGGGTGGGCTGTATTGGAGACGAACACGGACGCGAGTGCCCTGCGGCGTCTCGTCGAAGTTCACCGAGCCTGCGCTCGCCACCTTTGAGCCTTCGAGCGACTGCCAGCCGATGACCTTGTTGTCGACGTCGTGGATGATCCGCGCATCCCATTCCACTCTCGTCCCTGCAGGGCCGCGAGCCACCCAGTGCGACACGCCTTCCTCGCGCATGGCGACTGATTCGAGGTGCCGCATGAAGCGCGGCAGGTTTTCGAAGTTGCGCCAGAAGCGATAGACCTGGGCGATCGGGCGATTGATGGAGACCTCTTCTTCCACCAGCGTGCCGCGCTGCCCGCCCAGCCGTGCCCGGGTGTCGGACCCGCGATCCGCGATGACGCCGGTTCCCAATTCAGTGGCGTGGTGTGCGGCGTGGTTGATGCCGAGCGCTTGATAAATATGGCAGTGTCCCGTTGCACCGCGATACATCAGGGCGCTGCCAGCCAGCGCGGCGGCACCGCTCGCTTGTGTTCGTCGCCTGAGCGCGTACGCTGCGAGCGCACCTCCTGCGGCCAGCGAGAGCCATCGCTCGGCGCGGCCGACGTTGATGCGCCCGTTCCTGTCTTCGTCTTCCTGCCAGCGGAATGGCTGACTTGAGACTGGCCCTGCGCCCATGCGCTGCTCTCCTGCTACCGCCACAGTCCCCTCCTGTCTTGTTCAACTACGCAACTCGATGCAATCGGGAATGAGCAGCATGAGACGTGCCCGAGGGGCGGGAATGGTCGCGCTGGCCAAGTCGCGCGGGGTAAGATCGCCGGATGGTCTTCATATCCAAATCCGCAAGTCGTGTCGTACTCGGGGTATTTTCCGCAGGGGTCATTGTTGCCGCTGTGAACGCTCAGTCGCCAGGTCAGCCTTCACCAGGTGTCGCACCCAGCGAAGCAAACCATTTCATCGAAACACCGAAGGGCTGGGTTCATCCGCGTACTCCGTGGGGCGATCCGGATCTCACCGGCGTCTGGCCGATTGCGCACGGCCTGAACCTCGTGCGCAGCTGTCCGCGTGGTGGTGGTCCCGGACGCGGCGGCCCGGGTGGCGCCCCGCCGGCTCCTGCAGCAGCTCCTGCCCCCACGGCTCCTCCGTGCGATCCCAACAATCCGCCGCTGTTCAAGACAGCAGAGGTCTATCAGGCTGACGTTGAGCGGGCCACAGGCGTACGCAATGCCACCACTCAAGCAATCGCGGCCCTCGCGACAGGCACAGGTAGCCTAGGCGCGGCGCTGCAGAGCAGCGCGAGCGATCCCACCTTCCCGGAGCGTCAGACGTCGATGATCGTCGATCCGCCGAACGGGAAACTGCCCGAGTTGACCGCCGAGGGCAAGCGGCGCGCGGCTCTGATGAAGAGCAGCTGGCAGACGGCCGATGAGACCACCGAGATCCCGCCCCCGGGAAGCAAGCAGAAACTTGCCATCTGGGATGCGCCTGAGGACTTCGACAGCTGGGACCGATGCATCACGCGCGGCATGCCGACGTCGATGATGCCGTATCGCTACAACAACGGCATCAACATCATCCAGGCGCCCGGCATGGTCGTGCTCAACCTCGAGATGATCCACGAGGATCGCATCGTCTACACGGACGGCCGTCCCCCGCTCAAGCCGGTGCACAAGCAGTACATGGGTGAACCGCGCGGCCGTTGGGAAGGCAACACGCTCGTCATCACCACGACGAACTACAAGGAAGGACCGTCGGGGACCAATATCGGCGTATTCGGCTCGCCTGCGGGCAACAGATGGCCCGTCAGCGATCAGATGAGGACGACCGAACGCCTCACCCGGTTGAACAACGACACCATCCTCTACGAAATGAAGATCGAGGACCCGCTCATCATGGCGCAGCCATACACCGTGCGCTATCCGCTGCGGCTCAACAACAGCTACGAGTGGTGGGAATACAACTGCCACGAAGGCAACCGCACGATTCGCGACTACATCAACGGGTCGCGCAAGCAGCGGGGCCTCCCGGTTGGCGACACGAACACCGTTCCGACAAGGTAGCCGCGCATGAAAACCAGGACTGCAATCGCTCTGATTGCCGCGGCCGTCGCGGCGTCCACGATGACAACGCCCGCGGCGATTTCCGACCCGGTGAAGACCGACGCCGGGCTCGTGGCCGGCGAGACGCTGCCTTCAGGCGTGCGCGTCTTCAAAGGCATCCCGTTTGGGGCACCGCCAACCGGGAACCTGCGGTGGCGGGAGCCGCAGCCGGTTGCGAAGTGGGACGGTGTCAGGGACGCGAAGGCCTGGGCCAATGTCTGTGTCCAGCCGAATCAGCCGAACCGCCAGCCCGTGAACGTCACGGTGGACCTGCCGGACTCCCCGAAGATGAGCGAGGACTGCCTGTATCTGAACGTCTGGACGCAGGCGAACCGCGCCAATGACCGGCGCCCGGTGATGCTGTGGATTTTCGGCGGCGCCTACTCCGAGGGCGGCGGCTCGACGCCGCACAACAACGGGGAAAACCTGGCCAAGAAGGGCGTCGTGCTCGTCACGTTCAACTATCGCCTCGGCATCTTCGGCTTCTATGCGCATCCCGAGCTGACGAAGGAGTCGGGTCGGAACGCGTCGGGTAACCAGGCACTCGCTGATGCCATCGCCGCAATGCGGTGGATCAAGGCCAACATCTCCAACTTCGGCGGCGACCCGAACAACGTCACCATTTTCGGTGAGTCCGCCGGCGCGGCCATTGTCGGCATGCTGGCCGGTTCACCCGCAGCCAAGGGGCTCTTCCATCGGGCCATCACCGAAAGCGGTGGCTGGATGGGCCTGGGGATGGGACAGATGACACCGCGCGAGCGGGCCGAACAGAATGCCGGGCCTCGGGGGCGTGGCGCTGGACGTGGCGCACCGCCGGCGGCCCCCGCTGCTCCACCGACTCCAGCGGCCGTGCCTTCGCTCGCGGAGCTGCGTGCCCGATCAACAGAGGAGATTCGCACGATGGGCCTCGGCGGCGGTCAGCCGATCATCGATGGCTGGATCATCCCCGAGGATCTGTCGGTCACGTTCGCGAACGGGAAACAGAATCCCGTGGATGTGATTGCCGGATACAACAAGGACGAGCACACCGGGTTTGGCGGCGCGACCAACACGAACACGGCGCAGCGCGACGCCATGGCCTGGCACGCCCGCATCTTCGCCGAGAAGCAGACGCAGCTTGGCAAGAAGGCGTACTTCTACACCTTCACACACGAACCGCCCGTGGAACCGCCGGCACCGAACCTCAAGGCGACGCACGCAGCGGAGATGGTCTACGTCTTCAACAACCTCCACGCGCCGCGCATGATTCCGGATCGCAGCTCGCCGAAACTCGCCATGGAGTCCGCCAAGGACCGCGCCATCGCCGAACAGATGTCGTCGTACTGGGTCAACTTCGCGAAGAACGGCGACCCGAACGGCAAGGATTCCACCGGCGCGACGCTGCCGAAGTGGGAGCGCTTCAGCGCGAAGGAGCGCAACGCCGCGCCTCACTTCATCGGCGAGAGCAAGGATTGGCCGGGCGCCGAGGTGCTGAACACGCTTGACGAGGCGTACGTGCAGAAGGTCCTCACGCCGCTCGGGATCAAGAAGTAGTTGCACCGGGTACGAAGGGTGCGACGGGTGCAAGGGGTGCGATAGGTGCGAAGGGTGCGAGGTGCAACGGTGGTCGGCGCTGGTGCGCTGATTGTCTGCCTCGCCCTTCTCGCCGTTCAGTCTCTCGCGGGGCAAACGAAGCCTTCTCCGCAGCCTCCTCAATCCGTCCGCCTCTATGTCCTCGACGGCGGCATCCTCGAATCAGACCCGACCCGGTATCGCCTGACGAAGGAGGAAGTCTCGGCGACGCCGCTCTCGGTCACCGCGTTCCTGATCGTGCATCCAAAGGGCACGCTGATGTGGGACACCGGCGCCATCGCAGACGACTCGTGGACGCCGTCTGGACGTCCGGTGCAGCGCCGTCTCGTGCTCTCGAACAGCCAGGAGCGTCTGGTCACGCTGCGGACGACGATGAAGGCGCAGCTGGCGCGGATTGGCTACACGCCGTCTGACATCACCTATCTGGCGTTGTCCCACTTCCACTGGGATCACACCGCCAACGCCAATCAATTCGTGAAGTCCACATGGCTTGCGCGTCAGGTCGAACGGGATGCGATGCTTCCCGCGCAGGCACCGGACCCGCCGCAGCCTTCGACCTTCGCCGACCTGAAGAATGGCAGGACCGTCCTGATCACCACCGACGATCACGATGTGTTCGGCGACGGAACGGTGGTGTTGAAGCTGGCAAAGGGGCACACGCCGGGACACCAGGTGCTGTACGTCAGGCTGGCGAAGACCGGTTCCGTCGTGTTGTCGGGCGATCTGTATCACTACCCCGAAGAGCGGACGCTCAACCGGCTCCCGACGTTCGAATTCAACGTCGAACAGACGCGCGAGTCCCGCGCGGCGCTCGACGCGTTCCTCAAGAAGTCCGGCGCCCAGCTCTGGATCCAGCATGACCTCGGAGCGATGTCAAAGGTCCGTAAGGCGCCTGCGTTCTACGATTAGCTTGGCAACATCACGGCGATGGCGCCTACGGTCGTCGCACGACGAGCATCAGCCCGGACGCCCACGCGAGCTTCACGGTGATGAACTCGTCGCGTTGCTCAATTTCGTGGATCAGCGCGGGGACCTTGGGCGCGTGGCCTGCGGGCCAGTTTGCCTGGGGGAGGAGATCGTCGATCACGTACAGCCCGCCAGGCCGTAACAGTGCCAGCGCCTCGTCGAGGTGCGTGAACTTGCCCGGCCAGGCGTCCGCGTAGATCAGATCGAACCCGCTCGTCGCCTGGCGAAGAAAGTCGCCACCATCCATGACGTGGAACGCAACTCGCTGGTCTGCGCCAAGATACCGTCGCGCAATCGCTACCACGTCGACGTCGGTATCCACCGTGTCGAGTCGCGACGTCGCATCCATGCCGGCAAGCAACCACACGGTGCCATGGCCTGTTCCGGTGCCAAGTTCCAGAAACCGCCCTCCTGGCTTCGAGGCAACCAGGACCGCCAGCAGCGAGCCCACTCTTGCTTCGGATGCCATGTTGAAGCCGGCTGCTTCCGTCTCGGCAAGGATGTCGCGGACGGCAGCGGGTGATCGCCAGATGTCAGAATCATTCATAAGCTCAACCGACCAGCGAGGGCCTTTTGCACTGCGCCCAGCTCCGGATCCGGCACGACCTCGTCGCAATGGCGAAGGCGAGAAAGGCGCCGGCATCTCAGAGTAGTCGGTCGAGGTAGCGTCGAGGTAGCGCCCAGACCCTCTCGTACTGATCATCGGCAAACGCCTCCCGCGCGTGCCGCTCCTCGTGGCGAATACCATCGCCGCTCAAAATCCTCCGCGCTCAACGGGTTGCCGAACACAGTCACATGGTTGAAGTTCGCCGGGTAACGGCGATACGGAGGTGAGTCATCGGCGACAAGACCGCCCCCAGGATCGATCTTTGCGGCTAACGTCGCCAAACGCCAGTCGTCGTCAACCATGAACAGCGGCGGAGGCGACATGGCTTCGATGTTCAGTTTTCCATCCACCAGACCGAATGTCGGGATCAGGACGCCGAAAAGGAACTGCGAGTCATTCAAGCCTGCGCCCGCCAGCGAATGCTGTCTGAGGTAGCTCCACGTGTTGGTCAAGGGAGACGGCCCGCCGCCTACAGGTGGATTATCGCCGCCCATCGCGCGCAGACCCTGCTCGATGAATGCCGTCATCTGCGCAAGTGACTGGGTGCCTTTCGTCACGCCCGCAACCGATACGTCGATGGCCTTTGCGAAACAGCCGGCGGCACTCTCGATGATTTCGACGTCGTCGGCTTTGAGCGAGTACATCGTGCCGACGTCGCCAGCCAGTGGCTCCCCACCTACCAGCACCAACGCCACGTCGGCCTCGGTCGCATCGATCAACGCCCGATACGGCGATGGCGGAATGAGCGGGGTCGCGTGGACGAGGGGATCGGAGATGACAAGCAGGTCAGCCACCTTCCCGGCTTCAATGGATCCAACCTGGTCGTCCCATCGAACAGCACGGGCGGCGTTGACGGTCACCATTTCGACGAGAAGACGATCGAGCGCGAGTTCGGCATCCAATCGCTGCTTCCCGGTACTCACGAATGTCGAGAGCGCCGGCACGAGCCACCGCCTGCTCCCGAGCAACCGGTCGTCCCGAAGCGCGCGATCGGCTACCTTCAGTTCCGCCAGGAGATTCGGCGATCCGCTGGGCGACCAGTCCGTGCCGAGCGCGACGAGCACGCCCGCCGCAAGCGCGTCGTACACGGACGCGGTTTTTCCATAGAGCATCAGGTTGGAGAGCGGCGACCACACCAGCTTGGCGCCGCGTCCGTCGCCGACGCCGTCGGTACGAGCAGGAGGGGCCGCCGCCATCTCGAAGAAGTCGGACCATTCGAGCCCGAGACCGTGAACGATGACGGTGGCATCGTTCAACAGGCCTTTCGCCTTCAGCTCCGTGAACTCCGCACGCGACGAAACCGGATCGCCCGGGCGCCGATCCGCGTCCTGTACGCCTTCGGCCAGGTGGACAATCCACGCATCGAGCTGCCCTTGCCCCATCCGATTGACAACATCCGAGAGCGCTGCGCCGGCGAGGGAGGCGATCGCCGGGACGTAGTTATCGATCCGATCGCGTCCGAAATTCAGGTTGTCCACGTTGCGGGCGAGCATGGTGTCGTAGGCGGGGTTGGCCGGCGCGCCCTGTGTGGCCGTCGTGCCGCCGAGGATCATCCGCGCTTCGCCGTACTTCACGACTTCCGCCGCGAGGTCCAGGGCGAGCGGGTTCGTGAGAACCGTTCGCGGCGATGACACGAGTCGCGCCTGCTCCGGCGGCCCGTTGACGGACCACTGATACCTGTTTGCGTACGGTTCGGTGCCAGTCGGGCGTCCGGCCGCGACCTGAACGTGCGCAGATGGTGTCTGCCACACGGGCTGCGCATTGTTCAACGGATGGTCGTGGAGATTGATCAACCCAGGGTAGATCAACGCGTTCGGGCCGAGCACCACATGCGCGGCCGAGCCGAAATCGACACCGGCAGGCGGAATCGGGCCGTCCCATACCGCGGCAATCCGCCCATCCCGAACGAGCACCCTGCCATTCAGGAGCACCTCTCGGGAGTCGTTCATCGTGACGACCGTGCCTTCGAGCAGAAGGCCCCGCGAGGGATCCCAGGCCTCAGGCTCGGCCGCGAGGACAGCGCACACCGCGCCCACAACCGCTGTCAGAGTCGCAACGACGAGCGGACGAAGCATCCGATGCACGGCCTCCGTAGGCATACGCAACGAGCTCATGGCGCGGTGAATCCGATATCGCGCGGTCCGCCTACGCCGTCGGCGATACCTGCGCGCCTCCCTCCCTGGTATCGGAATCGAAAACCGATCGTTCGCGGGATTCGGACAAGGCCAAAGTTCATGGCTGCTTCTCCGAGCTGGTTGACCGAGAGGCGGAGCAGACTCCTCCAGGTCGCTGTGCCAGCCGCGCACTCGGACAGTGGAGCTTCGTCGGCGTTGGTAATGTCGTTTGGCCGTCCACCACGCGAGCAGTACTCAAATGTCACCGTGCCCATCTGAGCTGCCTGTCCCAGGTTGTCAGTGACACGGGCTTTGAGAACCAGTTCGTTGAGCACGGGCAGCGTCGTCACTTCGCTTCCGCGGTGATCGTGAAACGTCAGGGTGTACGTACCAGGCACTAGGGCTGCTCGGGCGGCAGCCGTGCCGCTCGACAACGTCGGCTCGATGGCGCTTCCGGGACCTGGCGCTGTGGGCAACCCTCCGGAGCAGGACGCTCCAGACAGCGCGCCAGCGAGACACACAATACGCATCACCAACTTTGCACTGGACATCTGAGACCTCTGACAACAGATGTGGTCGGGAACGGCGGAACGTGACAGAGGTCACCAGCGAAGTGCCATTACATGCCGCAGTGACATTGGACCGACCAGCGAAGTCTGCTTGGACCGACCAGCGAAGCCCGTTCGGACCGATCCGCGTCAGTACGATTGGGCCTAAAAAGAACGACTTTGGCAGCCGTCGACGACAACTGACGTGCCGCTGATCCAGCTGGCCTTCGGTGACGCAAGGAAGGCGACCACGTTTGCCACCTCCTCCGGCCGCCCGAAGCGGCCGAACGGCAGCTCGCGCGCGATCATCTCGGCAATGCCGGCCGGATCCTGTTGCTGGCGCCTCCACCACGATCCACCCTCGAACATGATCGACCCCGGAGACACGCTGTTGACGCGAATGTTCGATGCGGCGAGCTGCTGCGCGAGCGACTTGCCGAGGCTGATCTGCGCCGCCTTGACCGCGTTGTACGTCATCCGGCCGCCCGCCTCGCGTCCGTAAATTGACGCGATGATGACGATCGAACCGCCGCCGCGCTGCTGCAGGTACGGCACCGCCAGGCGTGACACGCGGACGGTCGTCGTCAAGGCCTGATCGATCGCTGCCTGCCAATCGGCGTCCGACGTATCGAGAAGTCCTCCGCCGCCAGCGGTTGAGACGTTGTTGACCACGACGTCGATGCCGCCGAACGTCTCAGCGGTTTTCGATACGACCTGCGCGGCACCGTCCTCGGTGCTAACGTCGGCGGACACCGCGAGCACGCGATCCGGTCCGGCTGTCCGGGCGACGTCCGCGGCTGCGTCGCGAAGCCGCGGCTCGGTCCGGGCGCACATCGTCACCCGGCACCCTTCGGCGGTCAGGGCGCGCGCGATCGACAGACCGATCCCGCGGCTCGATCCGGTGACGATCGCCACCTTATCGTTCAGTTGCAAATCCATCGCAACGCATCATAACTGAGCCGTTTCAACCGGCACTTTTGCTGCATTCAGCGTGGGTGAGGGTGGCCACATGAAATGGCAGGGACGAGCAGGCAGCGGAAACGTCGAGGATCGACGGGGAATGCGGATGGGGATGGCGTTACCGGTTGGCGGCGGCATCGGCGGGCTCGTCCTGCTGCTGCTGTTCTCAATGCTCACCGGGACCAACCCGACTGACGTCATCAATTCGTCTCCCCCGTCGTCGGAGTCGGTCGGCACAACCGGCGGCGAGAGCCTCGAGAACGACCCGCGGGCGAAGTTCGTCTCCGTGGTGCTCAAGGACACGGAGGACGTCTGGAACAAGGTCTTCCGGGACCACAACGCCAATTATCAGGAGCCGGTCCTCGTCCTCTTCACTGACGCGACGCAGTCCGCGTGCGGCGTCGGCCAGTCGGCGATGGGACCCTTCTATTGCCCATCCGATCGGAAGGTCTATCTGGATCTCTCCTTCTTCCACGACCTCGACACCCGTTTCGGCGCGCCTGGCGACTTCGCGCAGGCGTACGTCGTGGCACACGAGGTCGGCCACCACGTGCAGACGCTGACAGGCGTGTCTGATCGAATCCAGGCTGCCCGCTCGCGCATGAGCGAACGGCAGGCCAACCAGCTCTCCGTACGCCAGGAACTGCAGGCAGACTGCTATGCAGGCGTCTGGGGTCACTACGCCGCGCGAGAGGGCCTGCTGGACCCTGGCGACGTAGAAGAAGGGCTGCGCGCGGCAGCAGCCATCGGCGACGACCGGCTGCAGCGTCAGTCTCAGGGTCGCGTCGTACCCGAATCGTTCACGCACGGCTCGTCGGAGCAGCGCGTATCGTGGCTGCGGCGCGGGATGGAAAACGGGCGGCTGGAGGCGTGCGACACATTTGGCGCCGGCACATTCTGATTGAAGGCTCAGCTAGTCCGTATAGAATGATCGACTGGCCGGGGCATGAGGTTGAATCCGGCAGCACAAGGGGTTCAACTCGATGCGCATCGGCATCCCTGCCGAGATTTATCCAGGCGAGACGCGTGTAGCTGCGACGCCCGAGACCGTCAAGAAGCTGAGCGCCGGCGGGCGTCACGCCGTCATGGTGGAGAGCGGCGCCGGGGCTCAGGCCAGCATTCCCGATACCGACTTCGTGACCGCGGGCGCCACGCTTGGCTGCGCCGCGGACGTCTACAACCAGTCGGAACTGATCCTGAAGGTGCGGCGGCCGGAAGACTCTGAGCTTCCGCAGCTGCGCCGGGGCCACATTCTTGTCGGCCTGCTCACCCCGCACATCGGTGTCGAGCCTCTTGCCCAGGCGGGCGTCACAGCCTTCGCGATGGAGCTGCTGCCCCGCATCTCCCGGGCGCAGGCAATGGACGTCCTGTCATCGCAGGGCAATATCGCCGGCTATAAAGCGGTCATCCTGGCCGCCAATGAATACGGCCGTTTCATGCCGATGCTTATGACCGCGGCCGGCACCGTCAAGGCGGCGCGCGTGCTCATCCTCGGCGCAGGCGTGGCCGGGCTGCAGGCGATCGCCACCGCCAAGCGGCTTGGGGCGGTCATCGAGGCCTTCGACGTCCGCCCGGCCGTGAAGGAGCAAGTGGAATCGCTGGGCGCCAAGTTCGTGGAAGTTGCGCTCTCGGACGAGGAAAAGCGCTCGGCCGAGACCTCGGGCGGCTACGCGCGGGAAATGAGCGAGGACTACAAGCAGCGCCAGGCGGCGCTCATCGCCGAACGCGCCAAGGCGGCCGACATCGTCATCACCACCGCGCTCATCCCCGGCCGCCAGGCGCCGCTGCTCGTCACGGACGACACGCTCAAGGGCATGAAGCCCGGATCCGTCGTGGTGGACCTTGCCGTCAGGCAGGGGGGCAACTGCGCCGGCAGCGAGGCGGACCGCCTGACCGTCCGGCACGGCGTGAAGATCCTGGCGCCCTCGAGCCTGCCCTCGAGCGTGGCCACCGACGCCAGTGCGCTGTATGCGCGGAACCTGCTGAACTTCATCAACCTGCTGACCGATCCGAAGACAGGCGAGCTGAAGCTCGATCGCTCGGACGAAATCATCGCCGGAACGCTCGTCTGTACAGACGGCGCCGTCGTGAGGAGTTAAGACCCGGCATGCACGGAGTCGCCGTCGATCCCATCGTCACCAACCTCACCGTCTTCGTGCTGGCCATCTTTGTCGGCTATCACGTGGTCTGGAACGTCACGCCGGCGCTGCACACGCCGCTCATGAGCGTGACCAACGCGATCAGCTCCGTGATCATCGTCGGCGCGATTCTCGCCGCCGGGTCGGCCACCGCCGGACTGGGACCGCTGATTGGAGCTGTCGCCGTGGCACTGGCCGCCATCAATACCTTTGGCGGGTTCCTGGTGACCGAGCGAATGCTCGAGATGTTCAAGAAGAAAGAGCCGAAACAGACGCGCACGGAGCACGCGGCGTGAACTCAGCCAACACTGTCGCCCTGCTCTCCCTCGTCGCCAGCGTCTTTTTCATCCTCGCGCTCAAAGGTCTCTCGCACCCGCTGACCGCCCGCCGCGGCAACCGCTTCGGCATCGTCGGCATGTCGATGGCCGTCGTCATGACACTGGCAATCACGGACGACATCCGCTGGGTGCTCGTCGCACTGGCCGCGGGCGGGGTCATCGGCTGGTACGTGGCCAAACGCGTCGAGATGACGCAGATGCCCGAGCTGGTGGCCGCGATGCATTCGCTGGTCGGCCTGGCCGCCGTCCTGATAGCCTTCGCCGTCGTCAGCAATCCCCTCGCGTTCAGCATCCCGTTTCCGATTCCGGGCGGCAACCGTGTCGAGCTGTTCATCGGCACGTTCGTGGGGGCGATGACCTTCTCGGGTTCCGTGATTGCGTTCGGCAAGCTCGCCAACCTGGGGAAGAAGTTCCGGCTGTTCTCCAGCTCGCCGATCGTCTTCAAGGGTCAGCACCTGGTCAATCTGCTGATGGCCGTCGTCATGGTGACGTTCGGCATCCTGTTCGTCGTGGCCGAAGCGGACGCCCAGTGGCCGCCGTTCATCGCGATGACAGCCCTGGCGTTCGTCCTCGGCGTACTGATCATCATCCCCATCGGCGGCGCCGACATGCCAGTCGTCATCTCGATGCTGAACAGCTACTCCGGCTGGGCCGCGTCGGGCATCGGCTTCTCGCTCAACAATCCGCTGCTCATCGTTGCCGGCGCACTGGTTGGATCCTCGGGCGCGATCCTGTCCTACATCATGTGCAAGGCGATGAACCGGTCGTTCTTCAGCGTCATCCTCGGTGGGTTCGGCGCAGCAGAGGGTACCGCCGCCGGCACAGCCGAACAGCGGAGCGTCAAATCCGGATCACCGGAGGACGTGGCCTTCCTGCTTGGGAACGCGGAAAGCGTCATTATCATCCCGGGCTACGGCCTGGCCGTCGCCCGTGCGCAGCATGCGGTGAAAGAGATGGCGCAGAAGCTCATCGCCAAAGGCGTGAACGTGCGCTACGCGATCCATCCGGTCGCCGGCCGCATGCCGGGCCACATGAACGTGCTGCTGGCCGAGGCTGAGGTTCCCTACGATCAGGTGCTGGAGATGGAGGACATCAACAGCGACTTCGGCACCTCCGACATCGCGTTTGTCCTCGGTGCCAACGACGTTGTCAATCCGCTGGCCGAGACGCCGGGCAGTCCGATCTACGGCATGCCCATCCTCGAGGCGCACAAGGCGCGGACCGTCGTTGTCAACAAGCGTTCGATGGCGTCGGGCTACGCTGGCATCGACAACCCGCTCTTCTATCTCGACAAGACGATGATGGTGTTCGGCGACGCGAAGAAAGTCGTCGAGGATATCGTCAAAGCGATCGAGTAACCGTCAGTCCAGATACTGCGCGCGCTCGGAGAGCAGCGCGACA